>CAMBPO010000078.1 GCA_945869725.1 Klebsiella pneumoniae
ACCTCTGGTAAACATTGTGTTGTTGTTGGTCGCAGCAATATTGTCGGCACACCGATGTCTATCCTGATGTCTCGTAACAGCACTCCAGGCAACGCCACTGTCACTTTGGTGCACAGCCGCACGCCCAACATGGCAGAGATCTGCAGAACCGCCGATATTTTGATTGTAGCCATCGGCAAACCGGACTTTGTGACCGCAGATATGGTCAAGGACGGTGCGGTCGTTGTTGATGTCGGCATCACACGGGTGCCTGATGAAACCAGGGCCAGCGGTTTCAGACTCACGGGTGATGTGCACTTCGAATCAGTCAAATCCAAATGTTCGTTTATAACACCGGTTCCTGGCGGCGTTGGCCCGATGACGCGGGCGTCACTGCTGCAAAACACACTTAAAGCACAAGCACTGCGCGAGCAGCTCTGAGCAACTCCCGCTTTTTAAAGGATGCCCCATTATGTTTGAATCAATCAGCAGTTTACCCGCAGACCCAATTCTGGGGCTGATGGCAGCCTTCCGCGCTGACACCAATGCACACAAGATAGATTTGGGGGTGGGCGTTTATAAAAATGAGCTGGGGCAAACGCCCGTCATGCGCGCCGTCAAGCAGGCAGAAACCCGTCTGCTGGCAAATCAGCAAACCAAAACCTACGTCGCGCCAGCTGGACAGGACAGTTTTAATCACCTGATTGCCGGCCTGATCTTTGGTGATGCGCTGCGGGATCAGTTAGGCGGACGGCGGGTGACTTTTCAGACGCCAGGCGGCTGCGGTGGTTTACGTCTTGGCGCAGAATTCCTGCAAAAAGTTAAACCCGGCGCAAAAATCCTGGTCAGCGATCCTACCTGGGCCAATCACATCCCGTTGCTCGGCGAAGCCGGCTTGCAAATCAGCAAATATCCCTACTACGACTACCAGAATCATGCCATCCGCTTTGATGCCATGATGGATAGCCTAGCCACTGCAGGACAAGGTGATCTGGTATTGTTGCATGGCTGCTGCCACAACCCGTGTGGAGCCGATCTGGATGAACAGCAGTGGCAGGCAATTGCTGCGCTCGCGCATAAAAATGGCTTTACACCTTTTGTTGATCTCGCCTATCAGGGATTGGGAGATGGCATCGTCGAAGACACCTACGGCGTGCGCTTGCTGGCCGAGACCTTGCCTGAACTGGTTGTGGTCAGTTCCTGCTCCAAAAACTTCGGCTTGTACCGCGAGCGCACCGGATCATTGACGGTGATCAGCGGAAACGCAGCATCCGCCAAGGCAGCTGGCAGCCAGATTGCCTCCATCGCCCGCAGTATCTATTCGATGCCGCCAGATCATGGCGCAGCAGTCGTGATTGAAATTCTGGGAGATAGCACACTGAACGCGGACTGGGAAACTGAGCTGACTGAAGTGCGTAACCGCATCAATGGCTTGCGTACAGAACTGGTCAACGCCCTGGCAGCAAAAGGCATAGACCGGGACTTCAGTTTTATTCAGCGTGAAAAAGGCATGTTTTCGTTCCTGGGCTTGAGTGTTGATCAGGTACACAGCCTGATCAACAACTACAGTATTTATCTGGTCGATTCCAGCCGCATCAATATCGCTGGCATCAACCACAGCAACCTGGACTATCTGGCAGACAGCATCAAGCAGGTGCTGTCCGCCTGACGTTAAACGCGAACGGTCAACACATCACAACCAATGCCGTGTAATACGGCGTTGGCTGTGGAACCCAATATAGCCCGAATCGGGCTGTGTCCGTGACTGCCAATAACCAGAAGGTCTGTAGAGGATTCTGCTACCAGCTTTTTGATCTCAGTCGCAGCTTTACCCGACAAAAAATGCACACTGCCAGCCGCAATGCCGTGCTTGGCCAGCGATTTACGCGCTGCGCCTGCCACCATGGCCTGATGCTGTTTCTGAAGCGTCTCAAAGTCTGCCATGTTCAGCTCAAATGAATAACTGCCCAACAACGGTTCAAATACCAGCACCGCACTCAACACGGCTTTATTGGCAGCAGCTATCTCAACCGCCTTTTTAACAATCGTGTCGGACTCGTCCGATCCATCAATCGCAACCAGCACTTTTTTATAATGGGACATAAGGTGAGTCTGCCTTTGTGGATATTAAAAACGCTGCCTGTTTAGCAGCACTTTCTGGATCATAGTTAAATACTTGCAATCGCTCAATGAACCATATCCATTGCCACATATATATTCTAACTATTTGATGCAGATCAAAATTTGAAGGGCTATTGTGCAGGAATATCTGTTTGCGGGCGCGGTACCAAAACAGTAACGAGGCACCAAAATCCTGCATCTAACTTCATTTGAGCTACGGGAGACTGATAATGGAAGACAGAATAATCGCAAGAAACATTGGCCTGACTGTTGGCGTCATCATGATGGTTGCACTGGGCCTGGTCACGCTCTCTACCATCATTGGCAGCTCACTCTGATTAGCTTACTGGTAGTGTTGCCAACCATGTCCACAAAAATTACCGAGGCTTAACGCCGCCCCGGAAGGACATCTTTGACTTCGTCGGCCAGTTTCCGCAATGCCGTCTCAGTCGTTGGCCAATCGATGCAGGCATCGGTAATTGAAACACCATAGCGAATTTCCTGCGGGTCTGCGGGTATGGGCTGGTTGCCGGCATAGATGTTGCTTTCCACCATCACGCCCATGATTGATTTGTTCCCGGCAACAATCTGCTGAGCAACATCATCCAGCACCTCCAGTTGCAACTCGTATTGCTTGCGAGAATTACCGTGACTGCAATCCACCAGAATATTCTCTGCCAAAGCCGCCTTACGCAACTCTGCCTCACAGGCTGCTACAAAGGGTGCCTGAAAGTTCGGCTCCTTACCGCCGCGCAGAATGACATGACAATGCGGGTTGCCCGATGTTCTGAAGGCAGCGACACGGCCATTTTCAGTGACACTGATAAATGTGTTGACGGCACTGGCGGACCGAATAGCGTTAACTGCAACGGACAAACTTCCATCCACATTGTTTTTAAAACCAACCGCTGAAGAAATGCCGCTCGATAACTTCCGATGCGTAGGCGATTCTGTTGTCCGTGCCCCAATGGCTGTCCAGCTCACCAAATCCTGAAGATACTGAGGGGAGATGAGATCCAGCGCCTCGACGGCAATCGGTAGTCCCAACGCGTTGATATCCAGCATTAACTGCCTGCCGATTCGTAAACCATGCTCTATGCGGTGACTGCCATCCAGATAAGGATCGTAAATCAAGCCTTCCCAGCCGACCGTGGTCCGCGGTTTCTCAAAATAAACGCGCATCACGATCATCAGCGTGTCTTTCAATTCATCCGCCAGCGGCTTCAACAAACGTGCGTAATCCATCGCCAAGGCGGTATCGTGAATCGAGCAGGGGCCAACCACAACCAACAATCGGTGGTCCTTGTTGTCAAGGATGCCTTTAACGCTGTGGTGTCCATAGAGAACTGTATCCAGAGCATCGCCTCTTAAGGGCATGTCTCGCTTGAGCTCGGCAGGAGTGGGCAACTCCTCCTGCGAAATAATGTGCAAATTGTCTACTTCCCGCGTTTTGGCTGACATAACTACTTTCCTGAGATTTCCAAATTTCCGTTCTATTCTGGAGGTTGGGCACTATGCAAGCAAGTTGGGCTGATTTCGCGCGGCGTTTGTTATGCCTGTCGTCGAAAATCAGCAGCCCTCATGCCAGTGAGAAACAAGACTGCAAGATATGTCAGCAGACCTCCAACACACACAACAGCCAGCATGGACGCACGCTGAGCCACCGGCCACTCAAGCCACATGCGCCAATCGCCTGCTACCCAGACCAACATACCCGCCATAAGCACATTGGCAAACAGCATCCTTGCCAGAAACAGACCCCAGCCGGGCTGAAATTGATAAATGCCACCTCGCCACAAACCAAACAACAGCAGGCCGGCATTCAGAAACGCTGCAAGGGATGTTGCCAGCGCCAGTCCGGTATGAGCGAAATCCAGCACAAACACCAGCAAAATATTCAAAAACATATTTACAACCATGGCCACAATGCCAATGCGCACCGGCGTGCTGGTGTTCTGCCTGGCGTAATAGCCCGGTGCAAAAACTTTGATGGCCATAAACGCAGTCAACCCAAGTGCATAAGCTTGCAGACTGAGTGTTACCTGAGTTACGTCAAAGACATCAAAATTGTCATTCTGAAACAAAGTGATGATCATCGGCTGAGCCAGCAGGACCAGCGCCAGTGAAGCTGGAACGGCAATCAGCAAAATCAGCCTGAATGCCCAATCCAGCAGGGCAGCAAACTCGTGTGATGATTTCTCCGCGTGGCGACGGGACAAACTCGGCAGAACAACGGTGGCCACCGCCACAGCAAAAATTCCCAGCGGCAGATCCATCAACCGTTCGGAGAAATACAACCATGAGACACTGCCAGATACCAGAAATGACGCAATAACCGTGTCCAGCAACAGATTGATCTGACTCACTGAAACGCCAAACAGCGCTGGCACCATCAACCTGAGTATGCGGCTGACTCCCTCATGCCCACGCTGAAATCGCGGCCTTGGCAATAAGTTCATGCGCGCGAGAAATGGCAGTTGAAACAAGAATTGGCTGATACCGGCAATCAGTACGCCCCATGCCAAAGCAATTTCAGGCTGATCAAAATACGGGCTCAATATCAACGCGGAACCAATCAGTGAAACATTCAACAGCGAAGGTGTTAACGCAGGCACCGCAAAGCGGTCATAACTATTCAGAATTGAACCGGCAAACGCGGTCATCGAAATCAAAAACAGGTATGGGAAGGTGATACGCAACATATCCACAAACAACGCAAACTTTGCAGGCTCGTCGGTAAATCCGTAAGCGATTGGCCATGCAACCAGAGGAGCCGCCGCTACCACCACCACGCTGATGAGCAGCAGGATGGTACCAAGATATGCCGACACCACGTTGATCAGGGTCTGCACCTCTGCGAGGGTTCGCTGGCTTCGATACTCAGACAGTACCGGCACAAATGCCTGGTTAAAGGCGCCCTCGGCAAACAATCTGCGCAGAAAGTTGGGTATCTTGAAGGCTAGAAAAAATGCGTCAGAGCCGTCTCCGGGGCCAAATACATGGGCCAACACGACATCTCTCGCCAAGCCCAGCATTCGCGACACAAACGTCATGCTGCCGGTGATTGCACTTGAACGTAGCAATCCTGCGCGAGCCTTTGGAGGCTGGGCCGGATCAGCAACGGGCGATACATCGCCTTTCTGGCGGCTCTTTTCCTGTCCGGGCTCAGGCGAATTGGAACTGGAACTGGAACTGCTCACGTTGTAGTCTCTTTCTCTCGTTTCAGCATTCCATTATGCTGCGCTGTGCGCATTATGGGCACCCTGACAATAAAAAACGATACAAACAAGCACTAAAACTTCAGAAGAATAACCCATGAACAAAACACAACGAATTAATCGATGGCGGGCGATTGGCCCTGGAATGGTGATGGCTTCCGCAGCTGTCGGAGCTTCACATCTGGTGGCATCTACCCAATCAGGCGCTTTGTTTGGATGGCAATTGCTGTGGCTCATTGTGCTTGTTAATGTGTTGAAGTACCCTTTTTTCCGTTTTGGTGTTCAGTACACACTGATCAACAACAAAAGTCTCATCGAAGGTTATCAGCAAAAAGGTCAAGGCTGGCTGATTGCATTTACCTTGCTGAATTTGATTGCGGCGGTCGTCAATACTGCTGGCGTGTTACTGCTGACCGCCAGCCTGTTGCAGTACTTTATACCTGGGAACCTCAGTCTTACCGTCCTGTGCCTGATGCTGCTAGGAGTCTGCCTGAGTATTTTGCTTGCTGGGCACTATCGGGTACTCGACGGATTATCACGCTTGCTGATGCTAGTGCTGACTGTCTGCACGTTTGTGGCGCTGTTTATCGCTTGGCGCAACGGACCCATGGCACCAGCAGATTTTGTTAGCCCGTCTCCCTGGCAACTGTCTGCGCTGGCATTTATCGTAGCGACAATGGGCTGGATGCCGGTGCCGATTGAACTTTCCGCCATCAACTCACTGTGGTTACGATCAAAACAAAAACTCACCACCGTGTCGCTGTCTGACGGGCTTTTTGACTTTAATCTCGGATATGCGATAGCGGTGGTGCTGGCAGTTGCCTTTGTGGCACTAGGCGCACTGCTGCAACATGGCACAGAACAACCAATCGCGATGGCCAGTGCTGCATTTGCTCAACAACTGGTATCAATGTATGCCTCTACGATTGGTGAATGGTCACGTCTGTTCATTGCGTTTATTGCGTTTATGTGTATGTTCGGAACAACCCTAGCCGTACTGGATGGTTATGCAAGAACCCTTAACGAGTCATTCAGCCTGATGTTTAAACACCAGCACGCACCAAAGCCGTGGGCACTGAGCGCATGGACGATGCTCCAGGCTGCGTCCGGCATGGCCATCATTCTGTTCTTTCAGACCGCACTGAGCCCGATGCTGACATTTGCCATGACTCTTGCATTTATCACCACACCATTTTTCGCCTGGCTGAATTTTAGCCTGATCCGTGGCAGTGGTATATCCGGATTCATGAACGGATTGGCATGGGCTGGCATGGTTTACCTGTCAGGATTCAGTCTACTCTACATCGTGTGGTACCTGTTCTGGCGTTGATAAAACACCGGACCAAGATCGCACCATGGCGCCCCGGCTATTTGTTCAGCACGCGAAGCATCCACGCAGTTTTCTCGTGGATGCGCATCCGATCTGAAGCGAGCGAAGCCGTTGACTCGTCGTTAGCAAACTGCGCAAGCTTTAGGACGTGACGACAGGTTTTGACCAATTGCTCGTGACCGGATGTCAGTAGGTCAACCATGGTCTTGCCATCAGGCACTCCATCGATTTCTTTGATAGCACTCAGCCTTGATAGCTCTTTGTAAGTGCCGGGTGCAGGCACATCAAGCGCACGGATGCGTTCCGCAACTTCATCCACAGCTAACGCCAACTCAGTGTATTGCTCCTCGAACATCAGGTGCAATTCCCTGAACTGCGGGCCTTCAACATTCCAGTGAAAATTATGCGTTTGCAGGTAAAGCGTGTAAGAATCCGCCAAAAGATGCTTGAGTCCTTCGGCGATAGCCAGACGATCAGGCTCACTGATTCCGATATCAATTGTGCTCATAAAAACTCCTTCTTTAAGTACTCATAGAGCTTCGGCAAAGATAGTTAGCCTGAGCTTAACACAGGTGCTGACATCTGTCGGACCAGGCTGGAGACCTTTTGCAAAAGCCAGATGCAGCGGATTACAGCCTTGACAACAGTATCGATTGCCGGCATTATTCCGCGTCTCAAAATTTGCCACACGTTGACAGTATCTCAAGGAGCATCAGTTGGCCAACACTGCACAAGCACGCAAACGCGCGCGTCAAAATGAAAACGCTCGCCGCCACAACGCCAGTTTCCGTTCTATGGTTCGTACCTACATAAAAAAGGTAGTTGCTGCGATCCAGGAAGGTAACTATGACAATGCAACAGCCGCTTATCAGCGCGCAGTTCCTGTCATTGATCGCATGGCGGATAAAGGTATTATCCATAAGAACAAGGCGGCTCGGCATAAAAGCCGTCTCAACACCGCAATTCTTGCTTTAAAAGCGGCCTGATCGGGCCCTGGCGGCTACATAGTCAGCCGCCATTTATAATCACCTAGATCAAGCAAGAATAAAGGCTGCTCTTTTCAAGAGTAGCCTTAATTCTGTGCTATTTCTGTTGTCAACTTTCTGAGGAGCCGAATTTTTACCGTTATTCTGTCAAAACCAGATTGTCACGGTGAATGATTTCTTCATCCCCCAGATAGCCAAGAATATTTTCGATCATACGGCTGGGCTGACGCACCAATTGCTCCGCTTCACGGCTATCATAGTTGATCAAACCACGCGCAATTTCCTTACCCTCTTCGTCCTTGCAGACTACTACATCGCCCCGATCAAACGGGCCTTTGACAGAAACAACACCCACCGGCAACAAACTGCGACCAGATTCTGTAAGCACCTTGACCGCACCGGCATCAAGCACCAACTGGCCTTTAGCCTTCAACTGTCCTGCCAACCACTGCTTTCGAGCCGCCATAGGCTGCTTTTCAGGTAACAGCAGAGTGCCAATTGATTCCCCTTGGTTTAACCGAATCAGGACATCCGTTTCTCTGCCGTTCGCAATGATTGTGCGAGCGCCAGATCTTGCGGCAAGGCGTGCAGCCGTAATTTTTGTGATCATGCCGCCACGACCCAAACTGCCACTTCCGCCTGCCATTTGCAGAAGCCGGCTATCTTCTGCCATGGCCTCACTGATTAATGGTGCGTCCGGGTTTGAGCGCGGATCGACTTCGTGCAATCCTTTCTGATCAGTCAGAATGATGAGGGTGTCAGCACCCAGAAGATTTGCAACCAACGCACCCAACGTATCATTATCACCAAAACACAACTCGGCAGTTGCTACCGTGTCATTTTCATTGATCACCGGCACTACCCGCATCGACACAAGCACGGCAAGGGTGCTGCGAGCATTAAGATACCGTCTTCGATTGGAGAGGTCATCGTGGGTAAGCAGCACCTGCGCTGTATGCACGCCGTACTGTTTGAAACTGGTCTCATAGGTCTGAATCAAACCCATTTGACCCACTGCGGCCGCTGCCTGCTGCAAATGGATTTCCTTTGGGCGCGACTTTAAACCCAACCGCGCCACTCCTTCCGCAACTGCCCCCGACGACACCAAAACCACTTCGATGCCACTTTGTTGCAGCGCAACAAGCTGTCTGACCCAGTTTTCAATCCCGACACGATCAAGGCCTGTGCCATTATTGGTGATCAGAGAGCTGCCAATTTTAACTACCCAACGACGCGCCAATTAAAAATCCTCATCAAAGTCGTCAAAATCATCTACATGATCAGGATCTTCTGCAATTCGTCGCTCTCGACTGCGCTCGATACTGCGCCTGATCTCGAACTCCATCTGCTGGTCACTGGTCTTGTGTAACTCGATGTAGTCAGGATCCTGCTCGAGGCGCTCTCTGTGCAATTCAACGGATCGCATTATGTCCTGACACAACTTCTGGCAACCGGTGCCATCAATCGCTGCAATTCTATAAACTGGAATATCCCAGCCAAGCTCGTCAACAAAGCGCTGCTGCAATGCATCCAGAATTTCATCATCCGCCATGTCAGCTTTATTCAAGACCAGCCATCGCTCTTTTTTTGCCAACGTCTCACTGAATCCAGCCAGCTCATCAACAATAGCGCGCGCTTGCGCGACGGGGTCCACCTCCTCATCCATCGGAGCTGCATCAATCATATGAAGCAACAAGCGAGTACGTGACAGATGCTTCAGGAAGCGAAATCCTAATCCGGCACCGTGGGAAGCACCCTCGATAACTCCGGGGATATCCGCCATCACAAAACTGCGCTCAAGCTCAATTCGCACCACACCAAGCCCCGGCACCAATGTGGTAAAGGGATAGTCGGCAACCTTAGGGCGTGCAGCAGACACTGCCCGCAGCAAGGTAGATTTACCGGCATTCGGCATTCCCAGCAAGCCGACATCAGCCAAGACCTTCAGCTGCAACTGCAGAGTACGCACTTCGCCATCGCTACCTTTGGAGGTTTTGGTAGGAGCCCTGTTAGTGCTTGATTTATAACGCGTATTTCCGAGACCATGAAATCCGCCGCGGGCTACAAGTACTTTCTGGCCCTCTTCGGATATGTCAGCGATCAGTTCCTCAGTATTTTTATCAACCACGGTCGTCCCCACCGGAACCCGGACCACAAGATCATCGCCAGCACGGCCCGTGCAGTTAGCGCCCATGCCACCTTGGCCAGCCTGAGCGATATAGCGACGCTGGAAGCGAAAATCGACCAAGGTATTCAGCGCCAGATCACCGATCAGATAGACACTGCCACCATCACCGCCATC
>CAMBPO010000079.1 GCA_945869725.1 Klebsiella pneumoniae
GTGACATCAAAGGGGGAATTTTCCAGACCCTGCAACGCCAGCACAAACCAGTGCGCCTCGTCGTCATACCAATCAGTTGAAGGATCACCGTTAACCACCAGCACGCGCATGCGTGGCAGCACATCCAGTGAAAAGTACCAACGATTATCAAGATCAACATCATCGCCGGACAGTACAAGCTCACCCGTAAACGCACCGGTAGCATCCAGATTTAATGGCAAATTGATCACCGCCTCAGAGCGTTCATTCAATTGCACCGGAATACTGCCGGTATTATTGGTAACGACGTCGTCGCCCGCCTGTGACCGCAGATTCAACGACAGATTACCGCGATCCAGAAACACACTACCGGTGCTGCGCACTCTGGCCAGTACTTCATAATCAGTCTGATTCTCCAGCAGTTGTGCAGGCGAGCGCACATCGGTCAAGCTCAGGTTGCTGCTGCGCTCGTCGCCCACATCAACAGGCAAAAAGCCAGTACCTGCCGCTAGCATCCAGCGATTTTGATCGACTGACTGCCCATCACTGACCAGCGCATCACTGTCGAGGCCTGACGCCTTGAAGTCTGAAATCATCACGATCTGGCGCCGCTGATGCTGTGACTCTGCCAGCATGTCATCCGCTTGCTGCAAGCTTGGATAAAAGCGCACACGATCGTAACCCGGCTCATCCAGAGCGTTAACAAACGCCCGTAAGCCATCGATATCGCTACTCAGTTCACGAACTGTGAGTGTGCCATCGGCGAAGGTCAGCACCGCGGCTTCATCACCGGCATTAAGGCCGTCCAGCACTTGCAGCGCCTGCGCTTTGGCGCGCTCAAAACGCTCACCCACACGCATACTCAGCGAAGTATCCAGCAAAATAGCCACCGATCTGGGTTCAGCATCGATAAGCCGCGCCATGCCGCCCTGAAACAGCAGTGGCCGGGCAAACGCTAGCACCAGCAGGCAGATCAGTGCCGCGCGCATCAATAACAATAACCACTGCTGAATCTGCTGGAACAGGATCAGTTTTTTGGTGGTCTGTTTGACAAAACGCAAGGTTCCAAACATCACCTTGGGCGGGTTCTCGCGGCGAATCAGATGAATGGCAATGGGTATGGCGGCAGCCAACAGTCCCAATAAAAACAAAGGCGTAAGGAAACCCATTTATGAGCTCCTGGTCCGGCGGGACAAATACGAGGCCAGCGCCTTGTCCAAAGGCTGCGAAGTATCCAGCAGACAGTAATCCACGCCGCTGCTCTGACATTTCTTTTTGCAATCATCGAGGTAACGCTGCAGATTCTCCAGATAGGCGTTGCGGATCGCCTGCGGCGAAGTGATATGGGTTTCCGCGTTTTCCATGTCTACAAACTCAGTAGATTCATTAAAGTTGAAATACAACTCCTGATTATCCAGCACATGAAACACGATCACTTCGTTGCCCATGGCACGCAACTGCATCAAGGTCTTGATCGTGGCCTGCTCGTCCTCAAGCATGTCACTGATCAGAATGACCAGACTTTTCTGATTCAGCGTCATCGCCAGTTCACTCAGCGGACGCACGCTGTTGGTTTGTCCACCGGCCTGCAATTCGTGCAGGCTGCGCAGAATTCGTATCAGATGCACCTGGCGCGCTTTGGCAGGAATGTAGTCTTTAATTTTGTCATCAAAGGTTATCAACCCCACTGCATCACGCTGGCGCATAATAAAGTACGCCAGTGCGGAGGCCAGTGTGCGCCCGTAATCGAGTTTGCTCATGGATGCAGAGGCGTATGCCATGGAGGCACTGCTGTCGAGCAGGATGTAACAACGTACGTTGGTCTCGTCTTCGTACTGCTTGATATACATCTTGTCCGAGCGGGCGTAGAGCTTCCAGTCCACATGGCGCATATCATCACCACGGATATAGTGGCGATAATCCGTGAACTCCACACTAAAACCACGCTTGGGGCTTTTGTGCAGACCGGCAATAAATCCCTCCACAATCACTCTGGCCCGCATCTCGAGATTATCGAGGGTAGCAAGCACAGACGGATCGATAAAATTCGTGCTTTGCGTCATGTTATGCGCCTGGCGCGCGCACGGTATCGAGTACGCGGCGTATCAGTTCATCCGTGGTGATACGCTCAGCTTCAGCGTGGAAATTAAGTTGCAAGCGGTGACGCAGTATAGAGGGCGCCAACGCACGGATATCATTAAACGATACATTGTAGCGGCCATGCAGCAGCGCCCTGACTTTACCGGCGAGCACCAGATTCTGTGATGCTCGGATACCGGCGCCCCAAGTCACCCAGTCTTTGACAAACTGCGGCGATGCCGGGCTTTGAGGTCGGGTCGAATGTACCAGATGCACAGCATATTGAACGACTGCCTGCGCGGCCGGCACCTGCCGTGCTATGCGTTGGAAATCCAGAATGTCTTCACCACTGAGCGGGTGGGATACTGTGCGATCCACCACACGCGTAGTACTGCTGACCACCTGCACTTCCTCTTCTTCGGTCAGATAACCCAGCTCCATCTTGAACATAAAACGGTCAAGCTGGGCTTCCGGCAGCGGATAGGTCCCCTCAAGTTCGATGGGGTTTTGTGTTGCCAGCACAAAAAACGGGCTGGACATTTTGTGCGTGACACCGGCAGCGGTGACCTGCCGCTCTTCCATCGCCTCCAGCAGCGACGACTGGGTCTTGGGTGGTGTACGGTTGATTTCGTCAGCCAGCAGGATATTGGTAAAAATCGGGCCTTTAACAAATACCAGTTTGCGCCGGCCGTCACTTTCTTCAACAATTTCAGAGCCCACCACATCGGAGGGCATCAGATCCGGTGTGAATTGAATACGGCTGAAATTCAATTGCAGAATGTCAGCAACCGTTTTGATCAACAGCGTCTTTGCCAGACCCGGCACCCCCGTCACCAGACAATGCCCGCCAGCAAACAGCGCAATCAGCAGCTCCTCAATGACCGAATCCTGACCCACAATAACCTTGCGGATTTCGTGCACCATCTGGTCACGACCCAACTGCATCTTTCTGACCAGCGCCAGATCGTCATGGTCTTCCAGACCGGCTACCGGGGTGTCATTAATGATGTTGGTGTCTGTCATATGTGTGTCCTGTAAATTTAATGTGTGTAAGCGTAAATCAGATAATTGATACCGAGACGATAAGCCTGATTGGTCATTTCTGTGGGATACATTTCCAGAAATGTATGTTCCCAGCCATCACCCATATCCGAGTTGAAGTTGGCCACCAGCATGACGCGCCCCATATCATCCAGAATGGCATGAACGGATGGCGGATAACGCGGGTCGTTTAAGGTAACGTTGCCGTAATCCCAGGTCACTGCGCGGCCCGGCACTTGCGGCACTTCCTCAATGTCATAAAACATGCGGAAAACTTCGTGATTCATGTCCAGCTTGACCAATTGCCGGTCAGGAAAAATTTTGGTTATCTCGATCAGAAAGTCCTGAAAATGTGCTTCACCCCAGAAATCATCGAGCATGACAAACCCGCCGCGGTGCATGAACTCGCGCAAGACTTCGACTTCCAGGGGATTAAAATCCGGCCCGGTACGCATACTGCCAATGGGCACACGCTTCATGGTCATGTATAAAAACGTGTGCTCAAACAGCTCGGGATCAGTCAGATCCATCCAGCGCGGACTGTTGGTGTCGGTATCAATAAACGTATAACGCTGCACGCCACGCATAAAATTCTGCTCAGCATCGGGAAAATCGGTATCCCACCACCCGCCCCGTCGCCCTCCTCGGCCTGCCGGATAATTCTCGTAGCGACCGCGCACCCAGGTAAACTCGGGGCGGTTGACCGGCCCCGTCTGTGCTCTGTCTAGTCCCTGTCCCTGCGTCGCCAGGCCATCGCGCAGACTGCGGATATCAAAATCCTGAGGGAACGCCATGCCGTCACGCGGCCGGGACTGCGGTGCAGACACTGGCGGCAAGCTGACATCCGGCGCTCTGATTTCTCGTTGGGGTGGAGGCTGTAGTGGCTCAACCTGAGCAAAGACAACAGCCGGCAACAAGGTCATGGTCAGCATGATGATGACCCTGATCACTGCCTGTGGGCTGCTGCAGTACTTACTCATGGCTGGGGGATCACCTCTGACGACTGGCTACTGCGCTCAACGGCTCTGAGCAGAATGTCTTGCGCGCGCTGGTAGCCCGGCGCCGTTTCCAGCGCCCGCAGCACGGTCAGACGCGCCTGATCAAGCTGCTGGTTATCCAAGTAAGCCCCAGCCAGATTGGTTCGCGCATCTACCGGATCACTCTGATCCAGCATCACCAGTACTTCGAATTCCTGAACAGCGCGGCCGGTATCGCCTAATTGCTGCGCCAGTTGGGCGCCGCTGCGGTGGATATCCGGTTGATAAGGATCTACTGCCAACGCACGACTCAGATAATAATCGGCTTGCCCGGTATCACCCGCCGCCAGCGCAGCCTCAGCAAGTTTCAAGGCAGAGGCGGAATCATGCTGTTGGTTTTGCAGCATGACAGCCAACTGCGCCATCATCGCCTCGTTGTTGCCTTGCGCTTCATAAATCTGCGACAACACCAGTGACGGGCTGGGGTAACCGGAATAATCTGGCAAAATGCCCTGCGCCGTCTGCAGATGGAAAATGGCTTCGTCATAGGCAGCCTCACGGAACAGCACAATGCCCAACTGCAGATGGGCCTGGAAATCACGCGGCTGCTGTTCAACACGACCGCGCATGTGCTCCTTCAAAGACTGGTTGTTATACAGTTCCGCCAGCACCGCGCTGTTGTTTTCGCGCACACCATGGCCGTGCCCTGCACCCTCGTCGTCGCTGTCCTCGACATGGACATACACATTGATCTGATCCACACGCTGCTGAATCCAGTCGCGGAATCCATTATCAAAACTGACCATATCCATCTCAAACACATTGGCAAACATCTCACTCTCGTCGCGGATGTGTGCGTATTCCAGAATCAGTTCGCGCAGCTTTTCAAAACCGTACTGTTCAGCAATGTACTCAACCACCAGGTACGACTGAAAGTAGGCAAAACTCAGATCTGCGTTGCTGTTTGCACCGGTAAAACCTTCATTCAGATTGGACACCGGCAACAGTTGTCCCTGCTCTACAGCGCGCACCAGTTCCAGCCCAAGCCGGCGTCCCCATTCCGGACGCGCCTGACGCTCTTCCCAGGTGGAAATGCCCTCAGATAACCAGCGTGGCATGCGGTTCTGAGTCATTTGCAAGGTGAACACATGGACCAATTCATGCCAGAGTATTTCCTGCCAGTTAGCACTGAGCGTGTCCGGGGAAATCAGCGTCACCACCTTGCCAAAACAAATGCCCACCAGAGGGCCGATATCCGGCAGTCCCACCGACCTTACGGCAAAATCTTCAGTGCGCTCAAAAACTTGAATAAGCACAGGCACTTCCGGCTCAAACTTGTATTTCTCGACAAGAGTTGCCCAGCTCTCTTCCAGCAAAGGCGCCATGTACGGCCACAACACCTGCGCATCACGGTGACTCATGTTGACGCGAAAATGTTCGGTTTCCAGAGTGGCGTAACCTTCCAGCACATCAAACACTTGCAACATGTTCGAGGTCATCACATTAAAGGGGTCATTATCAAAGGCCATTTCCAGATGCTGCTTGCCTTCAATCTCCTCCGCGAGACGCACCAGATTGCCGCCCAACACCGTGTGGGCATGCCAGTTATTCGGGTCACGGGCAATCGCCCTGCGCGCATAAGCAACCGCTTCAGTGAAGCGATAGTTGTTTCCAAGATAATCCGCAACGCCGGCAAAAAATTCCGAACTCTCCGGGCTGAAGGCATTCACACGCTGCAAAAGCGCATCAAATGCTGGCATGTCGTCATTAATAGCTGCCAGCGCCGCCAGTGACGACAAGGCAGTCACCGACTCCGGATTTACAGCCAGCGCCTGATCCAGGTAATCACGGCCAGTGTCCTGCTGGTAGTTGCGCACCATCAACAACCCGTAAGTCTCCAGCGTTGCAACATCACGGGAGTTGACCTCCAGCCCCATGGCCAGATAACGCTCAGGACTACTGATGCGTGCCATACCGGTTAATGCCGGGGTGTAACGCCGGTTAATGGTCAGTGCAAGGTTGTAGTTGGTCTCTGCGTCGGCGTCATTGAACTTTTCCTGAAACAGATCTCCCCACAAGGTCAGCGCTTCCAGGTTATTGGAATCCAGACGCACGGCTTCCGCAAACAAGGCATTGGCATCATGAAACTCGTCCAGTTTCCATGCGGCCAGCGCAACCATCCCGACGTCGGCAGAATCAAACACCAAACCACTGTCGTAGCGCGCCAGCGCGGCAGTGTATTGCACCGCTGCCTCGTCCAGTTCACCGCGCAAGTCCAACACCAGACCGTACTGTACCAGCGTGCGCACGGGTGGATTCATCTGACCCGCCACCACCTCAGCCAGCAATTCCTGTGCCTCCGCAGATCGTCCGGTCATTCGGTAGAGTTCAGCGAGTTGCGTGGCCGCCAACGGAGTGTCCGCCGGGTCGCGCACCAGTGCCCGCACCGCAGCAATAGCCTGATCGTACTGACCGGTCATGGCCATGGCTTTGCTTAGTCCCAGTGCTGCCTGTTCACGCCAGGCATCCTCACGAACCGAATTAAATGCTTCGATAGCGCCCAGATAAGAGCCTCGCAGCAACAACTCGTTGCCGCGGGTCAGATTATCCAGCGCCGACAACTCGACCGGCTGCGCCCAGCCAGTGCTAACCAGGCTCAGGCTGATCTGAGTGCCGGGGATATCAACATCAGAGACCGGCAGCACAGACAACATGCAAAGTCCTGCAATCGCGGCACTGCGGTGAACCGCGCGTCTTAATGCTGCGCGTTCTGACATGAAGGGACGGGAAACATCAGGGTAATTCATTGTATCTCCTCGTTCGGGTAGCCAGATCAATCAATAGGGCTTCCAGCCGGCTCCAATAGTCTTCTTCCAGGTAATTCACTTTCTGATTGCGGAGGATAAAAATCTCACGCTCGATGCTTTGCATCTGCGCAGTCAAACGCAACGCCTCCGCCGAGGTCTTTTGTGTGCCGGCGCTGATCACATTGATGTAGGCAATTTCAGCAAGCAAGCCATCAGGCTGCCCTGTGCCGGGCTCGCGGGTAAACAGGCCGTCTCCCGAATCATCCAGCACTGCGTTTTCCGTTGATAATCTGTCCTGGTCGCGGTACCACTGTGCTACCTGGCCACTGGCATAATTAAACACCTCAAGCACCGAGACCCTGGCGTTTCTGTCAATATCGGCGCGCTTCTGCTGCAAGGCTGCCACCAGAAAACCACCAAACAGCGGGTCATAACGTTCTGCGGCGGAGCGTGTCGCCGACACCACAACGCGACCTAACCCGGCGAGCTCGCGGGAGAACTCAAAACTGGCACTGGTGGTGTTGAACATCACCATGTCAATGCCGGTTAATGGTGACAGCATGTCTGCCAACTCGCTGCCGGTCATGTCAGGCCCAACATTGTTAAATTTGGCATCTCCGAAGGTACTGGAGCCGTGGCCAAACAGGAACACCGTCAACTGGTCACCGGCTTCACTGCGGCTGCGGATGCGCTCGATGGCGGCTTCAATATCTGCAACCCGCGACCCACCGCTGACAATAGACGACGCATTACCGACATTGCTGCCGTCGTCGATCAACAATTCAATGGCGTCGCTGTCATAACCGTAATCGTCCAGCAGGCTGGCATGCAGATCGGTCACCCAACCGCGCAGCCGCGAGCGGATCTCATCATTGGCAGAGGCTCCCACAATGATCAGCGCAAACTTGTTGTTCTCCGGCGTTTGCTGGAACCACGGCGTGTCTTCTGATTCAGAACCAGATCCAGAACCAGGCTGACTCACTGTTTGTTCGGTCTGAGCGACGACACTGCCGCAGCAGACCAGCATCGACACAACCAGCAGTTGATACGCTCGCATCATGACAACCCCCGATACCGCCGCGCCATCCAGTCCATACACATCAACGTAATCAGCAGGATCAACAACCACGGACGATCCCAGAGATCTTCCTGAACTTCGCGGGAATAAGCGCCGGGCACATGATCGATATCGTTGATCAGTTGTCTGGCTGCTGACAGGTCGTAATACTGACCGCCGCCGCTGTCGGCAATCCGGGACAACATACCGGTATCGCGCCCGGCATTATTAAATTCTCTTAATGACGGAGTGACCACAAACGCCGCCGTTTTTTCAGACTCAAGACCGCTACCGACAGCACTGGCCACATCGACCAGCACCCGATAAACACCTTCGTCGCTGGCCTCAAAGCGGCTGACATAGGTGCCGTCCTGATTGATATCCCACTCCATAGCTATATCAACGGCGTTGCCCAGTGGGTCAGTGCGCTGAATCCACAACGAGGCATTGTTATCCGGCTCGTAACTGGCATCCAGCACCTTGACCGACACACTGACAGTGTCTCCAGCATTGTAGAACGGCTTATCAAAATTAATGCTGACTCTTTCCAAAGCGCCCTGCGCAAGCCAGCGCAGCATCTGCCGCCACAAACGCTCATGCGATTCGTCTTCCGCTGACATCAACATCTGCCAACGCCAGGTACTGGCGGTATTCATGCTCATGCTGCGGCCACTGCCGTACCGTTGAGTTGCCAGTAATGGCAATGCCTGATTCTGATACTGCAAGGAAGGATGTTCCATCAGCACCGTTGCTCCGGGCTTGGCGCGCCCGGTGGCGTAAATGCCCTGCAATGTTGGCAATTCCGACCACAACCGCCGATTGATTGCGTCATCACTGTCCAGCCGCAGCAACTCTGAGAACTCACCTGCCGCCGTCAAACGCGGCGCAAACAATTCGCCAGTCGCATGAGACCCGCGGCGGATTCCGCCTTGCAAATTAGAAGGCAGCATATCTGAGCGGCTGACGCTCAACGGCAGAATGTCTGCCACCACACTGTCGACAAAGGCATCATCCAGCATGCCCGCAACCAACAGGCCACCGCCACGTTCAGCGACAAACTCCTGCAGCATCAATAATTGCTCATCGGTGAAAAAGTCTCGGCCGATATCACCCAGAATCACCGCTTCGTATTGATAAAGATCTTCAGCCGTGGTCGGAAAGCCTGCGCTGAGTTCCAGTGGGGACGAAATACCTTGCCTGTAGAAGCGACCTGGCCCGGTTCGCAGATAAGACGCCAGACGCAGACTGGTGTCACTCTCAACCGCGCGGCGGATAAATTTGAATTCATTGCGCGGGTGTCCATCCACATACAAGACGTTGAGCGGTGGTCGCTCGCTGTTGTCTACCAGGAATTGATAACGATTGTTCTGCAGCACAATTTCGCCATCGAGTTCATCGACCCGCAACTCGTAAAGAATGGGTTCCTTGCGTTCGGGACTGACTTCCAGCTCCACGCGGCGCGAACCGTCACTGGCCAGCGTGATCTGTTGGGCAGAAACTTCGGTCTCGCCGTCCATCACCCGCAGCGTCAGCGCCTGACCACTGTAGCCTTGATGATTCAGGTCAACCTGCACGTCAAAAACACTGTTTTCCAACAGGGTCTGTGATGCAGAAACCGAGCTGATGCCCACATCACGCGGTATCAGTTCCTCGCCAACGCCAACGGTAAACACCGGTATCTGGCGCACAGCAAAGTCGCGCGCACTGAGCAGAGGATCGGTGTCAGCATTATCTGCACCGTCACTGATCATCACCACCGCACTCAAAGGCAAACCACCCAACTGCTCAGCGACCTGGCGCATGGCTTGTTCGAGGCCGGA
>CAMBPO010000080.1 GCA_945869725.1 Klebsiella pneumoniae
CCTATCTTGTTGTCAAAGTCGTAATGAAACAAGCGCGTATTGAGGGTGCCTGCATCACCGGGCAAGCGGTAATCCAGCGTGATTTCGGTGCGGATACTTTCTTCCGGACTCAGTTCAGGGTTGCCGGCCATGGTGTCCTGATCATCATCACGCTCATTAACAGAGCGCGAGAAATCCGCAAATGTGAGTTGTGAAATAAACTGCTCTAGCGTGGCATTCAGTTGCAGCGAGCTATTGATATTAAAACGAAAGTCCAGCTTTGGTTTGATGAAGTTGAAGTCACGGGTGCGCGAAACATCGCCGGTCTGGGCAATTTCGGAATATTCCGCCACCAGCGTGCTTTCCAGTGTCATCCGTGGGTTTATCTGCCAGTTGTGCACGGCAAAGGGCTCATACCGAACCTCTTCAACAAGCGACGATGCGTTGGGCAAAATCAGCGGCGTGAGTCCGCCAAACGCGGCAACGCCGGGTGCGCTGGTGCGGACACCCTGGCGAAGATCGGAGTACTGTGTGGTCTGTGCCCGCTCAAATCCGAGCTCCAGCCCCTGAGATTCAGAGACCGTAAACGTGTACGACGAGCGCGCAATTTTTTCCTGATAACGACTGGCGGTGTCCAGGAACAGCAGCTTGTTGCCAATGTCGGTTGGCGTAGTTGACCGGTAACGTTCGCGGGTGGTGTTGTTGGTGCGCTGATTGGAAATGTACAGGAACTTCAGTCGGCTGCCGTTAGCAAACCGTCGTTCATAGTCACCGCCCAGTTCCCAGTTCTCTGCGGTCGCGGGGATGTCTTCGCGTTCGTAGTAGGTGACGGGGATCGCCGGCACAAGGTCAACGATGTTGCGGAACAGAGTGATCGGTGGATCCTGTTCGCCATAAAGCACGTTAAATGCCAGCCGATCATTGTCGGTCAGCGCGAAGGTAAGATTACTGTTTAATGAATAGTTCATCTGATCGCGGTAGCGGTCGATGGCAACGGTATCGTTGGGTGAAAAATTCCCCCGCACGCTGGTTTCAAAACTCTGAAAGTGTTCGTACCCACTGGTGGCCTGGCCGCTCACCACATAGTTCAGGCGTCCATTTTGTCCGCTCAATGCCATGGATCCGCCCGGCCGCAAGGTGCCGTCGTGATAGTGAGTGGCGTTGACTTCGGTGGAAAGGCTGCTGGTGGGCAGCGCTTCAAGCAACACAATATTGACAATCTGGCCGCTATTCTGCACATCGAGGTCACTTGATGAGCCGCGTATGATCTCGATGCGGGCAACCTGGCTTGACGGTATGCGGGCCAGTTGGGCGCGTGCCTCGTTAGCTTTGCCGGCCATACGTTTGCCATCGATCAGAATCTGCGCGCTGGCACCCAGGCCGCGATTGCCATCGCTGGAGACGGAAGACACGCCGCCACCAGCGAGAATCATTTCAATGCCGGGTACACGGTCGAGCATATCGTTGACCGTCAGTGCGCCGAACTCATTGAAGAATTCGGCGTCGTAACTGACCGTAGAATCAGTGTCAGGCGCTTGGGCCAGAACCCCCGAAATGGCACAAGACAGACAAAATGCAGTAGTTCTGGCTATCAGACGCTTTACGCTGTGCATACGTTTATCCTCGTTATTCTTTGTATTCTTGTTGAGTTAAACGCTACAGTGTAGCCCTAAACGTGTATATACACGACATGTGTCTTTTTGTGACGCCGCACACTGCGATAGCCTGACGGTGTTGTACGCAAGAGGGTTTGCACTACAATACCGGCTCCTTCTGAAAGGCGTTGATAATGACCAGTATAGAAAAGCTGCCATCGGATTTGCTCCAGGCACCCGACGATGGTCCCTGTAATCTGTTTTTCCTTCGCAGTGCAGCGCGCGCGGTCAGCCGACAGTATTCGGCTGTGATGAAAGGCTGTGGTCTGCAACCAAACCAGTTCAGTCTGTTGTTTATCCTCGCCAACTCAGGTCCGTTATCAATTACTGAACTCGCCGGCAAAATGGATCTTGATCGCACATCCATGAGTCGCAATCTGAGTACGCTGCAAAAACAGGGGCTGATTGCAGTTGCCGAGGAAGGCTGGCATCGCACCCGAGCTGTCAGCATTACCGCTGGAGGTGCTGCCCTGCTGGACAAAGGCATGCCGCTGTGGAGGCAGGCTCAGCGCGAGTTTGCCGGGCACATGGGCCAGGCGGATACTGCTGCGCTGATGGCATTACTGATGAGAGCGTCTTTAGTCCCTGCGCAGGATCAGTCGGCATATTCCCCGGATGAGTAAAAATTTAATCAACCAATTGTGACTTTTTATCCTAACGACTTGAACATTTTGCCAACAAAGCATAGCCTTCAGGGTTGAAGGGCTTGTACCTCCGATAACCACAAAAATCAGTAGTGGAGAAATCTTCCGTGACCCCAAGACTAACTCGCAGACGATTCATCAAGAGCGTCATATTCTCAGGTGCCGCTCTGTCAACCGGCGCTGGGTTTTACCTCACGTCGGCTCAAAGCAGGCAGGCAGGTGCCGTTGAGCGCCTCGTTTCCCTGAATATCAATGGCCGTACCCGCCGTGTCGATGTTATGCCTCAGGAAACTCTGGCGTATACGCTGCGCTACAAACTGGGCCTGACGGGCACCAAAATTGGTTGCAACCGCGGCGAATGCGGCTCATGCACCGTGACCATCAGTGATGTTACCCATTACGCCTGCTCTACTTTGACCCACTCGGTTAAGGACAAGGCAGTAATGACCGTTGAAGGTCTGCGTGCCGAAGATGGCACACTGCACGCGGTACAGGCGGCGTTTATTGCTGAACTGAGCCCACAGTGCGGTTTCTGCACCCCCGGCCAGATCATGTCTGCGGTGGCGCTTCTGAAGACCAATCCACGACCGACTCGCGACGAGGCACGCCAGGCGCTGTCCGGTAATCTGTGTCGCTGCGGTGCTTACGATCACTATCTGAACGGCGTGATGCGCGCCTCGGGGCAACTGTCATGACATATAAACTAATTGGCAAGGACTTCACTCCACCGGATATCGAAGGCAAAGTCACCGGCGAAGCGCGTTACGCCGAGGATTTCAAAAAAGAAGGCATGGTGTTCGCACGACTGTTGACCAGTCCGCTGCCAGCCGGCCGGATCGTCAGCATTGACTACTCAGAAGCACTGGCAATGGAAGGCGTGGTTGGAATTCTGACCACAGAAGACCTGCCGCAACCGGCTGCCCCTGCTAACCCCTCATTGGCCTCTGACGAGATCACCTATCTGGGTCAGCCGATTCTGGCAATCGCAGCGGTCACTGAACAGATCGCTGAAAACGCCCTCGAAAAAATCCGTATCGAATTTGAGCGTCGTCCGTTTGTAGTCGACCCGCTTGATACATTGGTTGAGGGTGGTCCAAACCCCTACCCGAAAGGCAACACATTGGTCCGTACCGGTGGTGCAGCGGCGGCAGGTACTACTCAGTCCGGTACTGACGTGCAGGAAATCAAATGGCCACGCGATGCGATCAATGCGTTCCGCGCCGGCCGTGATCCGGGCCCGAACGTGCCGTGGGGCGCGGAGTGGGTATTTGGTGAGTTGGATGCTGAGTTTGCCCAGTGCACCTCAATTGTTGAAGAGCCCTTTGTGACCATCGGTCAGTCGCACCACGCGCTGGAATCGCGCACCGGTATGGCTTATTGGGAAAATGGCCGTTGTTTCTTCTACGGCTCACTCCAGAGTCACACCATTGGTATCCCTGCGCTGGCAGGCATGCTGGGCGTCGATCCGGCTAATCTGGTATTCATCAACGAAAACACCGGTGGTGGTTTCGGCGGCAAAATTTTCCCATACCCCATCATGGCGGTTACCGGTCATCTGGCTCGCAAGGTCAATCGCCCGGTTCAGTTGCGTATTACCCGTGAAGAGGAGTTTTACATCGGACACGCCCGTGCCGGTATGCAGGGCTGGATGAAACTGGGCCTGAAAGCCAACGGTGATGTGGGCGCGATCGACATGATTGTGATCGGCGACGCCGGTTCAGGTGGTGGTGCCAGCGGTCCCGGCGCGGCCAACTTTGTGTCGCTGATGCTGCAGCCTGCAGCCATGCGTTTCCGTGGAATCTCTCTGTACACCAACACTGCTCCCCGTGCTGCACAGCGCGGCCCGGGCGAAAACGAAATGGCAACTGCACTGTCACCCATCTATGACAAGGCCATCAAGATGGCAGGTCTGGATCGTGTTCAGGTGAAAATTCAGAACGCACCAGACAGCACCGGTACTATCGGGCCACAGCGTGGCACCTTGACCGGATCCTGGTTCCCGCAAGCGATTGCGCAGGGTGCTGAAATGTTTAACTGGCAGGAGCGTAGCCAGCTTTCCGGTCGCCGTAATGGCACCAAAGTCACCGGCATCGGCGTGGGCATGGGTTATCACTCTGCGGGCGCCAGCGGTTATGACGGTCTGTGCCGTATTGGTACTGATGGCAAACTCTATCTGCACACCGGCGTAGGTAACCTCGGAACGTACTCGTACGCTGCCGTTGTCCGCGCTGCTGCTGAAGTGTTGAAAGTTGAGTGGGAAAACTGCGAAATCGTGCGTGGTAACAGCGATCTGCATCTGCCATGGAGTACCTTCCAGGCAGGTAGTAACACCATGTTTACCGAAGTGCGTACCAATAACATCGCTGCACTGGATGCGGTTCGCAAGCTCAAGCAGATTGCTGCCACTGATCTGGGTGGTGAAGCGGCTGAGTACGACATTGACGGGCAGCGCGTGTTCCGTATCAGTGACCCGACTCAGGGTCTGACGTACGCTCAGGCGGCTCAACGTGCAGTTGAACTGGGCGGCGAGTACAGTGGCCAGACTTATCCGGAAGATCTGAATGCGATCACTGCCCGTTCTGTGCAGGGTCTGGCTGGCACAGGCCTGATCGGCGTCGGCAAAGACACTCGTCACACCGGCACTGTGCCGTCAATGACAGTTGGTTTTATGCAGATCGAACTGGATACATTGACTGGCAAGTACGACATTATCGACTACGCCTGTGTTGCGGACTGCGGCACGATTGTTCACCCGATGGGCTTCAGCCAGAGTATGCGTGGCGGCGGAGTCTGGGGCGTGGGTCTGGCAGGTTACGAGCGTCTGGTCTATGACACTCAGAATGGTTTGCCAGCCAACGTAGGACTTCACCAGGCCAAAATTCCAACCTATCTGGATGTGCCGATAACAACTCAGCATGGTGCAACCAACATTCCTGATCCACAAAGCCCGGTTGGCTCTCGTGGTGTCGGTGAACCAAGTCAGGGTTGTGCCTGTGCGGCACTGGCCAGTGCGATTTCTGACGCGCTGGACGGACATCAGTTTGGCCGTGCTCCGGTCACCGCAGATATGATTATCAATCATGTCGCGCAGGTTGATCATTTCAACACCGGCAACCTAAAAACAAATACATTCTGAGGGTTAGACTATGGCAGGTTATGACAATATGCCCGATATGGAGCTCTACCAGCCGGTGCAGATCGACGATGCGCTGGCGCTGGCTGCCCGTCTGGCTGAACGCGGATGGTTAGTTGGTGGAGGCCAGGATACCTACGGATGGATCAAGGATCGCGCCAAGCGTCCGGAAGCGTTGATCGATCTGAACGGTATCGAATCGTTGCGTGGTATCCGTGAGACTGAGGACGGCATCGAAATCGGTGCACTGACAACACTCACCGAGCTCGCAACCAACCCGATAGTAAACGAGCGTTATTCTCTGCTCAGCAAGGCTGCATCCGTTGTCGCCAGTCCGCAGATCCGCAATGCCGGCACTGTAGGTGGCAACCTGGTACAAGACGTGCGTTGCTGGTACTACCGTCGTGGTCTGGACTGCTACCGTGCCGGTGGCAACCTCTGCTACGCCGATACACCAGAAGCTCAGAACCGAGAGCACGCGATTTTCGAAGCCAGTCGCTGCGTCGCAGTGACACCCAGTGACACAGGCCCTGCGCTGGTGGCACTGGAAGCTCAAATGGTCATCACCAGTGCCAGTGGCACGCGTGTGGTTCCTGCAGAGAGCTTCTTTGTTGGCCCGGAGATCAACATTGTTAAAACAACGGTACTGCGTGAGGGTGAAATCCTGACTGCTGTGCGTATTCCTGCCAAATGGGCAAATGCTGAGTTCTACCACGAAAAAGTTGCCGACCGTAACGTATGGGATTTTGCGCTGGTGAGTATCGCAGGTGCTCTGCGTATTGAAGGCGGCAACATCGTTGAGTCAAGCATTGTTTGTGGCGCTGTCCAGTGCACGCCACGTCGCCTGGCCTCAGTCGAGCGTGCCATTCAGGGGCAACCACGCAACGAAGCAACCGCAACGCTGGTTGCCGGTATGGCCAGCCAGGGCGCCAGCCCGCTGAACCAGAATGGTTTCAAGATGCCACTGATGGATAACCTGGTAACCAAACTGCTGACAGCTTAAATAATGTAAAAAAGGGGACGGAGGCATCGTAGATACCTCCGTCCCCTTTTTTATTTCGCAGATAGCTCCATTCCTTTTTTTGCAGGTGGTAGGGCTGCCGTCCCCAGGCACGAATTACTCCAGAGCTTGGTAAACCATGGTGGGATACTTGATGCGGATGTCGTTGGTCAGTGGCAACTGATTAACCATCAGCAGGATGCTGATGTTGGCAACGGGGTCGATGCGATATAAGGAGCCGTACGCGCCGCCCCAGCCATAAGAGCCGGATGATTCCATGCCGTTGGCACCAAATCGGTCCGTGGTTTCAAAACCCAGACCAAAACCGCGGCCGTTATTGCCGCGCAGGTCACCAACCTGATTGGTGCTCATTAATGCCACGGCGCGCGGCGACAGGATCTTCTCGCCAAAGGCTTCGCCACCGCGGCGGATCATTTCCAGAAAACGTGCATAATCGCCCACCGTTGAGATCAGCCCTGCACCACCAGCAAAATTGCGGCGCGGTCCGTCGATGTAACTGCCCTGGCCGATGGCACCGTCCGGTGCGCGCACCGCCTGACCGCTGGCATCGCTGGAGTAGACTGTGACCACGCGCGCGCGTTTGTCTTCCGGGACAAAAAAGTGCGTGTCGTTCATGCCCAGCGGCTCGGTGATGCGGGTACGGATTAACGCATCCAGCGGTTCGCCCGTGGCGCGTTCCGCAATACAGCCCAGCACATCCGTGTTATATCCATAGACCCACGCCGCTCCGGGTTGGCTGACAAAGGGCAGGCTCGCCAGCCGTTCCATGGTTGTGCACACCGGCTCATCTTTATCGGCGGTATACCAGCCGTTGCCGGCAGCCGGTCCAAGGCCCTGCGCGCGATACAGGTCAGCGATATGCGGCTGCGTGCCATAAGAAATGCCTGCGCTGTGAGTTAGCAGATCCTGAACCGTGATCTGTCGCTGCGCGGGCACAATGGTGACTTCATCGCCCTCGCGCATGGCAACTGTGGTAGAGGCGTAGGCGGGGATAAAGCGGCTGACCGGATCGCTCAGATTGAGTTTGCCTTCTTCCATCAACTGCAAAATCAACACGCTGGTCAGCGCTTTAGTCTGCGAGGCAATACGGAACATGCTGTCGATAGTCATAGCCTGGCCGGCTTCTTTGTCGGCCCAACCTACCGCATGTTCATAAATGGTGCGGCCATTCTGCTGCACCAACGCGACCGCGCCTGCCAGTTCTCCACGGTCCACATACCCCTGCAAAACCTCATCAATGCGCTCGAGACGCGATTCGTCGAAGCGGTTGGTTTGGGCACTGACCGAAACAGGCAACAAGCAGACAATCAGGGAAGCAAGCGCTGAGTAGCGTTTAACGAAGCGGGTAGCGGATGAGCGGTGTAAAGCGGACATAACGATCTCCTGTGTGTTTTTGTTTTGCAGGCAGTATACATGAGCGCAAAAGTAAACCATTCAACAAGTGAGTAACAGTTATTGACAGTGGAACGAATTTCGTAGAAAACTCGGTCAGCTTCTCGGTTCTCATAACGCATCAATAAAACAGGACTTCATGGATATTCTTCAACTGCTGATCAGTGGTATTGCCAACGGTTGCATCTACGGATTGTTGGCGCTGGGTTTTGTGCTGATCTACAAGGCTACCGAAGCCGTCAACTTTGCCCAGGGCGACATGCTGATGCTGGGCGCCTTTCTCGGTATTACCGTTATAAACAGCAACTACATGGACATGCCGTTTCTGGCGGGTCTGATCGCGGCAGCCGTGGTGATGGGGATATTCGGCTACCTGCTCGACCGGCTGGTGCTGCGCGGTATTTTCGGACAGCCGCAGTTTGCCATGGTGATCCTGACCATCGCGCTGGGTTTTCTGCTGCGCTTTTTTGCCGGCGTCACTTGGGGCTACGACCCGATTTCGCTGGAGTCACCGTTTGCCGGCCGCATTCTGGAGTTAGGTGGTTTAACCATCCCCATGGTGGATGCGGTGATCATTGTGGCGACCGTGTTGTTGACCACAAGCCTGTACTTCTTTTTTGCCCGTACCCGCCTGGGTGTCGCCATGCAGGCCTGCAGCCAGAATCAGATGGCAGCCTATTACATGGGCATACCGGTAAAGCGCGTGAATGCCATTGTGTGGGCGCTGTCCGGAGTGGTCGCGGCCATTGCTGGTGTGTTGTTTGCCGCCAAAGGAGCGATCGAGCCGTCTACCGGCCTGATTTTTGGTATCAAAGCCTTTGCTGCCGCAGTGATTGGTGGACTGGGCTCCTTGCCTGGCGCGCTGGCGGGTGGCTTGCTGGTGGGCGTGGTGGAGCCGTTTGCATCACGTTATCTGCCCTCCGGTTTTGGCCCCATCGCCCCGTATGCGCTGATGCTGATGGTGCTGGTCCTGCGACCCGGCGGGCTGTTCGCCCAGATCAAGCAGAAGAAGGTGTAGCCCATGCGAGTTATCTTTAAAAACAGCTACGACAACGACATCAACCTGTTTGAAGACCGCGTTCATCTGCTCAAGTACGCGGTGCTATTGCTGGCGGCACTGGTCATGCCTTGGGTGATCAGTGCCTATTATGTGGGCGAGTTAACCTCGGTGCTGATCTGGTCGCTGGCTGGTCTGGGCCTGATGTTAAGCGCCGGCCATACCGGTCAGGTTAGCCTTGGCCATGCGGCGTTTATGGCGATTGGTGCATTTTCGCATCTGGCACTGATGCTGCGCGGCTGGCCGTTTGTGCCTGCCTTGATTGCCAGCGGGGTCATCAGTGGACTGGCAGGGGCATTGATCGCCCGGCCACTGGGGCGTATGAGTGGTATTTATCTGGCCATCGCCACCCTGGCGCTAAGCATCATCATTGAGGATGTGGCCATTGTTGCCACACCAGTGACCGGGGGAATTGCGGGCTTGTTTGCGCCGCCCATCGAGTTTTTTGGATTAATGATTGACCGCTACGGCACGCCCAGAGCGTTTTATTACCTGTGTCTGATGGTGCTGATTATTGTCACTCTGGGGTATGCCAATCTGCTGCGTTCGCCCACCGGCCGCTCGTTTCTGGCAGTGCGTGATAGTGAGGTGTCTGCCCGCGCACTGGGTGTCAATGTGCCACGCGCCAAAAAACGCGCCGTGCATGGAACCCAACCCGCCCACCCCCACTTGCAGCAAAAA
>CAMBPO010000081.1 GCA_945869725.1 Klebsiella pneumoniae
CTTTGCACTTTGCACTTTGCACTTTGCACTTTGCACTTTGCACTTTGCACTTTGCACTTTGCACTTTGAACTTTGCACTTTGGCCTGTTGCCCTAAGCGTAACCCAAGCACAACCAAGCCAGACAGACAGAGAAATGCCAACGACAGGGTGAGCAACGGCAAGGCAGTGCAGCGCCGGACCAATCAGGCTGCGCTTATCATTTGGGCGGGTTCCCGATCAGCGGGAGCACTGTTCGAATCCGGAGCGGCGCAGCCGCGACGTTGAGTTGCGCACCGCCGGGCACCCGTTCAAATGATGCGGCCGGTCCGGTGCTGAGCTGCCTTGCCGTTGCGACTGCACTCGCGGTAGCAGTTGCGACTGCACTGGCACTGGCACTGGCAGTTGCAGTTGCAGTTGCAGATATTTGCTGCAGTCAGAGAAAACAGGGTCCGTAAGGCAACACCGGCAAGCCAAACCGCGACGGATACTCCACCCCCACCAGATACAACCCATCCGGGCGCGCCGTCACACCCGCAAGACTTCTGTCCCGCGCCGTCAGCACCTCAGCAATCCACGTCACAGGCTTCCGCCCGGCAGCAACTTGCATCAGACTGCCCACAATATTGCGCACCATATGCTGCAGAAAGGCATTCGCCTCAATCTCCAGCACAATAAACCGCCCCTGCCGCCGCGCCTCAACAAACTTTACCTCACGCATCGGCGTGTTGGATTGACACCCCGCCGCACGAAAAGCGCTGAAATCGTGTTCACCGACAAGAAACCGGGCAGCCTCATGCATCAGATTGACATCCAAATCTTCCGGCACATGTGTGAGCTGACCGATCAAACAAGCAGGTTTAACCTTGCCACAATAGATGACGTAACGATAACGGCGACTCAATGCAGAATGTCTGGCATGAAAGTCATCAGCTACCTGTCTGGCCCACTGCACGCGGATGTCTGCCGGTAACCGTGTATTGGTGCCCATTACCCAGGCTTTTTCGTCACGGTTGCTGGGGCTGTCAAAGTGCACAACCTGACCACTGCCATGTACCCCGGCATCGGTACGACCGGCGCAGCTGATGGCAACTGGAGAGTTGGCTATAAAGGAAAGCGCTTCTTCGAGTGTGCCTTGAACGGTAGGCAGCGATGGCGATATCTGCCGCTGGAAGCCAGAAAAAGAACAGCCATTGTATTCAATGCCCAGCGCGTATCGGGTGATCACTTTCAAAGCCGTCCCAGCAATTCCCTGGCTTCTTTGCGCTGAACTTCAGTACCTTCATTGAACACTTCGTCAAGGATTTCGCGGGCACCATCTGCATCACCCATATCGATGTAGGCACGCGCCAGGTCAAGTTTGGTTGCGGCTTCGTCTGCATCGGTTATAAAGTTGAAGTCTTCATCATCTTTATCGTCAACCTGATCAGAGAAATCGTCTGCTGATGGCAAAAATGCCAGATCATCGAAATCATCGGCTGCTTTTGTAACAACAGTCCCGGCCTCTCTTTGCTCATCAACCTGTTGATAAGCATTGCTGGCATCAGAGGCCGTGGCTGCTGCGAACGGAGGCTGCGCATCGCCGTCACTGCCGGTCTTGTTAACTGATGCGTCATCAACACGTACGGTTGAGTCAGATGAGGATTCAGCAACACCTGAGAACAGTAATTCGTCTGCATCATTCCCAAGCGCCATGCCGTCGTCGTTGCCTGCATTAATCTTAGCCTCGGAATCAGCCGCCGCACGATTGCGTCTGATCAGCACCAGAACCAAGATCAGAATCAGCGCTGCCACAACACCCAGCATTGCCCAGGTATTACTGGTAATTATCTGAATGAATCGTTGCAGAGGACCCGCATCCGGGGCCATCGTGATCAATGTGTCCCGAGAACCCGCCGGGGCTGCCTCAACTGAAGCTCTTTCCTCAGCCAGAGTCTGTTGCATTCTTGCCAGCTCAAGATCTCGCAAACGAATCAATTCCTGAGCAGAGGCGATCTGTTGCTGAAGCATGGCCAGGCGGGCATTGAGCTCATTGTTTTCTGAATCCAGTCGTGCCAGATCCTCTTCGCGAAGTGCAACACGATCCTCAAGATAAGACATCCGTTGTGCATTCTGAGAACTTTGATTGCCCGCTGCTTCCGCATTGGGTTGTTGGTCCGTGGCCTGTTCATCGACAGTGACCACGCGAAGTTCAGCTTGGGCACCCGCCCCGGCCGGCGCAGATGATGGCGCTGATGTTGCCGGTTGCGCATTGACGTTAGCCGCACCGCTTGCCAACAGTCGGTTTTGTCGGGTGACTTCGGTGACTGCTTCTGCGGCGGAGAGTCTTCTTATCTCGCTCAGTTCAGGCACCTGCAGAATTTCGCCTCGACGAACGCGATTGATATTGCCGCCGATAAATGCATCCGGATTAAGACTCTGCATGGCCAGCATGGTCTGCTGAACAGTCACTGACGCATCGGGCCTGACCCTCAATGCCAATTCCCACAGCGTATCGCCCGCATTGACCGAAATGGTACTGGCATTGGAAACGACGGCCGGCGGGGATTCTATCGATATAGTTGAAGGAGTTGCCGGACTGGACGTTGACGACGGTGTACTGGCGGCGCCTGACACCTGCGAAGCCGCCGGCGACGGGGTGTCGGTTGCAGCGGAGCCTGAATCTTCAGGTGCCGACAACGCAGGGGCTGACGCCACATCGTCAGGGTCTTGCAGCACATTCATTGACCTGACCGGAGCCACCGACGATGGTGCACCCGACTGGGAACTTAACGCCGGGGACTCCAGGCGCAGGGTGTACTCCGTCAATAAACGCCCGGCGGGCCAGCGTGTATCGAGCACCAGACTTATAAATGGCGCGCTTATTGCCAGAGGACTGCTGAGCAGCAGCACCGGTGACGTACCGGAGAAATCTACCTCAATCTCAAGGTTATCGAGGACACGCAAACGTTCTGCCGAGAAGCGCTCAAAGTCCTCAAGAGATGCAACACTGACGCGGATGTCACTGGCCAGCAAACCATTGACATCTGCCAGTTGCACTGTTGCAAGCAGCGGCTGACCGCTGGCTGACTGCAAGGTGATATTGCCAAGCTCAACGGCCTCGGCCTGCGCCATCGTCAGCAGCGCCATCGTCAGTGAAGAAAGCGCGGCGATCACAGGCAGCAAGCGTTTGGCCATTTTTATTTCCTTTTTGCCGGATGAGCATTCCCGCTGAACAGGATACATCCGCGAGTATTAGTTAAAGGTACTCTTTTATCAACAGTTCAGCGATCTGGATAGAGTTGGTGGCAGCGCCCTTGCGCACGTTATCCCCCACTATCCACATATCAATTCCATTCGGATGGCTGATGTCCTTGCGAATTCTGCCCACGGCGACGGCATCTTTACCCGCTGAGTCAGTGACCGGAGTCGGATAACCCCCGGCAACATGATCATCAATCAGCACCACACCGGGTGCCTTGCTGAGCAGGTCGCGGATGTCCTCGACACTGATAGGGGTTCGGGTCTCAAAGTGAACGGCTTCGGAGTGGCCGTAAAAGACCGGAACCCGCACACAGGTGGCATTGACCTCAATGCTCTGGTCCATGATTTTTTTGGTTTCCCAGGACATCTTCATTTCTTCTTTGGTATAGCCATTATCAAGGAACACGTCGATCTGTGGCAGCACGTTAAACGCAATCTGTTTTGGATATACCTTGGTCTCGACATCGCGGCCGTTCAGCAGCGCCGCCGTCTGCGCGGCCAGCTCCTCAATGGCTTCTTTACCGGTACCGGATACGGCCTGATAAGTCGCCACATTGATACGGGTAATACCTACCTTGTCGTGAATTGGCTTCAATGCCACTAACATTTGAATAGTGGAACAGTTTGGGTTGGCAATGATGTTGCGGTTTTTGTACTGCGCAATCGCCTCCGGGTTTACTTCCGGTACTACCAGCGGGATGTCGTTGTCGTAACGGAAATGTGAGGTGTTGTCGATGACGATACACCCTGCGGCACCCGCTTTTGGCGCATAAATTTCTGAAATGCTGCCACCGGCGGAAAACAGACCAATTTCTGCTCTGGAGAAATCAAAATCCGCCAGATTAAGCACGGTGATCGATTTGCCATGGAATTTAATCTTGCTCCCCGCTGATCGCTCACTGGCCAGCGGAAACAGCTCGTTGACCGGAAAATTGCGCTCTTCCAGAATGCTGATCAGTGCCTCGCCCACGGCACCAGTGGCACCAACTATTGCTACGTTGTATTTTTTCATACTCGTAAAACTCCCGATTTAATTCCCCAGTTCAGGTCTGCTTCAGGCAGATTTAAAGTACCAGGGTGATTTTTCCCGCCACTGATTTTCAAACGCGCGGATGGCGTCTGCGTCTTCCAGTGTCAGGCCGATGTCATCAAGACCGTTCAGCAGGCAATGCTTGCGAAACGCGTCCACTTCAAAATGGATGACGGAGCCATCGGGTCGGGTGATGGATTGCGCTAGCAGGTTCACGGTGAGCGTGTAACCTTCAGCGGCATTTACCTCTTTGAACAGCTGGTCAACCAAATTCTTATCCAGAACAATTGGAAGAATGCCGTTCTTAAAGCAGTTATTGAAAAATATATCCGCGTAGCTTGGGGCAATCACAACACGGAATCCGAAATCATCCAGCGCCCACGGGGCATGCTCGCGGCTGGAACCACAGCCAAAATTCTCACGCGCCAGCAGTACGCTGGCTCCCTGGTAACGTGGCTGATTCAGCACAAAATCCTTATTTAGAGGGCGTTGGCTGTTATCGGAATCCGGCTCACCTTTGTCAAGGTAACGATGCTCATCGAACAGATTGACACCAAATCCGCTGCGTTTGATCGACTTCAGAAATTGCTTGGGGATGATAAAGTCGGTATCCACATTTGCGCGATCCAATGGCATGGCCAGGCCGGTATGTACAGTAAATGCTTTCATATCATGCTACTCAATGCTGTCAGTCTGACGTTTGCCCAGGTTGCTGTTTTGTTAACTTACTCAGGTGCGCGCCGTATCCAGAAGGATGTCACGCACGTCCACAAAATGTCCGGCAATGGCAGCAGCTGCGGCCATCGCCGGGCTGACCAGGTGTGTACGACCACCAAAGCCCTGACGACCTTCAAAATTCCGGTTTGACGTAGACGCGCAGTGTTTGCCAGCTGGTAACTGGTCGGCGTTCATCGCCAGACACATGGAGCAACCAGGCTCACGCCATTCAAGCCCTGCCTCGATAAAAATCTTATCCAGCCCTTCCGCTTCTGCCTGCTGTTTGACCAGCCCTGAACCCGGCACCACCATCGCCAATTCAATGGTGCTGGCAACCTTGCGTCCTTTGACCACCGCTGCGGCAGCGCGCAGGTCTTCAATACGAGAGTTGGTGCAGGAGCCGATAAACACAACGTCCAGTTTTATGTCCTTGATGGCTGTCCCCGGCTTCAGACCCATATATTTAAGCGCCTGGCGGATATTGTCGGCCCGGCTTGAGTCTTTTTCCAGATCGGGATCAGGGACAACTCCTGTGACCGGCGCGACCATCTCCGGTGATGTACCCCAAGTTACCTGCGGGATAATGTCAGCGGCATCCAGCACCACTACACGGTCAAAATGTGCATCAAAATCACTGACTAGCGTCTTCCAAAACTCCGCAGCACGACTGAACATGTCACCTTGCGGCGCCATCGGACGTCCCCGGATATAGTCAATTGTTGTCTTGTCGACAGCAATCAGGCCGGCGCGTGCGCCTGCTTCGATGGCCATATTACAGATTGTCATGCGACCTTCCATGCTCAGCGAACGTATCACATCACCACCAAACTCAATGGTATAACCAGTGCCGCCGGCAGTACCGATTTCACCGATAATGGCCAGCACTATGTCTTTGGCAGTGACACCGGGATTGAGTTTGCCATCCACACGGATGAGCATGTTTTTCATCTTTTTCTGCATCAGACACTGCGTGGCCAGTACATGCTCAACTTCTGACGTACCGATACCATGCGCCAACGCCCCAAGGGCGCCATGCGTGGATGTGTGCGAATCGCCACAGACAATTGTCATACCCGGCAATGTTGCACCCTGCTCAGGACCTACCACATGCACGATACCCTGCCGGATATCATTCATGTCGAGTTCGGTAATGCCATATTCACGGCAGTTGTCTGCCAGCGTGCGCACCTGAATACGTGACACCGGGTCGACAATTCCTTCCAGACCACGACTGCGTTCCGCTTTAGTGGTCGGGATATTGTGGTCAGGCGTAGCCAGGTTGGCATCAGCGCGCCAGGGCTTACGACCCGTCAAGCGCAAGCCTTCAAATGCCTGTGGTGACGTTACTTCGTGAATCAGTTGTCGATCGATATAGATCAGCGCTGTGCCGTCATCGCGCTGTTTGACCAGATGTGAATCCCAGAGTTTATCGTACAAAGTTTGACCAGACATGAATGTATCCTACTAGCTATCTTGCATTATGTTAGTTCTATATCTTTTTGTAACTTATATATTTTTCAGATTAATGGTGTACTGCTGCGCGCACCAGAATTCTGCGCACGATGACGCAAAAAGTGGTCCATCAAAACAATCGCCAGCATTGCCTCAGCAATGGGTACAGCACGAATACCGACACAGGGATCATGACGCCCCGTGGTAATAACTTCCACCGGGTTACCCTGCACATCGATTGAGCGGCCGGGGATGCGGATACTTGAAGTCGGCTTGAGAGCTATATTAGCTACGATATCCTGACCGCTGGAAATGCCACCCAACACACCACCCGCATTATTCGAGAGGAAACCCTGAGGGGTCATCTCGTCACGATGCTCAGTGCCCTTTTGTGTCACAGACTCAAATCCGGCACCCAACTCTACGCCTTTGACAGCATTAATACTCATCAGCGCATGAGCGATGTCGGCATCAAGCCTGTCAAACACCGGCTCACCCAGACCTACCGGCATGCCGGATGCCACGACTGTGATCTTTGCGCCGATTGAATTACCTTCCTTATTCAGCGCCGCCATATAGGTTTCCATCTCGGCGACCTTGCTGGCGTCAGGGCAGAAAAACGCGTTCTGCTCCACCTGATCCCAATCCAGTGATTCAGCTTTGATGGGCCCAAGCTGGCTCAGATAGGCACGCACCAGCACACCACAATGCTGAGCAAGGTACTTCTTGGCTATCGCACCAGCCGCAACGCGCATGGCAGTTTCACGCGCTGAAGAACGGCCGCCACCGCGATAATCACGGATTCCATACTTCTGTTGATAAGTATAATCGGCATGAGCAGGACGAAACAGATCCTTGATATTATTGTAATCTTTTGATTTCTGATCGGTGTTTTCGATCAACAAACCAATAGGGGTACCGGTGGTAACACCCTCAAACACCCCAGACAGAATTTTCACTGCATCATCTTCACGCCGCTGTGTGGTAAAGCGCGACTGCCCGGGTTTACGCCGATCAAGATCATGCTGCAGATCAGCCTCAGTCAATGCTAGCCCCGGAGGGCAGCCATCAATAATCGCGCCCAGCGCCAAGCCGTGGCTTTCGCCAAAGGTTGTGACTGTAAACACGCTACCGATACTGTTACCCGACATAAGTCAGCATTCCGCCAAGCTTGAAAAGGCGCATATTGTACACGAATTCACCAAACCGCACGAATCAGCGCATCACGCGAGATCGCAAACACACCTTCCCCACCACTGTCGAAGTCCAGCCATAACACGGGCAGATCCGGATAACGATCGGCCAGCAATTCCCAACTGTAGCCCAGTTCTACAATGAGCATGCCCTGCTCGGAGAGATAAGCGGGGGCCTCGCGCAGAATACGCAAAGGAATCGCCAAACCATCATCATCAGACAACAAGCCCAATTCTGGCTCATGTTGATACTCCGCCGGCAACGCGGCCACTTCGTCCGCCGAGACGTAAGGCGGGTTGCTGACAATCAGATCGTAGGTTCCATGCAGACCTTGAAACAAATCTGATTCAACCGCACTGACACGACTCTCTACACCAAGCCGGCTGATGTTGATCCGGGCTACGTTGAGCGCTTCAGCAGAAATATCCGCCAAATCAACCCGGGCGGAAGGGAACGCCAGTGCAGTCGCCAGTCCGATGCAGCCACTGCCCGTGCAAAGATCAAGCACACGCGCGGGGTGCGTGGATATCAGTGGCTCATACTGATGAAGAATCAACTCTGCAATCGGTGAACGCGGTATCAACACACGCTCATCCACATAAAATGGCAAGCCCGCAAACCAGGCCTGTTTGACAAGGTATGCCATGGGAACCCGTTGGTTAATGCGCTGCTCTGCCAGCGCCTGTATATACTGCAGATCAGACTCACAGATCTCGCGTGCTTCCAGCGCCTTGGCATCGGCATCGTCTTGCTCAAACGCAATGTTCAACACAGTAAACACCAGGTAAACAGCTTCATCCCAGGGATTATCTGTACCATGGCCGTAATACAGGTCAGCCTGCTCGAAGCGCGAGCACAGCTGCTCAACAAAGTTAAGAATATTCATTGTTTATCCATGCAGTTGCGCTGCAATCGCGGCAAAAATTGCTTTACGGCCGCACAGTGATATCGTACGGTATCGACCCCTTTGAACAGACCCTACTGATAACATTCCGGGATCCACAGTCCACCATGAGCAAACCAATTAACAACACGTCTCTGAACACCATGGAACATGCCTACCGTGACATCATCAGTGCTATTGGTGAAGACTTATCACGCCCAGGGCTGCTGGACACCCCGCTGCGGGCTGCCAAAGCTATGCAATTTCTTACCCGAGGGTACGAACAGGACGTAGATAAGGTGATCAATAATGCTTTGTTCCCATCATCTTCAGAAGAAATGGTCATCGTCAAGAACATCGAATTGTATTCGATGTGTGAGCACCACATGTTGCCTTTTATCGGCAAGTGTCATGTCGCTTATCTGCCCAATGGCAAAGTTCTCGGCCTGTCGAAGATTGCCCGGATTGTAGATATGTACGCCCGGCGCTTGCAGATTCAGGAGAATTTGACCAAAGAGATCGCTGAAGTGATTATTCAGAAGACCGATGCCGCTGGTGCCGCGGTCATCATCGAGGCGCAGCACATGTGCATGATGATGCGCGGTGTGGAGAAGCAGAACTCGGTGATGACAACCTCGTGTATGCTCGGTGCCTTCAGAAACAGTCAGAATACACGTAACGAGTTTTTGTCACTGATTAGACGGTAGTGCTGCACCAAACGGAGTCAAATCAACTTCGTCGATAAAATGTCTGGCTCCTGCCTACCATTACGGTCTGACAACAATCTCAATGCGTTGGCGACACGGGCCTGTCCGGCAAAATGGCGCCAAAGGACCAACACCCTGAGACTGCAAACGCTCAGGGT
>CAMBPO010000082.1 GCA_945869725.1 Klebsiella pneumoniae
TCACGGAACCTGTCAATGAACAGTTCAGGCTGCTGCTGGCCGACCCGCGGGTGCAGAGCGCGCTGGCTGACATTGAGACCAATGAGCCTGAGACGCTGGCAGAACAGGTGCGCCTGACCGAGATTCCGGCTCCGCCGTTTCAGGAGCAACGCCGCGCCGAGTATTACCTGCAGCAAATGCACAGCCGCGGATTACCCGATGCCTACATCGATACCGAAGGCAATGTGATTGGTATTCGCCGAGGCAGTGGTGACGGCCCCTTGTTTGTGATTGCCGCGCATCTGGATACGGTGTTTCCCCTGGATACCGATGTCAGCGCAGAGGTTCGGGACGGACGCTATTACGCACCGGGTATCAGTGACGATGGTCGCGGCCTGACGGCGTTGCTGACGCTGATCAGTGCAATCAATGCCAGTGGTATGCAAACCGTTGGCGACATCATGTTTGTGGGAAATGTCGGTGAGGAAGGGCCTGGTGATTTACGCGGGGTTAAAGCGTTGTTCCGTGATTTCCCGCAGATAGATGGTTTTGTATCCATCGACGGTTCGGGTGTTACACGAATTACGAACGGTGGCACCGGCAGTCGCCGCTTCGCGGTTGAGTTTACTGGCCCCGGCGGACATTCCTTCAGCGCTTTTGGCCTGGTCAGTGCAACTCATGCGTTGGGACGGGCAATCGCCAAAATAGGTGATCTGCAGGTGCTCGAGCAGCCAAGAACCACCTTTACCGTGGGCACCGTCAGTGGTGGCACGTCAGTCAATTCCATCGCGCAGGATGCGATGTTTGAGTTGGACATGCGCTCCAACGATGCCGCGGAACTGGCTAGACTGGAAGCCCGTGTCCGCGACGTTGTGCAGCTGGCGGCTGATGAAGAAAATGCGCGCTGGAATGCCGATGGCGGCACAGACAAAGGCCAGATCACCGTGAACTTCCGGTTGATCGGAGACAGGCCCACCGGGACCACGTCGCCCGATCACGAGCTGGTGCAAGTGGCCGCGCTGGCGTTTGCTGCCGTTGGTTCGCCCGTGCAAGGCATGCAAACCTCCAGTACCGATTCCAATATGCCCATGTCGCTGGGCATCCCCGCGATCACCATCGGAGGCGGTGGATCGGGCGGCGGCGCGCACTCGACCGAGGAATGGTTCGACCCGACCAACGCTCACCTCGGACCGCAACTGGCATTTTTGTTAACGCTGGGGCTGGTGGGTGTGCAAGGTCTCAGCGCACCTCAGCTCTGACATAACCAGAACAGGCAGGCCACAGCGATATGGATGATGTAATGAAAAAGCAGGCAACACTTGATGGCATAAACCAGTACAAGGCTTTGGTTGAATTGGAAGCCTGTTTGCCAGACATTCTGGCATCACCCAAATCCGCAGGACGCGTTGCCATGATTGTCTGCCGTCCACGTGCCGACGACAGAAAAATGTTAGATCGCTGTGAACTGACGATCAGCGACGGATTGCTGGGAGATAACTGGAAGCAGCGTGGTCAATGGCGTGCGCCGGATAAACCCGCCAATATTGATACGCAGTTAACGCTGATGAATCTGCGCGCGATTAAGGCGATTGCTGGTGATCAGACGCAGTGGCCTCTGGCAGGTGATCAGTTTTTTGTGGATATGGATTTAAGCAGAGAAAACCTGCCGCCCGGGACAAGGCTAACGATTGGCACTGCTGAAATTGAGGTAACCGCCGAACCGCACTTGGGTTGCCGCAAATTTTCAGACCGGTTTGGCCGCGACGCAGTGATGTTTGTTAATTCTGATCAGGGCAAACGGATAAACCTGCGGGGAATTAACGCCAAAGTTGTGCGCCCCGGCAGCGTATTGTTAGGAGATAAAATCATCAGAGTTTGATCGCTGCCGTTGAACTAAAAGTAGGGCAGTGATGACGCTGGTATTGAATTTTTACGGCCCGCTGATGATCAGAGTCAACTGCCTGTGCATACATGTAATTTTATAAATAGTTGTTGTTGCCCAAATGGCGAAGCTGGATATAAACTCCTGTACAGGTCTTTGCACGTTTAAAATCTAACAATCCAATAAATTACAAATGTTTACAATTGTCTTTTGGCAGTTGAGATAAACCTGGAGCGCATAATGTTTATTCCTTCTCGCGTTAATACTGCCAAGTCTCGCCTCAGAGCAAAAGTATTGTGGATTGTTGTAATCGCTTTATCCTTCTTTGCCGGTAGCGTTCAAGCGTGCCCGGATTTTTCTCAAGGTGGCACATCTCTTTCTTACACGAGTGATGATCTTTACACATCAAAAAGTCACAAAGTAACCGCCGGCGGAGGTACCGATCTGGCTGAATGCTCAGACCTTCCTGGTTACGGATTTGTGATGGAGGCCCCAGATTTTACGCTGTCCTTCTCTGATAACTCATCTGGACGTGCATTGGAGTTTCGGCTGGATACCGAGTGCGATAGCATATTGCTGATTAACGATGCCAACGGTAATTGGCACTATGATGACGACTCCAATGGTAGTCTTGATGCCAAGATCCGGCTGAATAAAGCGGCGAATGGGTCTTACGATGTCTGGGTTGGAACACGGTATTCCGGCACGTGCAGCGCAACACTGATTACTGAAACATTCTGAGATTTATCTGTAGCCGCGCATTGAGCCAAGACTCATTAGGCCTGCACTCATTAAGCCCACACGCATTAAGCCCACACGCATTAAGCCCACATGCATTAAGCCCACAAAAGTCATGACGTTTGTGGGGCCTTGCAGGCCCCAAACTATCTTTAAGATTCATTGAATCGATAACGGTGCTGAGCTGAAACCCTGGCTGACCTTCATCATCCCGCTGTATCCTCACCTTATTAACCCGCTTGTCCCGGTGTTACCAACCAAAAACTATCCCATGGAGAGTCAGATGAATACTCAACGACCAGGCAGTTTCACGCTTGTGCTGATGGCTGCACTGTTGACGGCACTGTTGACATTGGCAGCTTGTGGGCAGCCGGAACAAACGGTGTCTGATCTGGCAGTGCCAGCGCAGACACCGCTGACGCGGCCTGCCGGTGTTGAATCGTTTAGCGCAATGATCTCTGGCACACGTGTCGGGCAAATGGAAGTGCAACACGGGGACGTCACCAATGTGGGGTATGAATACCGCGATAATGGTCGTGGCCCATCTGTCGAGGAAGTCATTGAATTTAATGATGCAGGGGTGCCGAGCAGCTGGCGTGTGGCCGGCGCCACCACCTTTGGCAACATCATCGACGAGCAGTTTGACATTCAGGGCGGCCGGGCGGTTTGGACAGATACCACCGGTTCCAGCGAATCAGACATGGCCGAGGCTAATTTGTATGTAGCGCAGGAATCCAGCCCCTATGCACTGTGGGTTTATGCGCGACTTTTATTGGCCGACGATGACAATACCCTTGCTGTACTGCCTGCGGGTGAACTGAAGCTCGAGGCCATGGATACCCTCAATGTCACCAACAGCAGCGGTGCAGCGCTGGCCATCACCACCTACGCATTGTCCGGCATCGATCTGAATCCCACGTACTTCGCTCTGGATGACAACGGCCTGCTGTTCGCATCCATGGATGAACAGTTTGCGCTGATCCGCACGGGCTTCGAGGCGGAAGAAGAGCGTTTGCGAAATATGGCCGCCGAATACGCGACCCGTCGCTTTGAAACCATTCAAGAAAAAGTCACCCGTGTTTTTGATAAACCCGTGCGTATTAACAATGTCAGAGTGTTTGATCCAATCAGCCTGAGTCTGTCTGAGCCGGCATCCGTGTTAGTGACAGAGAATCGCATCACCTCAGTCGATGATGTTGCACCGGCAACCAATGCCGATGAAATTCTGATCGATGGCGCCGGCGGCACCTTGGTTGCAGGCATGTATGAAATGCATGCTCATGCGGGCCAGGGCAGTGCGCTGCTGAACATTGCGGCCGGGGTCACCAGCTTTCGTGATATGGGCAACAACAACGAAGTACTCAGCGACTTGATTGCCAAAATCGAGTCAGGCCGATTGGTAGGGCCGCGCATTCACCGCAGTGGATTTATCGAAGGCAAAAGCCCATTCAACTCCAACAGTGGCATCCTGGTGTCGACACAGGACGAAGCACTGGATGCCGTGCGCTGGTACGCGGATCAGGGCGACTTCCATCAGATCAAAATCTACAACAGTATGAATCCGGCATGGGTGCCAGCCATGGTCACTGAAGCGCACGTGCGCGGTCTGCGCGTTGCCGGACATGTGCCCGCCTTCACCAATGCCGATGCCATGATTGCGGCAGGATACGATGAGCTGACGCACATCAATCAGGTCATGTTGGGCTGGGTATTAGCGCCCGACGAAGATACCCGCACCTTGTTGCGGCTGACAGCCATGAAGCGGTTCCCGGCTATCGACATCGATTCCCCTGCGGTGCAATTGACCATTTCGAGCATGGGTGAGCGTGGCATGGGTATTGATCCGACATTAGCCATTCACGAAAACCTGATGCTGTCCCGCAATGGCGAGGTGGCGCCAGGCATGGTGGATTACATCAACAACATGCCAGTTGGCATACAGCGCAATGCCAGAACCGCGCGCTCTGAAATCGCTACGCCAGAGGATGACATCGCCTATCGGCAGGGTTATGCCAAAATTTTAGAAACCGTGCGAGAGATGCGCGATCAGGGCGTCGTGATTATCCCTGGCACAGATTTGGGTGGTTCGTTCACCTATCACCGCGAGTTAGAGCTGTACCAAGAAATTGGCATGAGCGCGGCAGAGGTGCTCAAAATGGCCACGCAGGATATGGCCAGTTATCTGGGGCAGGGTGATGAACTGGGTTCAATTGTGCCGGGTAAACTGGCAGATTTTTTCCTGATTCCCGGCGACCCGATAGCCGACCTAAAAGCCATCAAGACCATTTCATTGGTTGTGAAGGATGGCAATTTCTATTTTCCCAGTGACATTTATCCGGAGTTTGGCATTCGACCGTTTACAGATGCCCCTGCGATTTTGAATCGCTGATAAAAAATACGGATCTCAACTGTAGTCGACAACTCATACCGGATAAAATTTTAGGTGGATTTTTAGAGCGGCAATAATTAACTTGTCAGTACCCTGAGATGGCCCATCGCGATTTTCTGACTTGGTTGTTTTTTTAAAGCCAATCATCCTTCTTGGGCCGATCTTAGGCACGCACAGTCCAGGAGGCTTCCCATTTTCTCAGAATACACTCAAGCGCGGGTCTTCCATCTTGGCCACCAACAGCTATTCCGCGGCTATCGATTCGCTGTCCATGTCCTGACTGTGGTCGTACTGTCTGCCAGCCCGATGACGCTGTTTGCCCAGCAGGCAGAATCGGATGACTCGTCTTTCGAACTCGACGTGATGACATTTAATATTCGAACGTCGGATGGTCAAGACGGCGATAACATTTGGCCAATGCGCAAAGAGCTTGTGGTCGAGACCATTCGAGCCTTCGATCCCGACGTCCTCGGTCTGCAGGAGGCTCTCACGGTGCAGATTGACTTTCTCCAGTCGGAAATGCCCGAGTACCGATGGTTGGGCGTCGACCGTGGTCTGAACGGAGGCGTTGGGCTGAGCGAGGCGACTCCGATCTTCTACAAGCACGAGGTGCTGGTTCCAATAGAGTCTGGCACGTTCTGGCTCGGCGACGATACAAATCCGCCGACTCAACGTGGTCGGGTCGCCCGCATAGTCACCTGGGCTCGCTTCCACCATCTCGAGACTCTCCAACAATTCTACGTCTACAACACGCATTTCACGATACGTGGCAGCTCTCGTCAGATCCAGTCCGCAGAGCAGATCAATGCGCGCATCGCGCAACATCCTCCTGAGAGCGTGGTAGTGGTCATGGGTGACTTTAACGCCATCGCAGAAACCAGTGAGACGTGGCATGCCGTGACGAGCGATGGCCTCAGGGATGCCTGGGTAGTCGCAGAAAAGAAGGAGGGACCGCCTCTGACGTCAAGCGGTTTTGGCCCACCGCCGCAGGGGCGCGAGGCCCGTATCGACTGGATTCTGGTCGGCGGACCCGTCACTGTGGAGCGTGCCGTCACGCTGCTACACAGCGTGGACGGGCGCTGGCCGTCGGACCATTATCCCGTTGCGGCGGAGCTAGTTGTAAGGTCTCGGTAGGCTAGCTACGGGTAAGCCAGCTAACCCCATTGACACCCCCTTGTCACTATCTCCCCTAAACTCCCGCAGAACCCCGCCGACATAACGACAAATGCTGCGGGCAGGGCTATTTGGCCGCCCGCGCGCGGCCAACATTGGTGGTGTCCGGTTTACCGGGGGCAACTACACGCAGCGCATCTAAAAATGTGTTTGCAAAAAACTTTTTATTCACAACAAAAGCATTAAAAAAAGATTGACATATATATATAAAAGCGCATCGTTTGATTTACTAATAAAAAAAAGCGGATGCATTCATGAAAAATCAAATCAACAGATCCATGGATAGAAGAATATTTATCAAGACAGCAGGGCTAACGGCAATCGTTGGCGCTACCAGCGTTATTGGCACATCCCCTCGAATGGTTTACGGGTTAGATGATGCAGAAGCGACCTCAGCTAATGGCCTGACCAGGATGGCGTCTAATAAATTTGATTTCGACACTCCATACAATCTTATCGGAACAAATGATTCCCGATCAGATTCACCACGAGTTAGTTATCCATCAGGAAACTTACGGTGGGGTATGGGAGTTGCTACCATGGACTTTAAGGCGCCTCCTTGTATCGTAGAGGCGCTTGAGGAGCGACTTAAGAACCCGGTGTTTGGCTATGTTAGCAATACAGACTCTATTAAAGAGGCTATTGTTGAATGGAACGGCAGTCGCCGTAACCTGGATATAGATCCCAAATCTATTACTCTTTCCAGCGGAGTCTATCCTGGCATGATTGCAGCGTTACGCTCTTTCTCCCCGGCGGGTAGTAAGGTGCTTACGCTAACTCCTGCTTATGATGGGTTCCAAACTATTTGTAGGGCCGCAAAAGTAGAGCTAAGCGAAAGCAAGATGATCTTCCAAAACAATCGTTATTCGATCGACTGGAGCGATCTTGAATCTAAGATGACCCCTGATACCCGTTCCTTCATTTTGTGCAATCCGCATAATCCAACCGGGAACGTTTGGGACAGCGATGATCTATTGCGAATTGGAAGAATGTGTCTTGAAAGAAACATAATTGTTTTATCTGATGAGATATGGTCAGACATCGTACGCCCAGGCTACACTTTTGTTCCTTTTGAAAGCTTGCCAGACAAGGCAGTTGTAAATAATAGCGTTACATTCAATGCAGCAAGCAAAACATTCAATCTTGCTGGCATGAAAGTAGCGTATTTCTACTCCAAAAACCCCGCCCTGCTCGCTCGGGTGAACGAGTACCATCGCGCCGACCTAAACACACTTGGGATAATTGCCAATGAAGCTGCAATGCGTGAAGGTGCGGATTGGTTCGATCAGGCGTTAGCCTATCTTGATGAAAATCAGAGGTATGCAGAAAGCTATATTAAGGAAAATATCCCGCTGCTCAAATATCATAACGCTGGAGGTACCTATCTAAGCTGGCTTGACGTTAGTCAAGTAATGGAAAAAATTGGCGCTTCTGAAATTGCTACTGCCCTGTCTAAGCGAAGCCCGGAGCACTACTTTCAAGACTGGCTAGTCGAGAATTCGGGTGTTTACCTGAATGCCGGGTCTAATTACGGAGCCGGTGGCGAAGGGCGTATGCGCATGAATCTCGCATCTTCTAGATTAGTTTTACGTGACGTATTTGATGCCATGTCGTCTGCCATCAATAAAGTGTAAAGGGAAAGCCACAATTTTTTCTGAAAATCCAGAGAACGCAGGACCGTACAAAGCTGACTGTTGAATTGAGCGGCTGATCGACTCAAGCTAGGGCGACCAGTGGTTGTGTGATCGCTTTCGTTTCTTTGCAGTGTCCGTGAAGAGGGGGGTAGAACCCCCCGCCCGATTACGCGGACCGTTGAGCGAATTGTTAGGCATCACTCGCTTCGGATGTGTTTATCGATGTTGGTAGGCCAAAGATTCGATCAAACGCCCACGTAAAGAGAATCGCATAGAGAAAGAAGAATGCCAGTAGACCTAGATTCGTGATGAATGCTGTGATTAAAGTGGTTTCGAGCCACCACGCCATGACTGGAACAAGTAGGACAACAAGGCCTCCTTCAAATCCAGTGCCGTGAAGCAAGCGTCTGCGCAAAGTGCGATCCTTACTCTCTTGGCGGCGTTCCCACGATTCGAAAAGCATATTGAAAACATAGTTCCAGACGATTGCAATTGTTGAAAGGGTTGCTGCAAGTCCCAGTGAGGAACTTATGGACTGCCCGAAGAGTAAACTGAGCCCAGGCCCGACAAGGACGATAGCAAATAGTTCGTAGAGTACGGCTTGGAGCGCAAGGCGACGTTTGGGTTGCATACAGTAGGAGCTCCCTGTGTTAGTGGTGCCTGTAGTTCTATCCCGTTTTCACGGACAGTTATAACGTGGGATAGAACCCGTCTTCGGGTAATTACTGCATAAAGAGCAATTGAATCAAACTTTCAAGACTGCGACTGAACCCGCGTTTAACCCTTTTAACCCTTACCAAGAAACCAAAGTAAGCCCATCATTACAACGCTGAAAACACGCCAAACCCAATCTCTTTCAGTGACAACAAAAAGCATAAAACCGTATCTCAGGGTGTTGCGTAAACACAATAATATGGTATTTTCTAGCAATGGTTCATAATCAAATCACATTGTTTCGTGTCGAGCGAGGCTTAAGCCGCAAAGATCTTGCGGCAGCTGTAGGGGTCAACCCGCAGACAATAGGCTTCCTTGAGAGAGGAACCTACAACCCAAGCGTTGAGCTCGCTCTAAAACTTGCAGCTGTGTTCGGCGTGCCCGTCGATACACTGTTTTCGCTCAATGGTTTCCCGTCACTTGCGACTCAGATCGCTGGTAACGCCAATAGACAAAAGGAGTTCGAAGATGACTAATCCCCATGAAAAGCCTGTCCGCGCCCGTCCAAAGTATATCTTGCTCACACCTCTAAGTGCGAAGGTGCTCTCGGTTGTTGCCATTGGAGCCATCTACCTGTGGTTTTTGCTGAAGTTCTTTCTTTCTGGGGATCAGCCCGCCTTACAACTTGCCGTCGGGGTATTGGGGCTAGTGGGCTTTTGCGGATCGATCGTGATGTTTCTGTGTACATACGGCTTTCTTGCCAATTCACCCGATGAATTTCTTGATGAGCGAGAGATTCAGAACCGCAACGCCGCATATGTAAAGGCGTACATTTACGCGACAGTGATGCTGTTAGTCGGGAGTATGGCGAGTGGTGATATCGTCGGGTGGGTGTTTTC
>CAMBPO010000083.1 GCA_945869725.1 Klebsiella pneumoniae
TCAGCCGCACTGCCCTCGTAGGACTCCTCGTGAGCGGTGAGAGTGTTATTGGAGTACCACAATGCACTTGCTCCGCCCACGGGCGATGATGAGTCAACAATCACCCTGTGACTGCCGGGCATCTCATCCAACCAGTTATCCTGATTATGCCGCGCCGGTTGAAAGCCGTTCGGCTGGGTTGCCGGCGGGGTTGCCGGCTTGGTTGCCGCCTGAGCCGCAGGCTGCGCTGATACCTGACTGGCAGTGACAGCCAGACCCGCTACCGCTGCTACCCCTATATTGCTTAACAGCGCACGACGCCCGACGGTTATTGGATTTTTGTCCTTCATGGTTTTCTCCCGCTTTTTATGCTGATTTGAATTATCGGTACGTTAAACGGCCACCAGCTGCATATCGCTGTTTGCACCCATTTTTTTCAGAAAATGTCCCTGCTTCTCGTTAATCAAAAGCGTCAACCTGACACCTTGTGCGGCCATGTTTCTGGATTCACGAATAAAAAAGTCCACCGCAGACTGATCAATATGCGTGGTGAATTGCAGATCAACCGTCAGATTTTTACCAACGTGACTGTGAAACTTTTCGGTCAGATGCGCCAGCGAGGCATAAAACAACGCGCCTTTGACCTTCAGCATAACCCCGGACTCAAGAGGTTCAACGGTTATCTCCAGCTGGCTGATGCGTAACATAAACACACTGACCGACAGGAACACAGCGACTACGACGCCGGTGGCAAGCCCAAAAAACATAATGCTGATAAAGGTAGCCAGATAAATCACCAGCTCGGCGCGCACCTGCGCGTAGTGTTTGATATCGCGCCACTTGATCATATCGGCGCCAACAATAAACAAAGTCCCGGCCATGGCTGCCATAGGCATGTAGGTCAGGATTGGGCCCAGAAAGGTGATTAACACCAGCACAAAACCCGCGGAGGCGATGCCTGAGAAAGGCGTGGTTGCGCCCAGACTCTGGTTGGCTTTGGTGCGGTTAAAGCTGCCCGCCCCTGCAAAACTGGAGAAGAACGGCGCCAGCAGATTGGCCAGACCCTGCGCATATACCTCTTTGTCCAGATTGATGTCCTGGTCGGTTTCCATTTTTAATTCGCGGACAATCACCAGCGATTGCGCCAGACCAATAAAGGCAATGGTGATGGCGTAGGGTATCAGCATGGTGCTCATCATCAGGTATTCCATGTTGATGGTGGGCAGATGAAGCGGCAGCCACTCGATAGGCATGCGCCCCAGATACTCCAGCTCTGTCACGGGTTGTGGCCACACAAACGCCACCAGCAGACCACTGAGGTAGCCAGTCGTCACCGCGATAATAATAAAGTAGCGCGGCGAAAAACGACGTCCTATGTAACCGCCCGCAATGGTGCACAAGCCAATAAACAAGCTGTACGGATTTACCAGGTCGCGGGCGTCACTGACAATCACGTAGATTTTTTCGTAAAAGAACGTGGTTTTAAACGTCGACAGATCCAGAATACTGTCCAGCGACGCCATGATGATCAAAAAACCGGCGCCGGCTGAAATACCGGAAATCGCTGCCGGCGACAGGTACTGAAAAATACGCGCCCCGCGCATCAGCCAGAACAGCAATTGAATCGCACCCACCATCAGACACAGCAAAAATACAAAATCGATATAGACCGGACTGCCCCGACCTGCCAGCGGCAACACGGCGGTGCCAATCAGAATAGCCACCGCGGTATTCGGGCCGCTCATCATCGATGAAGTGCCAAACACGCTGCAAAACAGCGTCACAAAAATCGCGCAATACAAGCCATATTCCGGCTGCAGACCTGCCAGATAGGCAAAGGTAATGCCTTGCGGAATAACCAGAATAGCACCCACAAATCCTGCAAAAATCTCCGTGCGCCAGTTGCCCAGACGATTTCTCCAGGCAAATGAGAGTGTTGCTTCGGCAAGAAGGCTGCGGATCAATTTATCAGGTGTTCCAAGAGTTTAAGGAATTTACTGTCTCTGGGGTCGGAGGGGCGTATCTGCAAATTCAGATACGCCGATACATCCAAGGCCTGCTGGTGGGTCAGTGACTTGCCGTTGCCCAGTGGCATATTGGCCCAGATGAACCCGGCGGCTTCACGGATATCATGCATGCCCGCGCCCTTGTTGTAGGAATTCAACCCCCACACGGGTGGCATACCGGCGACGCCTTCTCCCTGAGCGCCATGGCAACTGGCACACTGCTCAAGATAAACGGCGCGCCCGGTGGCGGGGTTAGGATCGTATCCGGTGTCTGGCAAGGTGGGGATTCCCCTGCCCTCAGGCTCAGCGCCCATGATCTGCCCCTGTGACAGGTAACTGATGTAGGCTGAAATGGCGAGCACTTCCGGTGCGTCTTCCGGCGGCATAATGCCATCCATGCTGTACAGGAAACATTCGCGGATGCGCAGGCCAATGCCATTACGTTTGCCGTTTTTGGCACGCCATTTTGGGTACATGCCGGCCACATTCAGCGGCAGCGCCTCCTGCTGTGTGCCGGCCTGCAGATGGCAGTTACTGCAATTCAGACTGTTGCCCACATACCGGCTGGCATTGTTCTGGGTATCCGTGACAATTTCGTAGCCGTAAACCACGTTGGAATAGTAGTCGTCCAGAAAGGGTTCCTGCAGTAACTGCTGTATGGATGGCTGACCCTGCTGAGCCAGTCCGGCTATGGGTACTGAGATCAGCAGCGCCACAAGGAACAGCCTGCGAATGAAATTGATGGCCAGCATCACAACTCCTTCATGACATTACTGCGGTTTTTTGAGCAGCCCGATGTCTGCCAAGCGTTGCAGCAGGTAATCATTTGCAGTGATGGCATGCGCATACTGGTTGGGCTTATCTGCGGTGATACAGCTTGGCAAGGTTTTAATCAGAAAATCAGGATTGGGGTGCATAAAAAACGGGATGGAATAACGCGGCTTGTCGACAGCCGAGCCCACCGGATTGACCACACGATGTGTGGTGGACGGCAACACATGATTGCTGAGGCGCTGCAGCATATCGCCGATATTGACCAGAATTGCGCTTTGTTGCGTGGTCACTGGCAGCCACGAACCATCTCTGCGCAGAATCTCCAGGCCGGCTTCATGCGAACCCACCAGCAAGGTAATCAGGTTGATGTCCTCATGCTGACCGGCGCGTATGGAGGCGGTTACGCCTGGCCCTATGGGTGGATAGTGAATGGGACGCAGGATGGAATTGCCGTAATTCACTTTGTCCGCAAAGTAGTGTTGTGGCTGCCCCAGAAACAAGGCCAGGGCTTGCAGCACACGCGTGCCCAGCATTTGCAATTCGGTATACAGCGTGTAGGTGGCGCGCTGGAAATCAGCTACTTCGGCCGGCCAGATATTCGGGTACAAACACTCATGAGGCGCAGGAACCGAGGTCTGCAGCCCCACATGCCAGAACTCCTTGAGATCCGGATGACGGCTGTCTTTGGCCGTTTCGATACCAAACCCTGTGTATCCGCGCGCACCACCGCGTCCGGCCACATGGTATTGCTGCTTGATCTCCGTAGGTAGAGCAAAAAATGCTTTGATCGCTGCGTAACAATCCTCAATGGTTTGAGTGCTGATACCGTGACCGCCGATGCTGCAAAAGCCAAATTCGGTATAGGCACTGCCGATCTCGGCGACAAATGCCTCGGTATCATGGTCCAGACGACTGATATCCAGTTCAGGAACCTGCAATGACATGGGTTATAACCTCAGAGCAAAGAGAAAAAGAAACCGGCAATGGCAGCACTCATCAGGTTTGCCAATGTCGCCGCCAACAAGGCCTTCATACCCAGTTCGGCGATATCACTGCGACGCCCCGGCGCCATGCCACCCAGACCACCCAGCAAAATGGCCACCGATGAAAAATTGGCAAAACCACACAGCGCGATGGTGACAATAATCTGCGTCTGCGCACTGAGCTGATCCTTGACGCTAACGTAATCCAGATAGGCAACAAACTCATTGATCACCAGTTTCTGGCCAATAAAACTGCCGGCCATTCTGGCCTCATCCCATGACACACCCAGCAGAAATGCCAGCGGCTGAAACAGATAACCAAAAATCAGTTGCAGGGTGATGCCTTCCTGACCCAACAAACCGCCGATACCACCAATAATGCCGTTCACCAGCGCAATCAATCCCACAAACGCCAGCACCATCGCGCCCACATTCAGGGCCAGTTGCATGCCGCTGGAAGCACCTGCCGCCGCCGCGTCGATCACATTGGTGTGCGCTTTTTCGTTGGCGATTTCATTCAGATCATTGATCGGGGTTTCTGTTTCCGGCAGCAACAGTTTAGCCATCAAAAAACCACCCGGAGCGGCCATAAAACTGGCGGCAATCAGGTATTTAATCTCAACCCCCATGCCGGCATAACCCGCCAGCACGGATCCGGCGATCGAGGACAGACCACCGACCATCACGGCGAACAGTTCTGAACGTGTCATGGTGGGGATAAAGGGTCTGACGACCAATGGGGCTTCGGTCTGGCCAACAAAAATATTGGCGGCCGCTGACATGGATTCGGGCCGGCTGGTACCTAACAGTTTTTGCAGACCACCGCCGATCACGCGAATCACCCAGGTCATGATGCCCAGATGATAAAGCACGGCAATCAGAGAGGAGAAAAACACAATCACCGCCAGCACATGCACCGCAAAGATAAATCCCTGCGAGAAATTACCAATCTCACCAAACACAAAAACGATGCCATCGTTTGCAAAACTGATGACGCTAGAAACAACCTGGGAGACCTGATACAAAACCTGTTGTCCAAACGGCAGATAAATGACAAAGGCGCCAATGCAGATCTGCAGCCCGAACGCGATGCCGACGGTTCGCCAGTTGACGCGAGATCGGTTGCTTGACGCCGCGTAAGCCACCACCAACAGAAATAAAATCCCTACAAGTCCCATCATAAAGTGCAACCGTTTTGTTACCTGGCCGTGAGTTGGCGGATACTGGCTTTGATCATATCAATCGCAATCTGGTTCTGCCCGCCCCGGGTGACCACCAGATCCGCGTATTGCCTTGACGGTTCGATAAACTCGAAATATGACGGCCGCACCGTAGTTTCATACTGTTCAATGACCGAATGCAAACTGCGCCCCCGGTCTTCGATATCACGCTTGATGCGTCTGAGCAGGCAGATATCCAGCGGCGTGTCCATAAACACGCTGATATCAAAATTTTCACGCAAACGTTTGTCTGTGAGCAGCAGGATACCTTCGACCAGAATAACTCGGGCGGCAGACACATGAATGGTCTTTTCCTGGCGGGTATGATGCTTGTAACTGTACTGTGGCATCTCGATGGAGCCGCCCTCTCGCAAGGTCTGCAGATGCGCGGCCAACAGCGAATGCTCAAACGCTGAAGGGTGATCGTAGTTGGTGAGGACGCGCTGGCTGAAAGGCAGGTGGCTTTGATCGCGGTAGTAAGCGTCTTCCGACACAATGGCAATACGCTCACTGCCCAGCTCCGCAACCAGCTCATGATAAACCGTGGAGGCAAACAGGCTTTTGCCGGACGCAGAGGCCCCGGCGATAGCGATGATGGTATTTCCACCCTCAGGTTTATTATTCAAACGTAGCACCTTTTGCTCTGGCAGCCATCAGATGATTCGCCAGGCGGGTGCTCCGGGTGTCTTGCACATCAACAACCCGTGGTCACATGAGCACAGGTTTTAGATGACAAAGAACTTTACTGGGCACAAACAGTCTGCTTCAGCGATCAAGAGCGCTGATTATGCCCGTGTTTACCGCGCAGGGGATAGCCCGCTGCGCCATTTGATGAGAATTCCGCACAAGCCATGCTCAGGCAGCTCGTGCCCCCAGATCCCTCAAGCTGTGCACCGTTGCGCCTTGCGGATTGAGATCGGAGTCAATGGATTGCTTCACCGCTGTCCAGAATATCAATTGCAGATTGCCGCGTCGGTCTTCAGTGAGTGCAGAACAATTTTCAACCCAGTCGCCATCATTGCAATACAAGGTGCCAGACACCGTTGTCACTTCCGGGTGGTGGATGTGCCCACACACAATGCCATCCAGGCCGCGCTGGCGCGCATAGGCACAGCCAATTTCACGGTAGCGGGTAATGGCTTCAGACGCACCTCTGATTCGGCTCTTCAGAAAACCCGCCAGAGACCAGTAATCGTGGCCGCGCCAGACGCGATAACGGTTGTACCAGCGGTTCACAAACATCAGCGCGCGATACGCTTTGTCGCCAATCCATGCGTGCAGCGGACCAAAACAGACTTCCTGATCAAACTGGTCGCCGTGCATTAACAGCAATTTTTTTCCATTCGCCAAGGTGTGAATGTACTCGCGGTGAATCTCTATCGCACCCAAGGCCATGCCGTCGTAACGCTGGGCGGGCTCATCATGATTGCCGGGCAGGTAAATCACCCGCGTGCCCGCTGAGGGCATTTGCATAAACCGATGCAGAAGTTTGTTGTGGCTGTCGGGCCAGCAGAACTGCCGGCTCATCGCCCACATATCGATGATGTCGCCGATCAGATACAGCGTATCGATGCGACTGTGATCCAGAAAGTCCAGCAGAAACTCAGCTTTGCAATCCGCGTCCCCGAGATGAATGTCTGACAAAAACACCGTGCGGTAGTGCGTTACCTTGGCCATCAGAATGCTCCTGAGTCTCATTTGATGGAATTGCAGTGTAAACAGGCTAAGTGACAGTGAGATTAAGGAAAATTGACATTTCCATGACACACCAACCGGGGGTTGCAAAAATTGCAGGCAAAAAAAACCCGACCATTGGTCGGGCTAAACCGTCTAACACTTAAGAGGGAACAACTTCCTTGCCCGTTCTACGATGCCTGTGTAGAAGTGGTTCAGTGTATCCACATGGTTGATTCAGGCCCAAAAACACCAGATCACAGGCTGCCTGAAACGCGATACTTTGGTCGAACCCCGGCGATATCGGCTGATACTGCGGATCATCGGCATTCTGCGCATCAACAACCACCGCCATACGCTGCAGGGTTTGCATGACTTGCTCCGCACTGCACACGTCGTGAAGCAACCAGTTAGCGATGTGCTGACTGGAGATCCGCAAGGTGGCGCGATCCTCCATCAATCCGGTGCCACTGATATCCGGCACTTTGGAGCAGCCTATGCCCTGATCAATCCAGCGCACAACGTAGCCCAGCAAGCCTTGTGCATTGTTGTCCAGCTCTTGCTGAATCTGTTGTGCACTCCAGCTGCCGGGCTGCGCCACCGCCAGCGTGAGCAACTCTGCAACAGGCAACATCTCGCTCTGCACCAGATCACGTTGCACCAGTTCACTTCGTATGGCAGCAACATCAACACGGTGGTAGTGAATGGCATGCAAGGTTGCCGCGGTTGGCGAAGGTACCCACGCGCAGCTGGCACCGGCCAACGGGTGGGCAAGTTTCTCTTTCATCATCGCGGCCATCTCATCGGGCATCGCCCACATGCCTTTGCCTATCTGTGCGCGACCTGACAGACCACAGGCCAGCCCGATGGCAACATTGCGGTTTTCATAGGCGCGAATCCAGCGGCTGGCCTTGATGTCAGCTTTACGCACAAACGCACCGGCGTGCATGCTGGTATGAATCTCATCCCCCGTGCGATCCAGAAAACCGGTATTGATAAAAATCAGCCGCGAGCGCGCTTCAAAAATGCAGGCCTTGAGGTTGAGCGAGGTTCTGCGTTCTTCGTCCATGATGCCGATTTTGAGAGTATCCGCGCGCAGACCGAGAATTTTTTCAACGGCAGCAAATACCTGGCAGGTAAACGCCACCTCAGCTGGCCCGTGCATTTTGGGTTTAACGATATACACACTGCCCGTGCGCGAATTGCGGCTGCCCGCAGTTTTACGCAGATCATGCAGTGCCGCAGCGCTGGTCACCAACGCGTCCAGCAAGCCTTCGGGAATTTCCTGCCCATGTTCGTCCAGCACGGCATCGTTGGTCATCAGATGCCCGACATTGCGCACCAGCATCAGGCTGCGCCCGGGCAACACCAGCGCTGCGCCATCGGCACCCGTGTATTCGCGGTCGGCCGCTAAGCTGCGTGTGTGTTCAACACTGTCTTTTGTGAATACACAACTCAGATCTCCCCGCATCAGCCCAAGCCAGTTGCGGTAGACCGCTACTTTGTCAGCGGCATCGACCGCAGCCACCGAATCCTCACAGTCCTGAATCGTGGTGAGTGCGGCTTCCAGCAGAATGTCACGCACCCCTGCTTCGTCCTGCTGACCGATGGCATGATTGGGGTCAATACAGATCTCCACATGCAAACCATGGTGTGCCAGCAACACACTCGCAGGTGCAGCGGCATTACCTCGATAGCCGACACACTGCCCGGGATCTGACAGCCCGGCGCTTGTTCCATTGTCCAGTTCGACCTGCAGTTTGCCCGCGAGCATGCGGTAAGCGCGCACCTGAGCATGTGAAGCTCCGTGACCCAGGGTAAAAAACTCATCCAGAAAAGCGCGACCGTAGGCAACCACCTTGCTGCCCCGACGCGGGTCATAACCGGCCTGACGTGTGTGCTCCACGTCGTCAGCAATCACATCCGTTCCGTACAGCGCATCATACAAACTGCCCCAACGCGCATTGGCGGCATTCAACGCATAACGGGCATTCATCACCGGCACCACTAACTGAGGGCCCGCATGGAGCGCTATCTCGGGGTCAACGTTATCCGTGGTGATGGTAAAGTCCGCCGGTTCTGCCTGCAGGTAACCAATCTGCTGCAAAAACGCTATGTATGCTGCGCCATCTTCAATCTGCCCGCGGCGATGTTGGTGCCAGTCATCTATCTGCTGCTGCAAGCGTTCGCGCTCTTGTAACAGTGCACGGTTGACCGGTGCCAGATCGCTGATCAGTGTTTGCAAGCCAGACCAGAAATCCGCAGCGCACACGCCGCTGCCGGGCAACAGTTCGTTTTCTACAAACTGATAAAACACATCGGCGACTCGGAGTTTGCCCAGCGGGCGTCTGATGGGGGGAATTGGTGCTGGTGCTGGCATTAGTGGCGTGCTCATAAATGCTCCTGAAAAACAGTTCTTAGAAATGCATATACCACACCCGGCATTGACTGCGCTCAATAAACCTGGATGCCAGGCGCGGTAGGGTGAACAAAGTCATCAGACAACAAATAACCGGGAGGACTGCATGTCAAACAAACCAGCCATCAACATCAACACCTTCACAGACGCACTGAATTTACTGTACAACGAACTGGAGAAACGCATTCACGGCATTCAGGCCGACCTGAGTGGCGGGCGCAGTCAAGACTCGCAGGAACAGGCTCAGGAAACTGAAAATGATGAGGTGCTTCACGCATTGGCTAATGATGC
>CAMBPO010000084.1 GCA_945869725.1 Klebsiella pneumoniae
TCCATGTCGCTGCTGTTGGCATGGCTGGCGGAGCTGGAGTCAACTGCGGGTATCCGCGTTGAGCAACTGACGTTGACGCCAGCCAGCGCCAACCAGTCATCCGTTGGGGAACTGATCAATGCCAGTCTTCGGATCAGGAGTGTGGCGCAGTGACTAAAAAATCCACCGCTGCCTGGCGTCGCTGGCTGTTGTTTTTTGTGGCGGCGTGCCTGGTCAGTCTGGTCTGGTCAGTGCCCGCCAGCGTGTTGCCGCGCCTGTTGGTGTGGTCAGGTGTCAACAACAGCAGCGGTGAGGCTCTGGTGCATGTGTCACGCACCCGTGGCCGCTTGTGGGCAGGCCGGGCGGAGTCTGTGCTGATCCGCAATAACCAGCAGACCCTGGTGTTGGAGAATGTGGCGTGGCAATTGCGCTGGCGCGATCTGTTGGCTGCCAAACTGTGTCTGCAGATTTCCACGGACAATGATGAACTGACAATCAATGGCGAAACCTGCATAAACAGCGCGGGTGTTGTCTCTGTCAGTGACATGGTGTTTGAGTTGCCGGCTGCCGCATTGGTTTCCGGGCAGCTGGCAGGCGCGGCGCTGATCCGTTCACTGGACCGCAGTGTGCAGGTGCAAGGGGTGGTCAGCGGCATCATCGAAGTGTTGTCATGGCAACCGGCTCAGCAACAACTGAGCGTCAGCGCCCGCGGTTTGTGGGACAGAGCCGCCGTAGCTTTGCAGTTACCCGACCCACAAAACGGGAGCATGCGTTTGCAGACACTGCGTCTGCATCAACTGCCGTGGACACTGGCCTCACGCGGTGCAGATCAGGTATTCCTGCAGGTGCAGGGCGCGGAAACTCCCGCGGACAGCGTTGATCTGCGTGTGCAGGCTGAGTCAGAGATCTGGCTGGATGGGCGCTTCATAACGCGCTTGTATGTCAGCGTGCAGGAATCCACACCGCAGTTGCTGCGGGATTTGTTGATGATTATTGCGGAGCCTCAACAAACCGGTGTTTATGAGCTTGTCTGGCGCAACAGCGGCGCGTAGCTTGACTGCGTCGGCGGCGAATGTCCGCCCTGTTCAATTTTCTTCACCTGAGCGCTTTGCAGGCTGGAGATCGGGAGCACCGCAATGCAGCTGAAATCCATGAAATCTGTTTTTACCTGTTGATGCTTGCGATTGTGCTGCACGTGTTTGCCGTTGTGGTGACTGAGGTGCGTGAGCGCAGTGGACTGATATCCGCGATGTTCAGTGGTATCAAGTATCTGCACAAAAAGCCTGAAGATTGAGGTGCTGGCCGGGATTTTTCACAAAAACGTCCAACAGGTAGAAATTTAAAGTTGCCTTAATATTGCATTAAGAATTGCCGCGTAAAGTCAGCCACATGATCCGAAACTAAGGAGTAAACGATCATGTGGCCACAACCTGTCGCCCAACCCGAACCTGTTTTAACGCCTTTTGCATCCCGGAAAAGTGGATGGCAAATCACCCTGGATAACGCTGCATCTGCTCAGACTCCGGTACTGCACCAGTTTATCCGCCAGCGTTACGCGGACACTTATCAAGCGCACGTCAACCATTTTCTGCCATTGTTGCTGGCCTCATTCACCACGTCAGGGGTTCAGGGCGTGCTGGGTTTACAACCGGGCATCAGCGGCCAGTTTTTTGTTGAGCAATACTTTGATACCTCCATTGAGCAACAGATCGGCAAGGCGACTGGCCGGGCTGTTGATCGTCGCCAGGTGATAGAAACCGGCAACCTTGCCAGCATGAAGGGTGGCAGCCAGCGGCTGTTTATTGTGCTGACAGAACTGTTGTATCAGGCAGGATTTCACTGGGTGTGTTTTACAGCGACACCTCAGGTGCAGGCGCTGTTGCAACGACTCGGCTTTGCGCCTGAATTGCTGGGGCCTGCCGACCCGACGCGCTTGCCCGATTGTGGTCAACAGTGGGGCAGTTATTACCAGCATCAGCCCAACGTGCTGGCGGGTGATGTCCGCAGAGCTCGCGAGACATTGATCAAGAACGAGATCGCCATGCGTCTGTTGCAGGAGCATGCCGATGAGCTGGCACTGGCAGTGTCGGTACTGACATCCGCTGGCGCACACACCGCGTCTGCCCGGATGCGTTGATGATGATGAAAATCTGGAATCAACTGCTTATTAATGCTCAGCGCTCGCCCGAGCAGCTGGCAATTATGGATGTCAGCAGTGCGGCCGATGCTCAGCTAACCCGGCTGGAACTGGTGCAGGCCGTGAAGACGCTGGCGGCGGAACTTACCGCCCGTGAGTACGGGGCGATTGCCTTGTATGCGGCTAATTCTGCTGACTGGATTGTGGTAGACCTGGCTTGTCAGCTGGCTGACATCGTGTTGCTGCCACTGCCGGGATTTTTTTCTGCAGGACAAGTGCGTCATGCGCTGCAAACTGTGCCTGTGGATGCGGTGTTAACCGACCGGCCGGATTATCTGCACACTCTGTGCGCGACACTCGACGCCGATAAACCGCTGAGCGTTGATCTGCAGGTGCTGCTCAACAGGGTTGATATTCAACAGCCCGCGGCCGCGTATCAGTTTGCTGATATTGCGCCACTGGACAAAGCGGCCAAGCGTCGGCAGCTGTTGCCCGCCCGCACCAGTAAAATTACCTTCACCTCTGGCTCAACCGGCACACCCAAAGGTGTTTGCCTGAGCGCGGAGCATCAGCAGCGTGTTGCTGCATCATTGGATCAGGCGATTGCCGGGCTGAACATCCAGAAGCACCTCTGTGTCCTGCCTTTGTCCACGCTGTTGGAAAACATTGCCGGTGTCTATGTGCCGCTGATGCAGGGTGCCTGCATTGTGTTGGCCAGTGAGCAGCAATTGGGCTTTAACGGGGCGGCCGGATTCTCGGTTGCTGATTTACTGAGCACCATCGGCAGCGTGTGTCCCAACAGCGTGATTCTGATGCCCCAGCTGTTACAGGCCCTGGTGATCAGTTGTGCGTCCGGATGGCAGCCGCCTGCATCACTGCGGTTTATCGCCGTGGGCGGTGGCAGCGTGAATCGTCTGTTGCTGGATAAAGCCATTCAGGCCGGCTTGCCAGTTTACGAAGGGTATGGCTTGTCCGAATGTGGTTCAGTGGTTGCGCTCAATACACCCGAGGCGCGTCGCAATGGCTCGCTTGGAAAGCCCTTACCACACCTGCGTACACAACTGATGGACGGCGAGCTGTTAGTGGCAGATGCCGCGTTTCTGGGCTATGCCGGCGCCCCGGAAAGCTGGACGATTCCAGGTGATGAAACCTGGATTGCAACAGGGGATCTTTGTTCTGTCGACGAGGATGGTTATCTGCATTTTCAGGGCCGTCGGAAAAATCTGCTGGTCAGTTCCTACGGCCGCAATATCTCGCCTGAATGGGTCGAGCGGGAAATCAGTCACGACCCTTTGCTGGCGCAGGTGCTGGTGTTTGGTGACAGCAGACCCTTCTGCACAGCCCTGATCGCCGCGCGGTCGCCGTCGGTGACCGATCAACAGATACAACAAGGTCTGGACCAGGCAAACATGCGTTTGCCTGAATACGCACGCGTTGTGCGCTGGCTGCGTCTGGACAGTCCGCTGGCCACGGGTACGGGCGCCATCAGCGATTTGATGACCACCAACGGCCGGCCGCGTCGGACAGAAATTGAACAATATTTTCAAGCACAGATAGATGCCCTGTATGCGGGCAGCGAGGAGAAACGCTATGCAAGCTGAACCAGGTTTTTATCAAACACTGCAACGCGTCACGGAGGCAGACCGCCAGAATCTGGTGCAAGCCACCATGATTCAACGTGCGATCAGCCGGCAAGTGACATTGCCACAATACATGGCGTACCTGACGCAGGCTTACCACCATGTTAAATACACGGTGCCCTTGATGATGGCCGCAGGCTCGCGTCTGCCTGACAGCAAAGAGTGGCTGCGTGAAGCCATTGCTGAATACATCGAAGATGAAATTGGACATCAGGAGTGGATACTCAATGACATTGCGGCCTGTGGCGGAGACAAGGAAGCCGTGCGTGCCAGCAAGCCGGCCGCAGCAACCGAACTGATGGTGGCTTATGCGTTTGATCTGATTTCCCGCCGTGACCCGCTTGGCTTTTTTGGCATGGTGCATGTGCTGGAAGGTACCAGTGTTAGTCTTGCCGATCACGCTGCCGTGCAGATCAGAGATTCCCTGGGTTTACCGGAACAGGCGTTCAGTTATTTGCGCTCGCACGGTGCCCTTGACCAGAAGCACATATTGTTTCTTGAAAATCTGATGAACCGGTTTACGGATCCGGCGGAGCAGGAAACGATTATTCACAGTACTCAGATGTTCTATCGTCTTTACAAAGGTGTTTTTGATTCATTGATCCCTGCGACAGAACAGGTTCACTGAGCAATGACAGGATACGGCTTATGAATATCAATGGAAAAACGCTGGTGCTCACCGGTGCAAGTGGGGGAATTGGCGCCTCTCTTGCTGAGAAATTGGCAGAGGCCGGCGCCATATTGGTGTTGGTCGGCCGTGATGAAATTGCGCTGCATCGCTTACGTGCAAGCCTGGTCTCAGCTGACCGCCACCATGTGCTGGTGGGTGATCTTCAGCATCATCAGGGCGTCGGCAATCTGCTGAGCTTTTGCAAGACGCTGCCTTCAGGTGTTGACATGCTGATAAACAATGCGGGCATGAGCGATTTTTCGTTTGTGTCAGCATCCGATACGGATGTCTCGCGCGCCGTGATCGACCTGAATCTGACCGTGCCCATTGCACTGACAACGGCCTTGTTGCCGGTATTGCTGGCGCGGCCCGAAGCCGCTGTTATCAATATCGGCTCCGTCTTTGGCAGCATCGGTTACCCGGGGTTTGCCGTGTATGGTGCCAGCAAAGCCGGACTGCGGGTGTTCTCGGAAGCGCTGCGGCGTGAATTGGCAGATTCGCCGGTGCGGGTGTTGTATGTGGCACCTCGCGCTACCCAGACGCCGATGAACAGCAAGCGTGTTGTTGCCATGAACCAGGCGCTGGGCAACACCATGGATCCGCCTGCAAAAGTAGCATCCGCCATTGTGCGCAGAATTCAGGCGGGACACTGGAGTGCCCTGACCATTGGTTGGCCGGAGCGCCTGTTTGTGGTGATCAATAGTTTGTTGCCTCGCATCACTGATTCCGCGTTGCTGCGACAGTTGGTACGCATCAGACAATACGCACGATTGCCGGCAGGTGGCACCCTGAACACGATGTCAGACAACAGTCTTAACAAAAGGGGATCAAGATGATGACCAAACGATTTAATGTTTTTATCTATGTGTTAATGGTATTGCCGTTTATGGTAATCGAGGCATTTGCTGAGTTGCCGGCTGATGTGTTTTCCATCCAGCAGCGCTGGGCGGAAGTGAACTATCTGCTGCAAGGGGACGCGCAAGTGTCTGCTTACGAGGAGTTGATCAAGCAGGCTGATGGCGTGACGGCGAATAACCCGGAATCCGCGCCTGCCTGGATCTGGAGCGGCATCATCAAGTCGTCGTTTGCCGGTGTGAAAGGCGGCCTGGGCGCGCTCGGATACGCCAAAGATGCCAAACGCGATCTGGAGCGTGCGCTGGCGCTGGATGCCGATGCTATGCAAGGTGCGGCGCACACCAGTCTGGGCGTGTTGTATATGAACGTACCGGGCTGGCCTGTTGCCTTTGGTGATAACAACAAAGCGTATGAACTTCTGGCGCGTGGGCTGGAATTGGGCCCACAAGATATAGATGCTAATTATTTTATGGCTGAGTATTATCGGAAGCAGAAGGATCAGGCGCAGGCACGTCACTTTCTGGAACTGGCTAAAAATGCACCTGCCAGAGAAGGACGCGACGTCGCCGATACAGGCCGACACGGTGAGATTGATCAGCAATTGTTGGAATTAACCAACAAGCAATGATCTGTTAACGCCAGACGATAATTAATGGCCAACAGGGCAGGAACATGCAGGTATTACTGGTTGAAGATAACACGCTGTTGGCCTCAGGCATCAGCCAGGCCCTGAGGGCGGCGGGTTTTATTGTCAATCATGTCAGTTGTGGCCGTGACGCGATGAGCGCCATCAAAACCAGCCAGCCGGATATTGTCATACTCGATTTGGGTCTGCCGGACATGGATGGCATGGCTGTGCTGCGCAGCGCGCGCCAGGACTGCTTTCTGAACCCGGTGTTGATTCTGACTGCCCGTGATACCACCTTGGACAAAGTCTCCGGTCTCGACAGCGGAGCCGACGACTATCTGGCCAAACCCTTCGAAATTGCTGAGTTGCTGGCGCGACTGCGGGCTTTGGAGCGCAGACTGGGTGGCAGTAAAAGCAACGACCTGATGATTGGCCCTGTTTGTATGGATACCAAGTCGCTGGAGGTCAAGGTTAGCGGTGAGGCGCTGCTGATGTCCCGTCGTGAATACATGCTGCTGAAAGCGTTGATGGAAAGTCCCAACAAAGTGCAGACCCGCGATATGCTGGACAGCAAACTCTACGGCTGGGGTGAGGAAGTCAGCAGCAATGCGGTTGAAGTGCATATACATAATCTGCGCAAAAAATTGCCGGAAGGGTTTATCCGTACGGTCAGAGGGGTGGGGTATGTGGTTAAAAATGCTACCTGATACCTTAAATGCAAGACCTTGCCCGGGACACCTTGGCAGATGATCTCAATCCGCTGGTTCCTCACATTAACCTTAATTGCGCTGCTGGTGCTGGTGAGTTTTTTGTCGTCTCTGCGTGGTTATCGCGAAAGTATGGCGGAGGCTGAAACACTGTTTGATCTGCAATTGCTGGAGCATGTGAAGTTACTGGGGCTGCTCAATCCCGCCAGTTTTTTGTTTGGCAATACACTGGTCATTGCCGACAGTGTGATTAGCACGCCGGCTGAATTGGAGTTAAGTCTGCAATTGTTGGTGGTCTACCAGATTTTTGATAACCAGGAGAAGCTGGTCATTCGCTCCGAGAATTCGCCAACTCAGAATATGGCCGTATTTGCGCCTGGCTATCATCATGCCGAGTTTAACGGCTACAGCTGGCGTGCGCTGGTGGCGCAGGACCCGGGTGATGGCCACTGGATTATGGCTGCGCAGCGCAACGATGTCCGCTATCGGCTGGCGGAAACAGTGACCTTGCAGGCAGTACTGCCCGGTGTCATCGGCGTGCCGATTGCGGGTGTGTTGATCTGGTGGATTGTGGGGCTTGGCCTGCGTCCGATACAAACGCTGGCGGCCAGCGTGCGCGCGCGTGAGGAAGGCGACTTGAAAGCTGTAGAACTGGACGATGTCCCTCAGGAATTAACACCATTGACCCTATCAACCAATGATCTGTTAACCCGTCTGGCGATGGCCTTTGACAGGGAAAAGCGTTTTGCGGCCGATGCCGCGCATGAATTGCGCACCCCCATCAGCGTTTTGAAAGTGCAGTTACACAACCTGTTGCATGACCTGAATACCCGGCAACTTCCCGAGCCGGTGTTGCAACCAGCGCGACTGTCCTTACAGGAACTGGGCGATGGTATCGACAGGCTGGCGCATCTGATTGAGCAGATTCTGGTACTTAACCGCACCGCGCCGGCGCAGTACATGCGACAGTTTTTGCCGGTGGATTTGCTGGAGCTGGTGCAGCATGTTGTCAGTAACGAGTTTGATCATTTTCTTGCCAGAGACCAGATTTTTTCACTGGATGGTTTACCGGTCAGCATTGCTGGTGACAAAACGGCGTTGCAATCATTGGTACAGAATCTGCTGATTAACGCATCTAAATATACGCCCGCTGGCGGGCAGATCAATGTCGCAATTGGCAGGGAAGGTAGCAAGGTCGTGCTGCAGATTGAGGATTCCGGGCCAGGCATACCGGAGGCCCAGTATGAACAGGTATTTGACCGCTTTTACAGACTCTCGGACGAGCAACATGACCTTGCAGTGTCGGGTTCCGGCCTCGGCTTGGCGATCGTGAAACACATTGTCAACATGCATCAGGCAGAGATCAGACTGTCGCGCTCGCTCAGCTTGGGCGGATTGTGTGTCAAGGTTCTGTTCAAACAATACCCTCAGGAAAAATCAGTATGACAATTTTTATTACAAGGTCATTACAGCACTGTGTGCGCATGATTCGGCTTTCGTCCCGGATGATGTCGCCAACCGCCTTGCGGTATTACCTGTCAGTCATCCTAGTGGTGGCCGCCAATCAGAGTTCTGCCGCGGATGACCCGCTGACCATTACCCTGAGAATCAAGGATCATCTGTTTATTCCCGCTGAATTGACGGTGCCGGCAAATACCCGGTTCCGGCTGTTGATCATCAACGAGGACATCACCGCCGAAGAGTTCGAGAGTGTCTCGCTTAACCGCGAAAAGGTCATTATGGGGAACAGTGAGGGTGTGATTTTTCTGGGCCCCTTATCGCCGGGTGAGTACAGTTTTTTTGGCGAGTTCAACCCGCGCACGGCTCAGGGACGTCTGATAGTGAACGGGATCAGTAATGATTGATGCCGTTGTAATTGTGTTGCGGGAAGTGCTGGAAGCCATGTTGGTCTGCTGCGTTCTGCTCGCGTCGTCCTATGCTTTGGGTGCAAAACGCATCTGGTTACTGCCGGTCACGCTGGCTGCGGTCGGCGGGGCGTTGTTGTACGCAACCAACCTGGCAACCCTGACAGCCTTGTTTGATGGTCGTGGTCAGGAACTGACAAACGTGTTGTTACTGGTGTTGACCGGTGCCAGCCTGCTGTTTTACCTGCTGCAGTTGCCAGCGATGCTCCACAACAAACGTTCGCTGGGTAAAAAAGAGGCACCCGTCACCTCTACACAGTATGCCGCGCTGATTATTGCCTCGGCTGCGGCGATGATTCGTGAACTGGCGGAGATATTCATTTATGTTTTTTCGTATGGTATCGCCTCTGGCCAGGCCGTGCCGGTGGTTTCTGGCGCGGTGATTGGTGCCGGCGTTGGCGTGAGTCTTGGCATTTTTATATTTTTTGGTTTGTT
>CAMBPO010000085.1 GCA_945869725.1 Klebsiella pneumoniae
GACGCGGTTGCACATCAGACCTTGCGCTGCTTCAGTCGCATGATGGGCAACATTTGCGGCGATATTGCCTTGATCAAGGGTTCGCGTGGCGGCTTTGTGCTCAGTGGCAACCTGATACAAAAGCTCGGCAGCCACTTTGATGAACAGGCATTTGTTCACGCGTTTACCAACAAAGGCAACTTCAGTGATTGGTGTAAAGCCGTACCGCTGGCCTGTTTACGTGACGAGTTTCCGGGTCTGACGGGTTGCGCGGTCTTTGCTCACCGCGCCAGCAACCCCTTATCGACATAAAAGCCCGGACTCCAACGCAATCACTTCCGATCTAACGGCGATAGCAGATAAGCAAGGGTAGCTGAAACCTGCGCCAGTGTGCCTGGTATCAACTGGTCACCTGACCAACTGAAAGGTCAAGCTGCTCTTGCAATCAGTAACTGTATAATTATTCTTTACACCGTCTGATCGGTACGCACGATGCCTATGCGTGCCCATGCAAAAAACAGCGTCATCAACGGGCTGAGCAGACAGAAAAACGCCCACGGTGCATAGGCCAGCGTTGCGACGCCCAACACGCTGGCATGGTAGGCACCACAGGTATTCCACGGTACCAATACCGATGTGACTGTCCCGGTGTCCTCCAGCGTACGGCTCAGATTCTGCGGAGCAAGACCACGGGCTTTGAAGGCATTGCTGAACATGCGGCCGGGTACTACCAGTGCCAGATACTGATCTGACGCTGACACGTTGGTCACCATGCAGGTTGCACCGGTAGCGGTAATTAAACCGGCATCACTTCGCACCCGACTGATCAGTGCCTGGGTGATACGACCCAGAAAACCACAAGCCTCCATGACTCCGCCAAACACCATGGCAGACAGAATCAGCCAGACCGTGTTAAGCATGCCGTACATGCCACCGGTACTCAGCAGATCATCGAGTACCGGATCGCCTGCAACAACACTCAGATCACCATATAAAGCCTGCATCATGATCTGGTAAGTGGTGCCCAGTTCGGCAGATAACTCGGCAACCAGCTTCTGTTGCATTAACACAGCACACAGAATGCCTGCCATCGCGCCAATAAACAGCGCAGGGAGCGCAGCAACCTTGCGGATAATCAGGAAAATGACTGCTGCAGGCACCAGCAACAGTATCGGGCTGACCGTAAATTTCTCGGCTATCAACTGCTGATAACGGGCGGTATCGTCCACACTGGCAGCCTCACCGCCCATCATCCACCCTAACACTGTGTAGAGAATCAGCGTGATCACCATTGAGGGCATCGAAGTCAAACTCAGATAACGGATATGAGTGAACAAATCCACGCCACTGACGCCGGAAGCCAGATTGGTGGTATCAGACAATGGCGACATTTTGTCACCAAAATAGGCACCGGAGACAATTGCGCCAGCAACCAGCCCGGGATTGATACCCATGGCATAACCGATACTCATCAAAGCTATACCCAGTGTTGCTGAGGTAGACCATGAACTGCCAATCACCACCGCCGCAATGGCCGTGATCAGACATGCGCTGGCCACAAACACCGACGGGCTGAAGATGCCAAGCCCGTAATAAATCATGCTGGGCACAATGCCGCCGATCAGCCACGCACCGGTCAAAGCACCCACCATCAGCAGTATTAGAATCGCCGGTGTCGCTGCTTTGATGTTATCCAGCACATTGTCCTGAATATCAGCCCATTGCATTTTCCGGCTCAGGCCGATTGCGCCAGCAAATGCGGCGCTCAGAATAAGCGCCATCTGATTGGCGCCGCTGATTGAATCATCACCATACAGCGCAACGTTGTAGGCAAGCAGCGCAAACAACAACAGCAGTGGTAGCACTGATAACAACAGGGAAGGGGCCGGGGGAATTTTTACGGTACTAGCCGTAGTGTTCTCTTGTCTCATAGGGCTAAACGTCTGCAGTCAAATAGTTAGAATTTTGTGACCGAACTGTAACCGGTTGCCGCTTGAAATCACAGCCATGACCCTAAAAAAGTCCGCCGGCATCATGGCTTGCCGGATCATCGCGGCTGACATATTCTGCTGCGCACAACATCAACATCTTTCAGGGTAACAAACGTTATGACACATAAAAAAAATGTTCTGGCCAGCGCCATTGCCAGCGCGGCATTTATGGTTGTTTTGTTGCCCGACGCTGCGTTGGCAGCGCAAGCCGGCGTTGATTATGCAGACACGGACAACTGGCTGTGTCGCCCCGACCAGCCGCGCGCCTGCGCTGTCGACCTGACCAGCACCGTTGTTAATGCTGATGGCAGTACCCGCCTGGAGCGTTATGCCGCAGAACCCGACGCGCCAGTTGACTGTTTTTACGTGTATCCCACCGTATCACTGGATATGACGCCAAACAGTGACATGATTGCCGGCCCCGAGGAACTAAACGTGGTGCGCAGCCAGTTCGCCAGACTGGGCTCGGAATGCCGTACCTTTGCTCCACTTTACCGGCAGGTCACGTTGGGCGCGCTGCGTGCCAATCTGGGCGGCGGCACACCCGCGGTTACACCTGACAGGGAAATGGGTTATCAGGACATCGTGAATGCGTGGAACTATTACCTTGAGAACCACAACCAAGGCCGCGGTGTCATTCTGGTTGGCCACTCGCAGGGTGCCGGTGTGCTTTCTCGGCTGATCATCAACGAGATCGAAGGCAAAGAGGTTCAGCAACAGATCATCTCGGCGATGCTGCTCGGGGCAACAGCGCAAGTGCCGGAAGGGGCGCAGGTAGGGGGTACCTTCAAACAGATGCCAGCATGCGAATCCGGTGATCAAACCGGCTGCATTGTGTCGTATGTGTCATTCAGGGACAGCGTTCCGCCGCCAGCCAACAGTTTATTCGGTCGCAGCAGTGAGGGCAGCAAAGCCATCTGTACCAATCCGGCACAATTGGCTCATGGCCATAATGAACTGCATGGATACATGAGTAATGCGACGGCTGAAGGATTTTCATCCAACACACAATCACCCTGGCTTAGCGATAACACATCAATCACGACTCCGTTTGTGTCTGTGCCAGGCTTGTTAACCGGTGAGTGTGTCAGCAATGGTCAGTTTTCCTATCTGCAAGTGACGGTTAATGCCGACCCGTCAGATCCGCGCACCGATACCATCAGTGGTGATGTGATGAATGCCGACGGCACCGTCAACGCTGGCTGGGGACTGCATTTGATCGATGTAAACGTGGCCATGGGCGACCTTGTAGCGCTGGCAGGACAACAGGCGAGGGCCTATCTGGCCCGATGATCACTGAATTGCGGTAAGGATTGCGGTCAGGGTTGCGGTCAGGGTTACGGTCAGGGTTACGTGCGGTCAGGCAAAAAAAACGGGCGCTGTTTGCGCCCGTTTTTATAAACCCGATTGTTCACTGTTCATCTATAAGCTGTGTCAGCAATCTCAGTTCTCTTCCTCATTCTGATTGGGCAGCGTAACCGCTACCGATGCAGACTGAACGGGCGCCTCGACTTCAGCCGCGCTCATGGGGTTGCCCAGCAGTTCCGCCATGTCCACCAGCACCCGTCCGCTTTCCTGCAACAAGGGATCTTCTTCTTCATTGGCTTCCTCGTCCTCTTCACTCTCGGTCGATAATAAAGCCAGTTCAGCGTCAAGTTCCTCGTCAGATTCTTCATCTACCCACACTTCCAGAGGCAGTCCTTTTGCGAGCAGCCTGAGGTTGTTGGCGTCAAATGCTGTCCGTCGGTCTGCATCACGCTGCGCTTTCAACGCATCACGATTCAGAGGAATTGTGGTGCGCTGACGCGCTTCCAGCATGCGCTCAACAGTATCGTTCAGGAAGATAAAATCCGGATCCTGAGCGGCGCGCTCTTCATGCCGGGCTTGTAGCTCTGGCATGATGTCACTCATAGGGTGATAGGTGCGGAACTCAACCGGACGCACGGTATCCCAGGGTAATGCGCCATCCAGATTACTTTCACCCATGGTTTCGATGGTCTGGTAACGATCCGGGAAATTGATATCCGGTAAGACACCTCGGTTCTGGGTGCTGGCACCGGAAATTCGATAGAACTTGGAACGGGTCAGTTTGACCTGTCCATAATTCATCGGGATGATTTCCTGCACCGTACCCTTGCCGAAGGTTTGACCGCCCAGCACTACACCACGCTGGTAATCCTGAATGGCGCCGGCAAAAATCTCAGAGGCAGACGCACTGGCACGGTTTACAAGAACTGCGAGCGGGCCGTCATAAACAACTCCGGCATCAGAGTCACCGTATGAGCGGACAAATCCATTACGCTGGCCGGAATAACGAATCTGCACCGTTGGGCCAGATTCAATAAACAGACCCACCAGCTCGTTAGCCTCATTAAGCGATCCACCGCCGTTGTAGCGCAGATCAACAACAACCGCCTCAACATCCTGCTGATTTAACTCCTCTAGCAATGCGCGCACATCGCGAGCGGAACTGCGGTAATTTGGCAATCCTGCGGCGGCGGCCTCGAAGTCAAAATAGAAGGAGGGCAGTGTGATCACACCCACTTTGTAGATCTGATCTTCAACTTCAATGTCGATCACATCGCTGCGGGCAAATTGCTCAGACAGTTCGACCATGTCACGTACAATCACTATCTCTCGGGCTGCCACTTCTCCGCCGCCCTCGGCCGGAATAACGTTAAGCCTGACCGTGCTGCCTTTTTCCCCGCGAATCTGATCAACAACATCGTCAAGTCGCAAACCGATGACGTCTTTGATCTCGCCATCAACGCCCTGGCCAATACCAATTATGCGATCGCCGGCTTTCAGCTCGCCGGCCTGCTCAGCTGGCCCGCCCTTGATGAGCTCGGCAACTTTGGTGTACTCATCCTCGGAGGTCAGCTGCGCGCCAATGCCTTGCAAAGACCCGCGCAGCCCCATATTGAAGTTTTCAGAGTCACGGGGTGAAAAGTAGCTGGTATGAGGATCAACTGTTTGTGCCACCGTGGCCAGGTACGCCTGGAACACGTCGCGATCGTTGGTTTTTGCAATTTGCGTCAGTTGATTGCGGAAACGTTTACTTAGACGCTCCTGAATCAGTGGCAGCTCCATACCCGTCAAAGACAGACTGAGTGCGCTGCTCTTGATGCGCTGACGCCAAAGGTCATCAAGCTCTTCTATGGTTTGAGCCCAGGGTTCTTCTTCGCGATCAATCAGCAATTCTTCCTGCGAATAAAAATCCAGAGAATCAAGCCCGCCTTCAACAAACTCTACCGCCCACACCAGACGCTGTAACAGTCGCTTGTGGTACAGGTTATAGATATCAAATCCCGGCTGCAGGTCACCCGATTTGAGTGTATCGTCAAGTGTGGCACGCAGAGAGGACAGGGCAAGTACGTCAGAACTCAGAAAATACAGCTTCTGACCATCCAGCGCTTCAAGGTAATAATCAAACAACTCAGACGAGAAGCGGTCATCAAAACTGACTGGCGAATAGTGCTTGGTTTCAAGTTCGCGTAACAGTTCAATCGCTGTGCGGCCATACACCGGAATCGGTTCCATATCCTGATACAGCGCATCAACGCTGAGTACAGTAAGGACTTCTTCCTCGGCGGCGGCTTCCAGCGCAGCATCCTGAGTCACAACATCCTGAGCAACAGCCAGAGGTGCGCTTAGCAGCAAGGCCAACAGCAGAGACTTACCGACAGCGCTACCGGTCTTTTGCATGGCTCTATACCAGGGTTTTAATGGCACGCCGTGCTTAATCTCTTGATTTGCAGTAACCAACTTCTTACCTCGCATGATGAATTTTCATGATTACGAGCGTCTTTCAACGATCTTGAAACAATAACTCTTGATATTACGTTTGATTGCGCTCTGTCAAGGTTATCAAGGTGACTTTACGTGACAGTAATGCCATATTTCAGTCATGTTTTATACGCTTGTTGCGCGCGCTTTTATGTCTCTCAACGCGCTCAACATCAATATATCGGTCGGTAATAGCACTCGAACCGTGTCCGGCATCGTCACGCACATGCTCACGCGGCCGGTACTTCACATCCTCTGATATCCCCGTATGTCGCAACCAATGCACGGTTGCCCCTGCGAGTCTATCTGCTTCCTCCAAAGACCCTTCCGAGCGCAGTTTATCTTCAGACAGATCGAAACATTTCTGCACAATTCCGCGAATCTGCCGGGTGCTGGTGATACCGCCTTTGCCGCGGGTTTTATGCACCAGCGGCGCCGATTCACCGGGCGCGGGCAGGGGCGTCAGACCGCGAGCAAGGCGGTAGCGTTTTAGCGCCTCCAGCATGGCGTTACTGACAGATACCTCACGCTCTTTATTGCCCTTGCCAACGGTTAAAAACCACCAGTTGCCCTCCAGATCACGCTGGAAGTGCCCCATCTGCGGAATCCAGCGTTCCGTTTCCACTAACTCTGATATACGTAGATACATGCCAAACAGAGCACTCATAACAAACAAAGTTCGTTCGTGTTGAAGCGGATCGTCTGCCGCCATGCTTTCGGCGGTTTCCAGTACAACATCCCACTGAATCTGCGACAGGCGCCGGATCTTTTCCTGCCCCTGACGTTTGCGCAGAAATTTTCCTTTCTGGCGAATATGTGCCACCGGGTTAGCCGACACATAATTTTCCTGCACAAGATACGAAAAGAAGCTGCTCAGCACGCCAAAAATAGCCTGCAATCCAGATTGCGAAAGGCTGTAAGCCTGGTCCTTTGCACACACGTAGGGGCGCCATTCAGGATTCAGCACGCGCTCGCCAGCCTGATCAATAAAGCGGGGCGCTTGTTTGTGGCCGGTCCAGTCATCGGGGGGCTGGCGGGCAAATTCGATATAACTTTCAAGATGCTCGCGCTGAATCTCTTTTAAGGTATTAACGGAGTGAAGCCAGCACCATTGCAGAAAATGCTCAAGCTCGCGTCGGTAAGCCGTATGTGTGTCTGCGCTGCCGCGATAGCTGAACAGGAACTCGCAGGCCCGCAGGTAGTCTTCAGCAGCGCCGACAGGGACTTGCGCCTTGACAGCATCTGGCAACTGCGGAGGTTCCCGCCACGGGTTGGGCATACTCTCGCGGGTATCAAACAATGGATGCAGTAAGACTTTAATCTTGCTTTTCATGCCGGAAATTTTCGTATCTGCCTGCGGTAAACCCAGTGTGCGTGTGCCGCCAGCTGAAGGCAAGGCGGGCGAAGATTTAAATACAATGTCCTTGCCCGGCACAGTTTTTTTTGCCAGCATTATCAGTGCAGTCCAGCGCCTAGGCCAACACCATTTTTTACTTGACAAAATGAGCCCATAATCATGATTTTTAAAACTATATTAACCTGCGCAGTTGTTCTTGGCAGCGCTACTGCAGCAGCTCAGCTTCAGGAACCCGCCAATCCTGCGCTTAGCCAGATTTTAAACTTCAGACAGTACAGCGACACCTTTGCCAGTGCTGGACAACCCACCGCTGAACAATTTAACACTGTCCGGGACGCTGGTTTTGAACGAGTGATTTATCTGGCATTTACCAATAATCCCAATGCTGTACCCAATGCAGATCAGCTGGTTAAAAGCCTTGGCATGGATTATGTGCATATTCCGGTGGATTGGGCTCGGCCAACAACGCAGGACTTTTACACCTTTGCAGACGCCATGCGCCGCGATACCGACCGTAAGACCTTGCTGCATTGCCAGGTCAACGCGCGCGCGACCGCATTCAGCTTTTTGTACAGAGTGATTTACGAGGATGTGCCGGTTGCACAAGCCAAAGCCGACATGAACTCTGTCTGGCAGCCCAATGAGACCTGGCGCGATTTTATTTTTACGGTATTGGCTGAGAACGATGTCAACCCGGAATGCGAAGGTTGTGACTGGACGCCGTCGACGGCAGGAAATTGATGGCACTGACCACCAACGCTGCAGGGCATTACCCTGCAGCCTTATTCTATTTCCGGTAATCTTTATTACCGGAAATAGCATGATACTGAAATTCCTATCGAGCTTGCTTGGATTGAAGCCTCATCATTCTTGGATATCGCAACCGATCTTGAGCAATGACACTTACTGTGTGACACTCTTAGCCATGCGACTCCTTAATCATCCTTTATTCAAACATCCTGCCCTAACACTGTTCCTGGTATTTTGTTTACCTACACAGGCGCTGGCGGCTGTGCTCGCTGAATGTGAGCAGCACCTGTCTGAGCACAAAGCTGTTGAAACCACGTCGATATTGAGCGCGAAACCGCCGGAATCAGCACCCGATTGCCATGGTGCCACGAGCAAAGTGATCGAAATACCGGACACAATTGCTGAAGAAATAACAAGCGCTGATGCCAATGGCTGTTTACATTGCAGCGGCGTTTGCCAGAATCTGAAACCGTTTAATCTTGCCGAGACTCGTCAACACACACAGTTCTTTGACGCATCCGCCTTTTCACGCATAGCTCCAGACACCGCAACCGGTGTTTCCGGTCATCCTTCACGCCCCCCCTGTCCACGCATTCCTTCTTGATCAAGTTCCGTTTTCCAACAGCGGAATATCAAGATATCTGTTTGAATTAATTAGTTAATTTAATGGCATTAGCAAACATATGCCGCAGAAACAGGAATGAAGTGGATGTTCAAATTCAAATCACTACTACTGGTCTTTTTGGCATTGCTGCTGACCGCTTGCCAGACCAGTAACACACAACAATTAGAGGACAAATTCGCCACTTTTGAACGTTCGGCGTTGTCCGCTTTGCAGCAAAGTCTTGATAGTGACTTAAAATTTGAGTCAGTACCGACAGCTGTTGAGGATACCGACGCACCAGGCGTGGCTGTTACCTCTATCGCTGATGCCCAACAACTGGCCTTGCTGCACAGTGAACGGGTTGCCGGCATC
>CAMBPO010000086.1 GCA_945869725.1 Klebsiella pneumoniae
GCCTTCGTTGGAGTGACGGGTTCACTGGTGCTTGCCGGATAGGGCGGGTGGGTTTCAGAACGGTTGCCGATGGCAACCTGATTGTTCTTCAACGCACCCGCCCTATCCGGCAAGCGATCGCCCACGGCAAACGATCGCTGCCCACGCCACTATCAGCAAAGGCATCCACATTTTATGCGCATAAAAGCGTCATTTATTGCATTTTTTTGCGCACAAAAGTGCTGAATTGCCCCGGCATACATGCGGGCTATCAGGTTTAAGTTACGCCAAATGCCGAGACGGTATCTAACCAATCATCCGCTTAAGATAAAACCCCGTATGCGACCCCTCACACGCAGCCACCGCTTCCGGTGTCCCCTCCGCCACAATAACTCCGCCACCACTGCCGCCCTCTGGCCCCAGATCAATGATCCAGTCCGCGGTTTTGATCACATCCAGATTGTGCTCAATCACCACAATGGTGTTGCCCTGGTCACGCAGTTGGTGCAGCACTGCCAACAACTGACGGATGTCCTCAAAATGCAGGCCGGTGGTGGGTTCATCCAGAATGTACAGGGTCTGGCCGGTGTCACGTTTGGAGAGTTCGCGCGACAGTTTGACGCGTTGTGCTTCGCCGCCAGAGAGTGTGGTGGCCGCCTGGCCGAGGCGCACGTAGGTCAGGCCAACTTCCATCATGGTTTGTAATTTGCGGGCGATGACAGGCACGGCATCAAAAAACTCGCGCGCGTCTTCGATGGTCATATCGAGTACTTCGGCGATGTTTTTGCCTTTGTAGCGTACCTCGAGGGTTTCGCGGTTGTAGCGTTTGCCGTGGCAGACATCACAGGCCACGTACACGTCGGGCAAAAAGTGCATTTCCACTTTGACCATGCCGTCGCCCAGGCAGGCTTCGCAGCGGCCGCCTTTGACGTTGAAGCTGAAGCGGCCGGGATTGTAGCCGCGTGAGCGTGCTTCCTGGGTGCCGGAGAACAATTCGCGCACCGGCGTAAAAATGCCGGTGTAGGTGGCGGGATTGGAGCGTGGTGTGCGGCCGATCGGGCTCTGGTCGATGTCGACCACTTTATCGAGCTGATCCAGTCCCTCAATGCTGACATAGGGTGCTGCGACCAAGGTGGTCGCACCGTTGAGCGCGGTGGAGGCAAGCGGGTGCAGCGTGTTGTTGATCAGCGTGGATTTGCCGGAGCCTGACACGCCAGTGACGCAGGTCAATAATCCCAGCGGTAGATTCAGATCCACGTTGTTGAGATTGTTTCCTGTGGCACCTTTCAAGCGCAGCCACTTTGCTGGATCGGGTTTATGTCGCTGCACAGGCGTTTCAATAAAACGTTTGCCAGACAGGTACTGGCCGGTGAAAGAACGCTCGGCGGCAATAATGTCGGCGACCTGACCCTGTGCAACTATTTCACCACCGTGTACGCCGGCGCCGGGGCCGATGTCGATGAGGTGATCAGCAGCGCGGATGGCATCTTCGTCATGTTCCACCACAATCACAGTGTTGCCGATATCACGCAGGTGAAACAAGGTTTTGAGCAGTCGGTCATTGTCGCGCTGGTGCAGGCCGATAGAGGGTTCATCAAGAATATACATCACACCGACCAAGCCGGCGCCGATCTGGCTGGCAAGGCGGATGCGCTGCGCTTCGCCACCGGACAAGGTGTCGGCGCTGCGACTCAGGGTCAGGTAGTTCAGGCCCACATCAATCAGAAATTGCAGGCGCTGCTGGAGCTCTTTGACAATTTTTTCGGCAATGGTGGCGCGCGCACCTTCAAGGCTGAGCTGCGAAAAATAATGCGCGGCCTGCAGGATGGTCATCTGTGTGATATGCGGCAAGTTGATGTCGTTAATAAACACATGACGTGCATCGTCACACAGCCGCGTGCCTTCACAATCTGGGCAGGCATGTGAGCTCATAAAACGTGACAGGTCTTCGCGCACGGCCTGTGATTCGGTTTCTTTATAACGGCGCTCCATGTTGGGCAGAATGCCTTCAAACGCATGACGGCGAACGGTGTAGTCACCGCGGTCGTTCATGAATTTAAAGTCGATGTCTTCGCCGTTGCTGCCGTGCAGAATAATCTGCTGATGTTTTTTGCTGAGAGCATCAAAGGCGACATCAACTGCAAAACCGTAATGTGCGGCCAGTGAACTTAGCATCTGGAAATAATAAAAATTGCGCCGGTCCCAGCCGCGAATGGCGCCTTCGGCCAGCGACAAGGTGGTGTCGGTGATGATGCGGTTGCGATCAAAAAACTGTTTTACACCCAGGCCATCACAACTGCCGCAGGCGCCGGCCGGGTTGTTAAAGGAGAACAGCCGTGGTTCGAGTTCGGTGATGCTGTGGCCACAGATAGGGCAGGCAAAACGCGCCGAAAACATCAGTTCAGGCTGCTGGGTGTCATCGTCCATAAACGCCACGGTCACCACGCCGTCGGCCAGATTGAGTGCGGTTTCCAGGCTTTCTGCCAGTCGCTGTTGAATGTCCGGGCGCACTTTCAGGCGATCAATCACGGCTTCAATCTGATGTTTTTTGTTCTTTTCCAGCGCAGGTGTGTCATCGAGCTCGGTGACAATGCCGTTGATACGCGCGCGGATAAAGCCGTTGCTCTGCAGATCCTTAAACACGTGCAGGTGTTCACCTTTGCGTTCGCGCACCACCGGCGCAAGGATCATGATTTTGCTGCCTTCCGGCAGCGCCAGAATCTGATCGACCATCTGGCTGACGGTCTGCGCCTGCAGTTTTTTGTGGTGAGTGGGGCAAAATGGCTCACCCGCCCGTGCAAACAGCAGGCGCAGGTAGTCATAAATCTCGGTAATAGTGCCCACGGTGGAGCGCGGGTTATGTGAGGTGGATTTTTGCTCTATGGAAATCGCTGGAGACAGACCTTCGATATGGTCTACGTCTGGTTTGTCCATCATTGACAAAAATTGTCGTGCGTAGGTGGACAGCGACTCTACATAACGGCGCTGACCTTCGGCATACAGGGTGTCAAACGCGAGTGAGGACTTACCTGATCCGGACAGTCCAGTGATGACAACCAGCTTGTCGCGCGGAATGCTTAGGTTCACATTCTTCAGGTTGTGGGTTCTTGCGCCCCGGATGGTGATTTTGTCCATGTTGCCCTTCGCTGTCTGCGCTGTCTCAAGCGCGCAATTATGGTGAGTTCACAGCCGAAGCGCAAAGGGCAGATTCCCGATCGGCGAGTACCAAAGTTTCATGCTATGCTCCTTGTGAACAAGCGAAACAGGCTTTCAAAGATCATGAGGAGATAACAACGTGGCAACTCGCGGCGTCAACAAAGTAATTCTGGTAGGCAATGTCGGCAAGGATCCGGAAACCCGATACCTGCCCAGTGGTGGAGCGGTAACCAATCTGGCCATCGCCACCAGCGAGCAGTGGAAGGATAAAAATACCGGTCAGCCGCAGGAAAAAACCGAGTGGCATCGGGTGGTGTTTTTTAACCGGCTGGCCGAGATCGTCAATGAGTATGTGCGAAAAGGCAGCAAACTCTATATCGAGGGCAGTCTGCGTACCCGCTCCTGGGAACAGGACGGTGTCACCAAATACGCAACCGAAATTGTAGCCAATGAAATGCAGATGTTGGACACACGCGGCATGAGCGGTGGCACCAACGATGGCGAGTATGGCCAGGATGCCGAACCCGGGTATCAGGGCGGCGCTCGTCAGCCTCAGGCGCAGCCTGCTTATGGCAATCGACCGGCACCCCAGTCCGCACCCCAGTCCGCAAACCAGTCGGCGCCGCCATCAGCACCGCGTGGACCTGCACCAGCACGGCCCGCTGATTTTGATAATTTTGATGATGATATTCCGTTCTGACGGATGGGGTCTGAGATAGGCCCCAACCTAGGGGCAACATGATCAAGTAAAACATGATCAAGTAAAGTGGGGCGCAGGTTTCAGGTGAAGGTACTTATAATCGGAGCGCAGAGTGGTGTCGGTATCGAACTGCTCAAGCTACTCAGGGAACGACAGATTGATTGTGTGGTGCCGGAGCACGGTGCTATCAATATCCGCGATCCTTTATCAGCTGCGCGAGTGATCACACAGGCATCGCCTGACCAGGTTATCAATCTGGCGGCATTTCATGCGGGCAGCCAGCTGGCTGTGCTGGATGCCGAGCAGCACGCGCAACAATGTGAAGAAATCAATCATCTGCATACCGGGCTGGTTGCCCAAGTCTGTGATCATCTGCATGTCCCGCTGATTCATCTGTCGTCGGTTTATGTGTTTGGTGGCGAAAAAAAGCTGGCCTATAACGAACAGGATCCTCCCCGACCCAGTTGTGTGTATGGGCACGCCGCGCTGGCGGGTGAGCAGGCGATAATCTCAACCACCAAGCAGCACATTATCATCCGCGCCGGCTGGTTGTTCGGGCCACGTCAGGACGAGATGATGCGGCAGTGGCTGGGGGAACTGATCGCCGGCGATGGTAATGTCACTGTATTCCGTCGCAAGTTTGCGCCCACACCGGTCGAGGATCTGGCACGGGTGATTGTGGCGGTTTCCTTGCAGGTCGATTGCAAGGCGGACGTCTGGGGGGTATACCACTATGCCTCACTTGAATCCCTGCGTGAGAGCGAGTTTGTGCAGCAACTGGTCAAGTTTGCCGCGCAGCATGACGAGTCGGTTTACCGGCTGTTGGATCACCTCAACATCAATCTGGGTCGCACTGAGCCGCCACAGATTGCCAATGCCACCCTGGCATCCAAAAAGATTTTTGAGACCTTTGGCGTCAAGCAAAGACCCTGGCATGGCAGCCTGCAACGTCTGGTCAAATCCTGGTACAAGGCGCGTAATGAAAGCTGAAGTCACGGCCGGCGGGCTGATCCCGGTTGAGCAGGCGCTGGAACATCTGCTGTCAACCCTTGTGGACAAGGTCAGCGCACAATCCGTGACCCTGCAGCACGCTGATGGCCGGGTGCTGCTCGACGATGTCTACGCCGCCTGCGATGTGCCGCCGTGTGACAACAGCGCGATGGATGGTTATGCCCTCAACAGCCGCCTGCAACAGCCCGATCAACCCTTCAGCGTATCTGCACGAATTCCAGCAGGTAGTGCGCCTGGCGCATTGATACCCGGCACCGTGGCGCGGATTTTTACCGGCGCACCCGTGCCTGAGGGTGCAGACGCCGTCATCATGCAGGAAAACTGTGAGGCATCAGCCGCCGGAGTTTTGATCAGGCAAGCGGTTGTTGCCGGAGAAAACATTCGCAAGCAAGGCGCGGACGTGCTGGCGGGCAGCCTGCTGTTCAGCGCCGGCCACCGACTGCGACCGGCTGATTTAGGTGTGCTGGCAGCCACCGGTGTGGCTTCAGTGCGCGTTGGCAAACAACCTGTGGTGGCACTGTTCAGCACCGGCAATGAGTTGGTAGAACCCGGTCAGGCGCTGGCGCCCGGTCAGATCTACAACAGCAATGTTTTTGTGGTGCGTGCGCTGCTGCAGCGCCTGGGCCTGCAGGTGATTGATCTGGGGATTATTGGCGATACCCGCGCCGCCACCGAGCAGATGTTGCTCAAGGCCGCTGAACTGGCCGACTGCATCATCAGTACCGGTGGTGTGTCAGCCGGCGAAGAAGATCACGTGCGCGCGGCGCTGCAACATCTGGGCGAACTTGAGCTGTGGAGACTGGCATTAAAACCCGGTAAACCGTTTGCGTTTGGTCGTCTGCACAACAGTGTGTTTTTTGGATTGCCCGGTAACCCGGTGTCGGCGTTTGTGACCTTGTTGATCCTGGTGCGACCGGCCTTGCTGGCGATGATGGGTGCGCGCGAGTGCACCTTGCAGGAAATACCATTGCCTGCCGGTTTTGATGCGCCGACTTCAGGGGCAAGGCAGGAATATCTGCGTGTCAGGTTGATGCGACCACAGATTGATTCCGGGATACAAGCCGACGTGTTGCCAATGCTGGTACCGCTCAGTGATCAGAGTTCAGGGGTGCTGAGTTCTGTTGTATATGCCGATGGTCTTGCCATCGTGCCGCCGTTTACGGCTATCTCATCGGGTCAGTTATTGAGATTCCTGCCATTTGGTGACATAGTCTGAGTGTCTTGTCTCGACGGTGTCCCCATGTTGCTGCTCCCGAAATTCTCCTGTGTGCTGAACCGTTCGTCCGATGGTTTGCCCCCTGCATTATCAAACCTGTGTCGCCAAGGTGCGCGCCTGGCGGGTTTATTGTCAGTGACCGTATTTCTCGCCGCCTGCGCCCAACAGGCACCACCCGCGCCTGCCGAACCAGCGACTGAACCCGAACCGGCGCCGGTTGAAGAATTTGTCAGTCAGGCGGCACTTGATGAAGCCGAGCGTGCGCGTCGTTATGTGGCAGACATCCTCTTTGAAGGCATGCGCGCCCTGAGCAATGATCGGCTGATGACACCGGCAGAAAGCAGTGCCTATCATTACTTCAGCCGTGCGCTGGCGCTGGATCCTGACAATCAAATTGCCAAAGACGGCATCCGCGATATTGCCGCGCGCTATCTGGAGTTGGCGGATTTGTCAGGACGTCAGGGGCAGTTTGATAACGCCGAGTCATTCCTGCGGCGCGCTGCCCAGGTTGACAATAACCATCCCGGACTGGAGTCGGCCAACCGCCGGCTGCAATCAGAACGCCAAAGCACCCACAGCGTCACCACGCTCAGCAGCCGCGATGTGATAAACCGTGAGGCAGCCGTGGTCGCCCGCTTGCGTGAACTGGCGCAGGTGGTGGCCGAGACCAATGCTTTTGTGATGATCACTGCGCCCAACGATGAACACGGTCGTTGGATGTATATGCAGATTCAGGAGGGTTTAGGCGATATCCGCGTGCGTGGTGATATCGAGATCGGTGAACAGGCGTCTGTGCGTCTGGTGTTGCCGCAGACCTGATGCTCTAAGAAAAACAGCGCCCCGGGCACAGTGCCATCAACGTAATAAGGTCAGACAGATTTCATGAAAACAACAATATCAAAGCTGTGGCGAAGGCTGTGGGCGTCCCACGATCAAACCAAAGATAAACTCAGAATCATTCCCGGCGCGCAATCCTCGGTTGCCAGTCAGTCATATTCGCGCCCCCAGTTGGTCGGACTGTTGCTGGGCCCGGCGCTGTTTTTGCTGACCGTGTTGTTTTTTTCGCCTGAAGGGCTCAGCGATCAGGGCAAACTGGTTCTTGGCATTACCTTGTGGATAGCCACCTGGTGGATTACGGAAGCGATTCCGATTCCTGCAACGTCTCTGCTGCCTATCCTGTTGATGCCGGCGACCGGCGCACTGGACAACGCAACCGTCACGTCTGCCTACGGTGACGACATCATTTACCTGTTTCTGGGCGGTTTTTTTATTGCCACTGCCATGGAAAAGTGGAATCTGCACAAGCGCATTGCACTCGCCATCATTGCCTTTGTAGGTACCAGCACCCAACGTATTCTGCTCGGATTTATGCTGGCTACCGGCTTTTTATCCATGTGGGTATCCAATACCGCTGCGGTGATGATGATGTTGCCGATGGCGCTGGCCATCACCGCTCAGGTTGCCACGTCCATGAAAGGTCAGGCCGGAGAGCAGGATGTTCCTTCCTTTGAGAAGGCACTCATCTTTGGTGTCGGTTACGGCGGCACCATCGGCGGTCTTGGTACCCTCATAGGAACGCCTCCCAACATTATTCTGGCGGCGCAGGTTGAACAGTTATTCGGCGCCACGATCAGTTTTGCCGGCTGGATGATGATTGGTGCTCCTCTGGTATTGGTATTGTTGTTAGCAACCTGGTTTTATCTTGGGCATGTCGCCTTCCCGACAAAAATCACCCAGTTGCCCGGCGGTCGTCAGTTGATTCAGCGCGAGCGTGATGCCCTGGGCACCATCGGCTACGAAGAGAAGGTCGTTGCTGCTGTGTTTGTCGGCGCAGCGTTTATGTGGATTACTCGCGGCGTGATCTGGGTGGATGTTTTTCCGGAACTGCGCGACGGAATGATCGCCGTTGCTGCTGCGGTGTTGTTGTTTGTGTTTCCTTCAAAAACCGCGGGTCAAAGCCGGGTGCTTGACTGGAAAGACTCCAAGGAGATTCCCTGGGGCATTCTGTTGTTGTTTGGCGGTGGTCTGGCAATCGCGGCGGGTTTCAGAGCGTCGGGGCTATCTTCCTGGATGGGTAATCAGCTGACTTTCTTCGACAGTTTCCACCTGATTGTGATGATAACCGGCGCAACACTGTTGATTCTCTTCCTGACCGAAATTACCTCCAACACGGCGACCGCCACCATGATTCTGCCGGTGGTTGCAGCCTTGGCGCTGGCCTTGGAGATTCATCCCTATGCGTTGATGGTTCCCTGCGCCATGGCCGCCAACTGCGCATT
>CAMBPO010000087.1 GCA_945869725.1 Klebsiella pneumoniae
AAAAACATCCCTGACGACTTGTACGAGAAACTTAAACAAGCGGCGATTGCCCACCACAGAAGCGTGAACAGTGAGCTGATTTATTGTTTGGAAAAAACACTCAAGCCCATTCGTGCCTCCACAGTTGAGCTGGCCGAGAAAGCGCAAGCACTGCGTAACAGAGTCACCGTTGAGCGCTTGGATACCGATGAAATCAGTGCAGCCATTCATCAGGGAAGAGAATGATCGTAACGGACACGAATACCATTGCGTACCTGTATCTGCCTACGGATCAAACCGACAATGTTGTTTCATTACTGCACATCGATTCACAGTGGATTGCTCCATTACTTTGGCGAAGCGAATTGCGTAACGTATTGGCGATGTATGTCAGAAAAAGCATCATCGATCTGAGCACGGCGATCGCGATTCAAGCGCAAGCGGAACAACAGCTTGCGGATAATGAATATACGGTCAACTCAATGGATGTTTTAAGGTTGGCTCAACAGTCAGGTTGCTCGGTGTATGACTGTGAGTTTGTGTCCTTGGCGACATCATTGAGCTTGAAGTTGATTACCGGCGATCAAAAGTTAATCCAGACATTTCCAAACGTTGCCATGACAGCCGGTGAATACCTGCGTTGTAGCAAAAGCCGTTTATGACCATGTTGTAACCGGAGTGTCCGTTAAATTTCCAGGGTTTGATGAAATTCACGGTCCGGCGAACTCCCGGCACAGCCTTGATTCATCGACCTGACAAGCGATGTTCACGAGCGCGGGCTATCCACTGCAGAATTCGCTTAAGTGTACGGTACCGGCCCTTGGTTTGATGTTGCAACCGATACACGGGGCCAGCGGCGATGGCCACTCCCTGAGTGCCAAGTTGCCAGCGAAAGACCCTGTCCTCTGTTGCCTTGCACCAGTGCGCAGCGGGCTTTTGATAGAAGCGCGGTTGCTGGCAATAACCCACGGCTCTGGCGACGTCCCCTCGCACAATTTGCATTGGTCCGGTGGCGCGATCAAGCGAAACCGGATGAGTGATGCCCGGATCAAATGTCGCGGCGTCACCGGGTGTCTGGCGCCTGGCAAACCATGGGTGCTCAGGTGGCAGAGGCGGTGTCCTGTACTCAATCTGAGGATAAACCAGCGGATGCTTGAGCCCAAGAAGTTCATTCGCCAGAACACTTAAAAAGTTTTCGCCAAAAATGACATCACAATCGGTGTACCAGATCCAATCAGCCTGCGTTGCCAATGCTGCTTGATTTCTGCCGATGGCCCGTCTAAACAGGTGGCTTTGCGGCAAACTGTGAAATGCCCACGTCACTCCCTCCACTGTCTGCTGCTGGTAACAATCCAGCAGCGCCCGGGTCTGCGTGTCTGCATCATTGTAAAAAACCGTCATGGTAATTGTTGCGGCAGTGGGCGGATATCTGACCAGGGATTGCAGCTGAAATGTCAGAAGATGAGCGTAGTTCCAGCAATGACTGACAATCTCCAGATGCAATCTGCCATCAGCACGCGGTTGCGGACAAGCTGGAATCTGTAGTTGCCAACCCAACGCGCGGCGCAACCAGGCCTGTTTGCAGAGGCCACGGTAGCCGGCAGCCAACAAGCCATCCCAGCGGTTGAACAATGGCTTTGAGTGATTCATGACACCTTTAATTCTATCGCTACAGCCGAGCTTTGCTGTGATGCCAGCGCGGGTACCATGCGCTTTTTGATGTCCAGCCAGTGCTGGCTGTCAGGTTTTCGCCAGTCCCCTGAAACAACATAATCATTTGCCAGGTAGGCTATAAATCCAAGGCGCAGTTGCTCATCAACAGGAGTGGTCAGGATGCGGTGTATGGCCTGAGTGAGTTGCTCAGTTGATTCGGCATGCTCTACAAGTCCGGGGATATTGTAAAACGCATGGCCCAGAGTGATGACTTTTTTGCCTTTTATCAGCGCCTCCATACCAACCGATGAATTGATAGTGATCACCAGATCCATAGTATCCAGCCAATCAGCCAATTTGCCTCCGTTCGCAAAGCTGCAGTCAGATGAGGCGGCGGCCTCACGGTTAATCGAAGGGTAACGGGTCGCAGAGCTGGGATGTTCACGCAACCAAAGGCGGTATGATCCCACCTGCGCACTGCGGATGGCCTCGGTCACCACCTTAAATAGCGCCGGCATACTGTGAATCCAGGGCGAATGTTCCAATATCTGCGTGTCACGCTCTTTTTGAAACGGCAGCAATATGTTTAGGCCGTTGCCAACGTCTGCAGGTGACATTTTTGCGCTTGTCTTTTTCAACAGTCCTTGACGTGGCAAGCGATCGTTTATCGGCCTGATATTGATGTGCTGAGTTTCCGAAGACCGGTAGATCGACGGGTCGCGGGGCACGCTGATATCTGCATTGATGCCGCGGGGATCCACCGTGGTTGATGCGGGTAGCACGCCATTCTCAAAATAAACAATAGGAATGCGACGCTCATTAACGGCATGCAATACATGATCCTGAAATTTCCGTCCGTTCCAGACCACGATGGCGCGAGGTGCCACGTCGTCCAGCAGAGCACTCAGTTGAGCGTGTATGCTGCGGATTTGTTTCGTGCGCAACCACCGCAGCAGTGGTCGCAGATGCATCATCCAGTGACCTTCGCGTGCGCTGAACAGTTCCTGATCCGCTAGCGTCAGCAGATCTTGCAGGCGTTCGGCAGAGAGGGCGCGACCGCGTGCCGGGGGCAAGTTATGGTAGCTGGCAATCATGCAGCGATAGTCGCCCAAGGCTTCAGCGGCAACACGACTGAAATACTTACGCTTTTTTTCAGACCTGCACAAAAAAAGAAAATCCACGCCATTGGCTGTGGCATCTGCCGCTGATAGAGAACTATCTACTATTTTAGGGGCGCCAGGCAGCACTGTTTTCAGCACACCTGACAGATTGTTGAAAGACATGATCAACCTCTGCTGGCACAAAGTGATCATGAGTATGTGCTTGATTGGTGACGCGTTGGTGACACCAAACGCCTCGGTAACATGCGATGGTTTTTACATGCCCAATCACGTCATACTGGTTATAGCGTATGAATACGGCGGTATCCCCAAAAACAAGAATTAGAAAAGGAGAAACACACATCATGACAGCGCCCTCCACAGTACCCTCCGACATTCACAAAAACCACATCCTCTCGCAGGTCCCCCTGCTATGGCTGGCGGCCTTTGTGGGTTTCAGCCTGATTTACATCGCACTGCCAGGCCTGATCCCCACGGGCTGGCGCTGGTTGTTCAAGATCATCCCGATTACCTTGCTGCTGTTTCTGGCGCTGACCAGAACCGAGGGCAGGGTGCGGACGCTGCTGGGGTTGGGGCTGGTACTGTCAGCGATGGGTGATGTGTTATTGGCGATGGATGGGTTGTTTGTGCAGGGGCTGGCGGCCTTTTTGTTGGCTCAGGTCACCTACACGGTGCTGTTTGTCACCCAGCGTAACTGGCAACCTCGGCGCCTGCCGTGGGCCGCGCTTATTCTGCTGTATGGACTGGTGTGTACGCTGGTGATCTTGCCGGCGGCGGGTGACATGCAGTTGCCGGTGACGGCTTACATGATTGCCATCAGCGTGATGGCCATTGCCGCGGGTTTTCGCAACGATCAGCAGTTCCTGTGGGTGGCCATCGGAGCGTTAATTTTTATGATCAGCGACACGCTGATTGCCGTTGAACGGTTTGTGTCGCCGTTTGCGTACTCTGGCATCGCGGTGATGAGCACGTATTACTGCGCGCAGCTGTTGATTTGTCTGGGGATTATGAGGCATTCTTCGACCGGTCAGGAAAAACTACTCTGAACCTGTAGCATTATAGAATTCAATTAAAAGGAACTGGTGATGACCCCCGCTCTTCAACGCATAAGCAATGCCGCCCTTGTTTCCACGTTTGTTTCTGCTCTGTTGATGAGTGTCTCGTTCAGTGCGCTGGCACAAGATGTTCATGGCATCTGGCGTACTGAACTGACAGAAGATGGTTATCTGGAGGTCAGCATTGCAGCCTGCGATACCAACCTGCTGTGTGGCACGATTCTTCGGGCTCGAGATCCGCAAGGCAATGAACAACCTTACGAACATACCGGCAAGCGTATGATCTGGGACATGCTGGCCAGCGGTCCAAGCAACTGGGGCGATGGGAAGATCTGGAATCCCCGCAATGACCGCACCGTCAACTCGAGCCTTGAGCTGTCAGGCGACACCCTGTTGGTATCGGGCTGTGTGTTCAGGATATGCCAGACTCAGACCTGGCAGCGCCAACTGTAGTACTTTGGTCAGAGTGGCCAGTTGAGAGCTGCCGGGCCACTCACCTTCACTAAGAACCAAAACGGTAACGTAATTTCACGGCGATGGTGTCCACAATCGGCTGGTCCCACGCGTCTAGCAACAAGTTGCCGTAATCGTCGAACTGAGAGCCGGGTAAATTCGAGCCTCGCGTATAGACCACAAACAAGTCTGATAGTGGGGCAATTTCCCAACGGTAGCGGGCCTGAAAAGTCATGCGGCTAATCACAAAGTTATCGGGCGTTGAGTTTGGTTTATTGACGACGCGCAGCCTGGCTACTTCATCAGGATTGACCGAGAAAAATCTATCCTCGAACGCTTTTAGTCCTGTCCATTGCATACTGAAACGTAGCTGTTGTTTTGCAGACAAGAAATAATCCATGCTCAGATTTGGCGACCATTGAGTGGCTTCAAAACTGGTATAGCGGCCATTATTCCGATACACCAGCAGCGCTTCCCTGTCGGTATAACTGAGGTTAAACAGCACGGAGAAATTGTCGATGGGTCGATACGTCATGCCGGCGGAGAACGTCAGTGTTCTGGCGCCAAGATCCTCTTGTCCGGCAGTAATGCCTGCCTCGGGTGAGAGTTTTTTACTGGGATCGTCATTCCAGTTCAGCGTCATCCCCCAACGTTCCGGAATTTTAAACACACCGCTGCCGCGGCCCAGACGGTCATCCACGCGCGGCGGGAAATAACGCGCACTGGCGCTGAGCACACTATTGTCCAGAAAGGTATACCTGCGGTTCAGAAACAACGATAAGCGTGTTGGTCGGCCAGACGTAGTCCACTGATTGATGACACTGATGCTGTCGCTTAATGCCCGCAAACCTTCAACATCAGAACGGTCATTGCTGAAGGTATAGTCTGCTTGCACAAAATCATTTCGGCTCACAAAACCCAGATTATTCAGTTCAAGGGAATCGTCCAGGTAACCCAGTGATACTCGGTGCTGCCGGCCACGTTGCGGCTGGTAACTGAAATCAGCAAAACCACCTGCACCGGTTGTGCCGCCCACGTCACTGTGCAGCAACTGCGCATCAATGGCCCAGCGTGTGTCGGCCGAAAAATAGTGCAGATCAATGCCATTAACAACGGCATCAATACTCGTATGAGAGACATCCGTCCCCATCCAGCCGATAGAGCGTCGACCCCCAGCCGAGGTGTCTTCATACACCAGGCGGCCAACAAGGAAATCGCGACCTTCGCTGTTCAGTGTGACACGCTGCCCGGCCTTGTTTGTGCCACGGATCTGCATATCATCTTCAGACGCGACCAGGCTGCCATAGCGCCAGTTGCCACTCTGGCCGGTCAGCTTCACAGCCCCCAACAGATCGCTGGGTTGACTTTGATCGGTGGGTGACACGCTGATACCCGCAGGGATTTCCCAACGGGGCGCGCTGCCGATGCGCCGGGTATTCAGCATGGAGGTTGGTCCGTTTGGACCACTGCTGGTGCGGGCGCGCGGCGAGGTGATAAACACATCTTGCCCTTCCAGAAAAAACGAGCGCTTCTCTTCAAAAAATATCTCAAAGGCGGTCAGATTAACCACCACGTCGTCAGATTCCACGTTGCCAAAATCCGGATTTAGACTTGCGGACAATTGCGTGTTGGACGACGGACGCCAGAACACTTCGGCACCGGCACGCAGTGGCGTCTCATTGCGGATCGCGTCGTGGGTGGTGGCGACGTAGGGGTAATAGGTGATTTGCCGACGCGGCTCTATATCTTCAAGTTCATAAAGATCAAACGACGACAAAAACTGCGAGCCTGTGCCCGGCAACGCAGGTGAGGACCAGGTCTCTCCGCTCGCACCAATCTGACGTTCTGTATACACGCCGATGCGGCGCTTCTCTCCGGTCACCTGCGGCAGCGCCATCATCGACCAGGGGATAAACATCTCGGCTATCCAGCCGCCCTCAACAACGGTGGCTTTGCCATCCCACGCGCCATCCCACTGCGTGTTGTACTGGCGTTCCGGCAGGATGGTGATGTCATTCATCGACCCACCAACATTCACGCGCATGCCATAACCGTAAAGCCCTTCCCCAGACGGGTCGATCATCAGCACAAAACCATCGCGCACAATCTGACGATCCCGCGATGTCATACGCGCAACAATCGAGCCTTCAGGTTGAAAGTTCATCACCCCCAGATAGATGCCCCGTTCCGTGTAAAAAATGCGCGTGTGCGTCTCATAGGCAGCCGGCTCCAAGGTATCAGGCGTAATCACGCGCATGCCATCAAAATAAGGTATCCGGCCCCAGATCGCCTCATCAAGCTTGCCGTCCAGCGTAAAATCAAATTCGCTTTCATCCGCTTTGGTCAGCGCCGAAACACTGTCCTGCGCTAGCGCCGTACTTCCCACATTAAAGGAAAGAACCAGCGTCAGGATTAACAATCTGCGTTGCAGATGTTGGAAAAAATGAGTCATCAGGGGCATCTCTAGAGGGATTTGGCAAACAAAATCTGGGTGGAATATACGCTAGAGAGTGTGTTGTTTGTCAAACCGAGACAATTCGTTGCAGTTTTTTGGACGGGTGGTTTTAGGTTACTGGCGAAGGACGGCGGCCGCAGCAATTGAATCTTCAATCGCTTGCTTTCTGGGTGGGCATTATGTTTTGGGATCCGGTTTTGGCAGACTGTTAAGCATTTTGTCAAAATCCGAGCTGAACAAACGATCCTGCACAATCCTGTATTTTTCAAATTCTGTCAGCGCAAATGCCTTGGCGACCTCTGCGGTGACCTTGCCTGAGGTATCCAGAATATCCTGCTCATTAAATTGCAAAAACGCGTCAAGTTTTGTCGCCCAATCTTCCATGGTCATTGGCATTTTTCGCAAGGCCATGCTTTCCCGTCAGGTTCTTTTTCCCAACTGGTCAGCCCCATGTGTTCTTTGTCAGCATCGGCCCTCGCCATCACCAACTCCGCAGCCGTGCTGCCGTGAATGGCGTAGTGCAGTTTGTTTTGGACTTTGGCAAAAAACTGCTGGGTCAGTTCAGCATCTTTTCTGTAATCCATGCTGGTTGCATAAATATCGGCAATCTTCTGGTAAAACCTGCGTTCGCTTAGGCGAATCTCGCGAATTTCTTCCAGCAGGCGTTCAAAATAATCCTCGCCCAGGAAACTGCCATTTTCCAATCGCTTCCGGTCCAGCACAAAACCCTTGATGGCAAACTCGCGCAGGATGCCGGTCGCCCATTGGCGGAACTGGGTGGCGCGGGTGGAATTGACGCGGTAGCCTACTGAGATGATGGCGTCGAGGTTGTAGAACTGGGTGTTGTATTGCTTGCCGTCGGCGGCAGTTATCCGGAATTTCCGGATAACTGAATCCTCTTCCAGTTCGTTGTTTTTAAATATGTTTTGCAGGTGCTCGCTGACGGTTCTGACGTCGACACCAAACAACTCCGCCATCAGCTTCTGAGTCAACCAGACGGTTTCATCCTCCACCCGTACCTCAATGCTGCCTTCACCAGCCTGAGCCGTGAAGATCAAGAACTCAGCAGTGCTGTTGCG
>CAMBPO010000088.1 GCA_945869725.1 Klebsiella pneumoniae
ACAGACGCACTGAATTTACTGTACAACGAACTGGAGAAACGCATTCACGGCATTCAGGCCGACCTGAGTGGCGGGCGCAGTCAAGACTCGCAGGAACAGGCTCAGGAAACTGAAAATGATGAGGTGCTTCACGCATTGGCTAATGATGCCCAGCGTGAATTGACAGAAATCGCCAACGCATTAACACGGATTCACAAGGGATCCTATGGTATCTGCGCAGCCTGTGGAGAGGTCATCAACCCCGACCGGCTGACTGCTTACCCCATGGCGGTTCGCTGTGTAGACTGCACCAGAATTGCTTAGCCGACGGCACGGCCAATGTCTGCTCATTGAACCGCATCCTGAATCCTGCGCAGCAATTCCTGATCACTGAAGCTGTCACCCAAGGTCATGCCAAAACGCACAATCACCAGATTTTGCGAGGGCACAACAAACAAGCGCTGACGCCCCAGGCCGGCTGCAAAAAACACGTCTACCGGTTGCTGCGGCAGAATGCGCTCGGCGTCCGGCCGGGCATCGCCGGGTACAACATCTGTCGCCGACTGATACGAGCCGTTGATAGCGTTGTTGCGCCACCAGCTGACGCCGTAACCTTCAAAGGCCGGATTACTGATACCGTTGAGCAGCGCCAGTGTCGCCGGGTCCAGCAACTGACGTCCCTTCCATTGACCGCCATTGGCAATCATCAATCCGAAATTCAACCAACTGCGGGCATCGAGATAAGCTCCCCCAGCAAGCTGCGGCTTACCCTTACTGTCACGAATCCACAAATCCAGATGTTGTTGCGGCATGCCCAGCGTTTTAAGCAGATGATCGTACAGGTACTGCACAGGGTCGCGACCGGTTTTGCGCTCGAACAGCGCCGCCAGCACATAAAAATTCACCGAACCATAAATAAATCCGCTACCGGCCGGGAACACCTGCATGGATTGATTGATTGCAAGGTCGTAGATATCCAGTTGCGGAACACGAAATACGTTATAACTTTCTGCATCCTTAAGACCGCTGCTCAGGTTCAACAAGTGTCTGATGGTAATCGCTTCGCGTCCCGGATTGCCACGCCACTCCGTGATGGTTTTCGACACCGGCTCATCGAGGGTCCAGATACCTTCCTGTACTCCCAGTGCAAACAGGGCAAGACTAAAACTCTTTGTACCGGAGGCCAGCAAATGCGGGTCGGTCGCGGCAAATGGCGCCACGTAATCCTCAAAGACGATATGTCCGTTTTTGGCGACCACCAGCGCATCGCCACTAAAGGCGCGCGAGTATAAGGCTGCTGATGCAAAACGCTCGGCAGCAATCTCACGTGTCAGCAGCGCGCTGTTCAACTGCAAGCGCATAGGTTCGCCGGGCAAGGCCTGCATCTGCAGGAAATAGCGGCCATTGGTTTGTGCGTCGACCTGGGTTACTTCCACTTTGTCGAGATAGGTGTCGCCTTCAAAGTGTCCGCTGCAAGGGCGGGTATCAGTTTTTGAGCGGATAGTTGCCGCATTCAGACCAAACTGCAGCTGATCGTTGATCAGTTGCAAGCTGACATCATAGTTGCCATCCAGCGCTGCCCTTTCCCGGGGAGCTCCCGCAAACAGCGCTACGCAACTGGTCAACAACCCGCTGCGGCCATCAAATGCTGCCATGCTGTTGCCGGATGATTGCGCTGACGCCACGATCGCCAGCAGCCATCCAGCTACTCCAACCACGCCCGCCAACAGTGAACTGAGCTTCACCACAGCTACTCCTTCAGGCGTTCCAGAAAGTACGCATAAATCAACGCATCCAGCTGGGCGCGCTGTGCATTGTTGGCGGCGCCGGCGTGTCCGCCTTCGGTGTTCTCGTAGTACAACACCTCATGCCCCTGATCCAGCATCTTCGCAACCATTTTGCGCGCATGACCGGGGTGCACACGGTCATCGCGGGTGGAGGTAGTAAAGAATATTGTTGGATAAGACACGTCGGCATGCACGTTGTGATACGGCGAATAACTGCGGATATACGTCCACATATCCTCCTGATCGGGATCGCCGTATTCCCCCATCCAGCTGGCCCCGGCAAGTAACTTGCTGTAGCGCTGCATATCCAGCAGCGGCACCTGACTGATCACCGCATTGTAGAGTTCCGGACGACGGGTGACGGCCGCGCCCACCAACAAACCACCATTACTGCCGCCACGAATACCCAGATGGCGCGGAGATGTGATATTGCGTGCGATCAGATCCTCTGCCACTGCCTCAAAATCCTCATAGACTTTGTGACGATTTTTGAGCAGCCCGGCCTGATGCCAGCGCGGGCCGAACTCGCCACCGCCACGGATATTGGCCAATACATAAACCCCGCCCTGCTCCAGCCAGTTGCGACCGATAATCGCCGAATACGATGGCTGATAGGAAATCTCGAAACCACCATAAGCCCACAACTGTGTAGGGTTACGGCCATCAAGCACTGCGTCACGCGCCATCACCACAAAATACGGGACTTGTGTGCCATCGGCCGACGTTGCCATATATTGATGGGTAACAAACTTGCTGGCGTCAAACATCGCCGGCATGGTTTTGAGCGCACTGATCTGCAAGGTCTCATTAACGTGGTACAGCGTGTTTGGTTGCAAAAAGCTATTGTAGGTGACAAAAAAATCATCGTGTTCAAACGAGGCGTTCTGAATGGCTATGGTGCCATCCGGGTCAAGTGCCACTGTTTCACGTTGCCAACTGTTGATACGGGTTTGGTCATCAGACCAGACGGGCGTGTAACGCTCCAGACGGCCACGCACATTCTCCAGCCAGTTCACCAGAATGCCGCTGCGGGTGACATTAAAATCCACAATGCCGCTGCGTTCGTCCGGTTGCACAAACACCGTAAACTCAGCATTTCCTGCCAGTATCTGTGGCATGGGTGCGTGCACGATGGCGCCTTGTTTAAAGCTTTGCCAATCGCTTTTGAGCTCCACAAACAATTGATTGTTGTAGAGCCCGGCGATCACCGCATCCTGCGGAATCGGCAACAGCGTCAGTTCATCACCGGTCATCACATAACGATCTGAGGTATAAAACGTCAGCCCTTCATGGATAATCGGATAGGTATTTTCACTGTCACGCAGAATTTGTGAAGACACCGACACCACGTTCACCGGCGCAGCATACAAGGGGCTGGATTCCGCCAACGCTTGCCCACGTTGCCAGACTCGCAGCTGCGCCGGATATCCGGAGTCCGTCATGCTGCCTGGCCCCAGATCAGTGCCGACAATGATGGTATCGGCATCCAGCCAGTTAACACGCGACTTGGTTTCCGGCAGCTCAAACCCGTTTTCGACAAACGCTTTGCTGGCGAGATCAAACTCACGCACCACCGCAGCATCCGAGCCGGCAATCGACAAACTTAACAAACAACGCTGATAGTCTGGCGCCAGACAATTGATGCCGCCCCAGGTCCAGTTTTTGCCCTCATCGGCGGCCAGCTGATCCAGATCCAGCACCGTTTCCCACAGCGGTTGATCCTTGATGTACTCCTGCAAAGTAGTGCGCCGGTAGAGACCACGAACATGAGTGGCATCACGCCAGAGATTGTAAAGATACTCACCGCGTCGACTGACGTCCGGAATTCGCGCCGTGCTGTTGTGAACCTCCAGCGCATTCTGATACAGCTGAGCATAAGCCGGGTGTGACATGATGTGCGGCAACGAGCGCGCATTCTGCTGCTCCACCCAGCTCAGCGCAGCCGCTCCTTCTACCTCTTCCAGCCACAAATAATCGTCTGCCACGGCTATGCTCCCTGTCATGCACGTCAGTGCCATTACACCCGTGACGCCAGCGCGTGCCGCTGACCACGCCAAGGTCAATAACCGTGCTGGTATTGATGATGTCTCTGCGCTGCTCATGTGATAACCCTTCTGTCATGCCCATTTGAGCACGACTGTATAACAAACCGGGGAGTTTGACGATTGGTGTGCTAAAACCTGAGTAGCACCCACTAAACAACAACGCAGTGTGTGATATGGACCTAAGGACTTGCCACAATGCATGCATTTTACTAAGATGCATGCAAATAAACTTTGAAGAGGCAGGCACCATGGCCATGTTGACCGTCCGCAATCTTCCGGATGAAATTCATCGTGCGTTACGATCAAGGGCTGCGAAACACGGCCACAGTATGGAAGCGGAAGTTCGCGCCATTCTTGAATCAGCTGTTTCTGGCGAACGACGTGTTCAGCTGGGATCATTGCTGGCAGAAATCGGGGAGCAAGCACAGTTAACAGAAGAAGAGTTTCTGGTGTTTGAACACGTGCGCGACAGAAACTCTGCTGCGGTGGTTATTCCGGAATGATTGTGCTGGATACCAATGTGATCTCTGAGCCCTTGCGCCGGCTACCCGATCCGAACGTTGTTGAATGGATAAACGCCCAGGCAATCGACACGCTTTTTCTCACCAGCATCACCGTTGCAGAGTTGCGTGCGGGCGTTGCATTACTGCCTGCCGGTCAACGCAAAAACATACTTCACCTCAACCTGGAAACACGCGTCATACCTTTGTTTGCGGGTCGCATACTGTCGTTTGATCTCGCCTGCACCCACGCATATGCCGAACTGATAGCCCAATCTCGCGCTGCCGGATTTACTATCACGACCGCCGATGGATACATTGCCTCTATTGCGATTGCAAACAAGTTCAGTATCGCATCCCGTGATACAGCACCGTTTTATGCAGCAGGTGCTGAGGTCATTAATCCGTGGGAATAGCCAAAATGCCGCCTGCAAGCAACAGCGCGACCGGCAACAATCATGGTTTAGCGAGATTTACTAAACTACACGTGGCTTCAGGACATGTCTTACGACAAATTGCCGCAGTTAAAAAGGTCAGACAAGGAAGTGCCCCCCTTCGATGACCATCACCAAAGGGGGGGCAGTTTCGATCAGAAGTTTCGATCAAAAGTTCAGACGCAGACCTAACATGTAGCGCTGGCCGAATTCTTCGTACTCGGACACGCGGATGCTCTCCCCGGTATAACGGATACCCGGTTCTCTGAGCAGGTTGTTGGCTTCCAGATAGACATTGACGTTGTCATTGAAGGTGTAACCCACTTTGAAATCCAGACGACCGACTTCATCCCAGAAACCGTCGCCGAGAATGTCGCCATCACCGATGCTGTCGATGTACTTGGTACGGTACTGCCAGCTCAGTCGTGTTGACACACCATAACGCTCATAGGACATCGCCAGGTTATAGATCATGTCTGACGAACCGGGCAGCTGCACCTTGCGGCCATCCGGTGTTTCACTTTCTGATTCGTTCAGCGTCAGGTTGGCGTTGATACCAAATCCGCTTGCCCAGTCAGGCAGGTTGAAACGGTCAGCAAACGGCTCCAGTGTCTGTGATGCCGCCAGTTCAAAGCCGGCCAGGTAACCACTGCCACCATTGTCGGTGGTAGTAAAGCGGTAACCGGAACGATCTATGCCCGGCTGGTTCAAGACATCGCTGCCAAAGCGCGGCCGCTGCACGGTAAACAGTACATCATCCAAGGCCTTGTAATAGGCGCCGACGGAAACAAAACCACCCTCTGGCAGATACCACTCGAGGTAGGCATCAACGCCACTGGCTTTTTCTGGTTCCGCAAAGGGGTTGCCACCGCTGATGGTTGCCGTTTCGTCAAAGACGTTGAAGTTGGGACGAAGGATGGTGAAATCAGGTCGTGCCGCGCCGCTGTTGGCTGACAGACGCAGTTTCAGTTCCTCGCTGATGTCCCAGTTCACGTGAACGCTTGGGAAGAACTGCAGGTTGTCGCCGCCCACTTCTGCGGGTCTGAAGGCGCTTCCAAACCGAACCAAGGCGCTGCCGGAATTATCGACCTGCTCAACACGTGCGCCAGCCAGAATGTTTCCCCAGTTGAAGTACGTGGTAGCCATGGCATAAGCCGCCAGCACACTTTCGTCGACTTTGTAATTGTTGGTCTCTGAGGTGTTAGCCTGAATGCGCGACGCACCCTGTGCTGCCAGAGTGTTCCACAAATTACGCAGACCCTCGTCAGAGAAGTAGCGGAAGGTGTAACCCAGCGGCAATCTGCCCTGATACGGATCATTCAGCGCAAAGTCATTGGTTGTTGGCAACGGCAGACCGCGTGAGGTCAGTGCAGTGGGGATAATTTCCAGTGTCTGACGGGTGTCTTCCTTGGAACGGTCATCGTACTGCACACCAAACTGTACTTCTGTCGCTCGGCCGAACAGTGTCAGATCACGGGTCAGGTCCAGACGTGCGCTGGTTGACTGGCTGTCCTGCAAACGTTCCAGGTTGCGCAGATACACAAATTCATAATCCTGCGGATCCAATGAGCGCTTCATGGCACCTTGTGAAAGCGTGCCGTTTGGGTTAACGACCGTGTTATACAGCGTGACTCCGTGTCTTGTACGGTCGGTGTAATCATAGACAACCGTGGGGCGCATGCTCAGCGCGTTTGCGCCGCGCGGGCTTCGCCATGCTGACTGCACCGTCGGTCCGCTTTCAGATTGTGACTCACTGACATTCAGGCGCCAGGAAGCGTCCCACTGATCAAAACGCTGCTCACCGCCGAGTGTGTTGGTGAAGATACTTTCCAGCGTTTTGTTAGTGTTTAACGTGCTGTCGAGTTCAACGCCGAATATCCTGCCCTTCAGCGGTGTATTGCCGGTGCGGATGTCTGCGTAACCACGCGTGACACCGCGATCGGTGAACGTTGCGCCATCATCCAGATCAAATTCATGGGCGTTACGCAGTTCGTCATCGGTGAATTCAGTGTAAATGGAGCTGAAGAAAAACTGATGGTCGTCGGAAGGACGGAAGTCCACGCGACCGGAGAACGCCGAGTTGCTGCGGGTCAGACGGTACAGTTTGTTCTGGTGGGCATCTGCCCAGGCGCGGCCTTCAAAACCGGCTTCGCGGTCTTCAGAGTCATCACCGCTTTCCCAGTCGGTCTCGAAGTTGTCGGTGACCATGTCACGCTCATAACGCGAAGCCGACAGCAGTACACCAAAGCGTCCATCGGCAAAGGTATTGGCGACAAAACCGCCAATTTCATTTTGATCGGTGCCACCCAGTTCGTTATAACCGGCACCAACATTCAGTGCGGATTTAAACCCTGGATAGTCAAAAGCGCCGCGAGTGATGATGTCAATGTTGCCTGCCAGTGACTCGCCCTGCATGGACGGTGTTACTGCCTTACGCACGGCAACCGCGCTGCCGATGGCCGCAGGAACGGTGTCGGTGCGCGCGGATCGGCCGCTGGGCGCAATCACGTTAACGCCATCAAAGGAAATGGTGCTCCAGCGTGACGGAGCACCGCGCAGGCTCACTGAACGCTCCTGCCCCTGGTCACGTTCAACAGCGATACCCGGCAGTCGCGACAAAGCGGCCGCGATGTTCTGATCCGGGAATTGACCCACGGCGTCAGCAGACACAACGCTGATAATGGCGTTGGACGAACGTTGCAACTGCAGTGCACGCGCTTCAGATTCTGCCTGCGGGCGAGCGCCGATAACCAGCATACTTTCAATCAACTGGTTGTCTTCGCCGCTTGCGCCGAGCACTACATCGACCATCGCGAGCTGATTGCCGGTGACGGTCAC
>CAMBPO010000089.1 GCA_945869725.1 Klebsiella pneumoniae
AACGGGCAGACCATCATCCGCCAGTAACTGTTCCAGCAAGTCACCGTGATGACCACCGGCAGGAAACACGGCCAGTACATCCAGCCCGAGACGGCGCAGGTTACGAGCAACGTTGATGCCACCGCCGCCCGGTGCACGATGAAGTATCTGGCAGCGCGTTTTGCTGTCGTAGTAAAACTGTTCAGTGCCGGCAAACAGATCAATGGCCGGGCTCATGGTCAACGTCGCAATAGCCGTCATATCAACAAACCCTTCCGCTGATCACACAAAAACTCAATGCGGGAAAATCCCCTCAAGCACGACTCCAGTTCTCACTGAATGCGTAAGACTGCGACTGATGACGGATCAGATCATGCAACAAGGCCAGCGCCATGGCAGTTCCGGATTCAACGGCGCTATTGTGTTGACCAATCTGCCCGCGCAAGGCGTCGGCAGTATGATTGCAGATCAATGGCGGACGATGCACCGGCTGACTGGCTAGGAACAGGTTATGAAGCACCTCCAGTAACTCACGCAAACAGTCGGATTGCTCGGGGATAGCGCCCATCACGGTACGGGCGCTGTATTCATGGCGCTGCTATGCCATTTTAAGCAATGTAAACAACACCTTGTTAATATTGTTTAAAGCAGTATCTGTGCAAATGGTTTCACACAATGTCAGCCAGTCCCAGACCTTTTCGAAGGATTGCACAGGCAACTCAGGCCACTGGTGATAACTGGCCGCTTTCATCGCGCCGTACAGAATTTTGCTATCGAAAGTCTGCGCCTCTTATCGGTGAGCGCCGCTACCCTGATAGCGGCTGGCGGCGTTGATACCCGCCATGGCAATGAATTCCGTGTCTGATAAAAAGTGATGGATGGTTTTCCACAGACTGATAACTCTGGCACTTTCCGACGGATTTCCCGGGGGCAGCGCATTTCCGATCTGGAGCTTTATTGTTGCTGATGTCATCATCAAGTCCTCGTGGCATTGTGTGGCATCCATATTGCCAAGAACTAACTAACAATACCCCCAACCGGAGACTATGGTGAAGATCAATAACAAGGTATTCAAAACCGTCCTTTCAACACAAAGACTGATGATGAAATCAGTCGCCGTGCTTACGCTCTCTGTGCTGCTGCCTGCAGCCTATGCACAATCAACCCCCGCCGACGACAACGCCGTTGCCTGGTTACAGGAATTTGTGCGCATTGACACCATTAACCCGCCCGGCAATGAGTACCGTGCCGTGGAGTTTTATGCGCGCATATTTGACAGTTACGGCATCCCCTACGAGACGGCTGAAAGCGCTCCTGGTCGTGGCAATATTTGGGCACGCCTGCAGGGCGCAGATGAGCCCGGACTGATCCTGCTGCAACACACCGACGTGGTGCCGGCCGATCGCGAGTACTGGACCTTTGATCCGTTGTCTGGTGAGTTAAAGGATGGTTACCTGTATGGCCGCGGCACTCGCGACATGAAGGGACTGGGAATTGCACAGCTGGTTGCTTTTCTGAATCTGCATACCTCTGGCCAGGCACTTAACCGTGACGTGGTTTTCCTCGCTACCGCGGACGAAGAAGCGGGCGGTGAGTTCGGCGTGGGTTGGTTGATTGATAACCGACCCGAAATTTTTGAAGACATCGGCATTCTGCTTAATGAGGGCGGTGGCGGCAGCCGCAGCAGCGCGGGCGATATTGCATTTGGTGTGGAAGTGACTCAAAAGGTCCCGGTCTGGCTGCATTTAAAGGCGGTTGATGTGCCTGGTCACGGTTCTTCACCACGCACCACCAGCTCAGTTACCCGCATCGTACAAGCCTTGAACACATTGCTGGAGAATCCGTTCCCACCGCGCATCATTCCACCCGTTGATGAGTATTTTGTAGGGCTGTCAGAAACCATGAATGATGAATGGGCAACGGCGTATGCAGATATGGGGCGCGCGGTTCAGGATCCGGAATTTCTGCAACGCCTGCACGAACAGCGTCCAGGTCACAATGCGCTGACCAGAGATACCTGCTCCATGACGCGCTTTGAAGGCTCCAGCAAAATCAATGTCATTCCGCCGGAAGCGTGGGCTGAACTGGATTGCCGCATATTGCCAGATAAACCCGCTGAACAGTTTGTCGCAGAACTCGAAGCGCTGATTGCCCACACCGGTGTAACCGTTGAGGTCATCATGGCGTTTACGCCTGCGATATCCACCACCAACTCGCGCTTGTTCGAAGCCATTCGCAATGTCACCGGCGAACTGCATCCGGGATCGCGGGTGATTCCCTCAGTCAGCGCCGGGTTTACCGACAGCCACTTTACCCGTGATTTGGGCATTATCAGTTACGGATTTAATCCTTTAATTACCGATGATGGTGAGAACACAGGTGTGCACGGCAATGACGAACGCGTGCCTGAAGCCGCTTTTGTGCGCGGCGTCAGTGACTTCTATTCCGTGATCCGTAACGTGGTTTTTGACTGAACCGCAGTCTGCCTCAGAACGCCCCTGCAGCGCCCGGGAATACCACCGGGCTCTGCATGCCACTCTCGGAAACACTCGACACACCAAAGAAGTAGTTATCGATGACCACGTTTTCCAGCGTGAATTCACTGACATCGCCAGCCAGACGCGAATGTGTCCATTGAGCATCTGTTGTTAGTCGCCAGTGCACACGATAGGCAGTGGCACCTTCTACCTTCTCCCAGCGCAAGGTTGTACTGGGACTGACCTGACCACTGATTGTGACATTACTCGGCGGGGCAGGCGCCCACGCCATCGAGGCCAGGGTCACTGCATTGAGGGCAGTGAGTTTGGCCGCATAGTCAAAATCCACATGTTCCAGTACGTCGCCATAGGCAATGCCGTCTTCAACTCGGATGTCCTGATGCTGCCAGTTATAGTTCTCGTTGGTTTCCATGATGCGCACGGCTGGAAAACCTGCTTCGTTAAACGGCCGGTGATGCCCGCCACGACCAAAACGGTCGAGACGATACACCATCATCACATCCAGATTGGGCACATACAGATCTGCCATCTGATCGATATAGCGCGCCAGATTGCGCGAGGCTGAATCCACCTCGCCGCCTTGAGAGCGCCGCTGGCCGGCCTCTTCGGGGGTTTCGGTATAACGTGTGCCTTCTGAAAACACCCGCGCCGTGGTGTTGTTGATAACACCATTGATGCCGCGGATATTGCCTATCATGTCGTTGTTGATAACAGCCTGCATCTCCCAGCCTTGCTCGTGCGCGTAAGCGGCCAGAATTGCGCCACCATTGAGACCCTGTTCTTCGCCCGACAGCCCGGTGTAGATAATCGACCCTTCAAACTGGTACTGCGACAACACACGCGCCGTTTCGATGACGCCAGCCATACCGGAGGCGTTGTCATTGGCGCCGGGCGAGTCATCGGTGGAGTTCATGATATCGCTGACACGTGAATCGATGTCGCCACTCATCACCACAAAGCGGTTACTGTCACGCGTTCCGCGCTGGATCGCCACCACATTGACCACTTCAGTTGCATCGGGTATCCGCGCTGTTCCGGAGACGACGCCACTGACGTACATCACCTCCAGACAGCCCCCGCAAGCGGCAGAGATCTCATCAAATTCGGACTTGATCCAGCGCCGTGCCGCGCCGATGCCGCGGGTATCAGACTGCGTCTCAGACAAGGTATGGCGCGTGCCGAATCCTGCAAGCGTGGCAATATCCTCGCCAATACGCTGAGCTGAAGGGGCTACGCCGATCGCCAGCAGGCTGGTTTCATCGGCATGGCTGATGGTTGCCAGACTCATCATCGACACAGCCATCGCAGTTGTTGACAAGTGTCTCAGGGCAGGGCGGCGGGACGTGGTCAACGGCAGATTGTTCAGTCTCAGCAGCATGTTTTTCTCCAGTCATCATAAATTCGGCACCCGGCACTATTTTTTGGGGCGAGAGTCATCGGGGTTCTCAGCAGCGTCAGCGTTATCCATCTCTATGGAGTCATCAAGATCTGCATCTTCTTTTGAGCGTGAGCGTGAGTTTTTGCGCGTCACACTTAACCAGTCGAAACTGACACCCGTGATCGCATTAAATCGCGAAACACGCAATATCAATTGCAGTACCTTTGGACGTCGACGCGCTATCGGATCATTCGCGCGCGGCAGGAACCATAATGCCACAGCAAAGCGCAGAATCGCGGTGACAAAAAATACCACAAACAACTGACTTGACAGCCAGTTATCCAGAAATCCAAGTCGCTCAAACAAAAAGGGCGTGCTGGCCGCAATCAAGCCACCAAAAACCGCGCCAATAGAAACGGCGATGGCTCCCAAGGCTGACTGAACGGCTGCGTACACCGCAAAATCGCTCTTCTGGGGACGGATATCGTACAGATAGTTGGCCGTGCTCAGACTGAACGCACTCCACACCAGCCCGGAGATAACCTGCACCAATATCAGATAGGTTGGATCGGGCGAAATCATCCACAACACCGGGATAATCGGAATGGTCATACAGCAGAACTGCATCATAATACGATTGCCAAAACGGTCTGAAAAACGTCCCCAGAAACTCAGGCTGATAAACTGCGTCACAATCGACGCAATCGCATTCACGCTGTATTGCATGTAAGTGAACTGCAGGTCGCGCAACATGTAAACCGCAAAAAACGGTGCAGAAATCGCCACCACGCCCTGCATGCCTGCGACAAAAAAACTGTAGTCGCGGAAGGTCTTGTCCTGCAGCGAGCCATACAACTGTTTCATGCTCTGCAGAAAGCCTTTGCGGCGGTCGCGGAGCGGCCTCGGATCAGGATCATGCATCAGAAACAGCAATCGACTGGAGATTGATCTGCCAATAGCCGCCGTGGTGAACAGTGCAGCAAAACCCAGCCACACCACACCCGCGCGCTCGCTCAGGCTCAGCAAGGCGCCGCCGCCGGCAAACACCACCAGAGAAGCAATCATGGTCAGGCGTGTTCTGGATGCAAAAAAAGCACCCCGGCGCCGCTGCGGCACCAGACTGCCCATCCACGCGCGCCATTGCGGCTGAATAAAATTGATACATCCAAAATAAAACACCGCCAGCGTAATCAACCACTGCACGCTGTTTTCCGGACGAATGATGGCAAGCGCAACTAGACCTACCACCACGATTGTCTGAGTAACCGCCGCAATCACCACCATGGGTTTGCGAGGAAGGTAGTTGCCTAACCACGCAGACAATAACTGGCAGAATGCCCCAAACAACTGCGGTATCGCCATTAGCCATCCCATTTGCAGGGCGGTGGCATGCAGAAAAATCGCAAACGCGTTAAAAAAATTGTCGCCGGTTGCGGTCATGGTTGCTGAGGCAACGGCTTCTTTCTGGGACAGGTTTAATGTCTTGCGCAGCCACACCGCTCGCTTGGCAGCGCGGGCAGGCGGGACCGCAGGCGTTTCATCCGTTTGCAGGTCTGGCGATGTTTCTTCTGGCAACTGCGGGGGGGCAGGCGACATACTGATAAACACTCCGAAATCGGGGTTACAAACCCAACCACGCTGGCGGGATTTTTTCTTTGGACTGCCTGCATTCTAGCACTGCCGATCGCGGGTGTGTCGCGCTTGAAGCTAGGCTATCGATGACGATTCAGCTAGGCTATGTGTGCAGACAGACAGTTACAGGAAATGTGTTATGGGAAAATCATTGGCTGACCAACTGCTAAGCGCAGGATTGGTGGATTCGAAAAAACTTAAACAGGCTCAGCAGGAAAAACGTAAAGAACAAAAGCATCAGCCTAAGGGGCAATCGACCCAGGCAGAGGAGATGAAAAAACGGGCAGAGCAGTTCCGTGCCGAAAAAGCTGAACAAGACAGATTGCTGAACGAAAAGCGTCTAGCCGCCGAGCGCAATAAAGAAATTCGCGCCCAGGTGCGTCAACTTCTGCAACAACATGCAGTCAAGCCGGACGGTGAAATCCGATTTAATTTTAAAGACGCTGCCACTGGTAAAGTACGCTACCTGTTTGTCTCTGAAAATCAGCAGAGCTTGCTGGCTTCAGGGCAACTGCTGATTTGTGGTGACGGTAAACGGGCTGTTATCACCAACCGTGATACTGCAGAACGTATCAAAGAGCGCGCGCCAGAGGCGGTGTTGTTTGATGCCATTAGCAAGTTGGACGATTCAGAACTGGATGACGCATACAAGGACTTTCCGATTCCGGATGATCTGGTCTGGTAAGTTTGGCCTCTATCCGGGCAGTGACGCTGATTGTTGCGGTAGTTGCCAACATTACCCCCATTAAACGCAGGGAAAATTACCAATGACGCCACTCACAGCACTCCTGGCTGATATCGGCGGTACAAACATCAGACTGGCGATCAGCAGCGGTCTTGGCTCACCACTGCAGTGCATAAAGGCCATGCGCTGCGACGACTTTGCACACCTGGCCGATGCCGTCAGAGATTATCTGGATTTTCTTGCAGATCAGCACGCACCATTGCCGGGCCTTTTTTGTATGGCAGTTGCTGCGCCGGTGCACGGTGATGAGATTCGCCTGACCAACAATCCCTGGCGCTTTAATCGGCTGGACTTGAGCAACACATTGGGCATGCCCGTGCTGGTTCTGAATGACTTTGAAGCGCAGGGTTGGTGTCTGCTGCATCCGCAGCTCTTGCAGGTGCACTGGTTGCAGAAACCCGCGATCAGCAGCACACACACCGACCTGTGGCCCAAGGCCCTGCGCACCATTGCCGGACCCGGCACCGGGTTTGGTGCTGCCAGCCTGAGTGTGGGCGGTGATGTCATCAGTTCCGAACCCGGTCATGCAGCCTTTGCACCGGTAGACGAGACCGAGCAGGCACTGCTACATCAGCTGTGGAAGTGGTTCCCGCGGGTAACCACCGAGCATCTGATTTCTGGCCCGGGGATTGCAAACATCTACTGTGCGCTCAGCTGTATCGCCGGGCAACCTGTTGAACCGCATGCGGCACCCGATGCTGCGGAGATTGTAAAGATGGCTGACTATGACCCGGTTGCAAAGCAGACCTTGCGCTGCTTCAGTCGCATGATGGGCAACATTTGCGGCGATATTGCCTTGATCAAGGGTTCGCGAGGCGGCTTTGTGCTCAGTGGCAACCTGATACAAAAGCTCGGCAGGCACTTTGATGAACAGGCATTTGTTTACGCGTTTACCAACAAAGGCAACTTCAGTGATTGGTGTAAAGCCGTACCGCTGGCCTGTTTGCGTGACGAGTTCCCGGGCCTGACCGGTTGCGCGGTCTATGCTCACCGCGCCAGCAACCCCTTTTGAACGTAAAAGCCCGGACTCCAACGAAATCACTTCCGATCTAACGGCGATAGCATAAGCAAGGGTAGCTGAAGCCTGCGCCAGTGTGCCTGGTCTCAACGGGTCACCTGACCAACTGAAAGGTCAAGCTGCTCTTGCTATCAGTAACTGTATAATTTTTCTTTACACCGTTTGA
>CAMBPO010000090.1 GCA_945869725.1 Klebsiella pneumoniae
ATCTGCACCCACTTGCTCAGAGTCTACGGCATTGGTAATGACCGTATTCTGTGCGACCTGCACCGGCGCTGATAACACACCGTCACTGGAAAAGCGTCGTTCAAACAAAAACCCCGTCTGCTCGCGATAAATCAGCACGGTTTCCCCGGTTTCCGGGAGAACCACCATGGGAACAATAGCGCCGTTCTGATCATCGCTTGTACCCAGATTGGCAGAGAACACTTGCCGAGCTGACAACAAACCATCCGCACGAAGATGACGCACAAATCCACTACCATCGCGCCCCGTATACGCCATGGTGATGGTGTCATCTGCAGCAATCGCCATCACCGGCCCCGACAACTCGGGCGGGACTTCGCTGTCAATCTCCTGCGGCGGACCCCAGACGCCTTGTGCAGAGCGACTCTGCATAAACAGGCGTTGAGAGCCACCATACAGCGTCACCAGACTGCCATCGCTGCGGGCCACCAGATCTGCAAACTGCGTTGGCGGCTCGTCAGGTGTCGCGATACTCTCATCGGTGACAAGCCAGCGACCTTGCGCGGATCCGCCACCATCCATTTCAAACGCATGGTAGAAAACCTCACGGCTTATCTGATGAATCAAATGAATCACGGATCCTGTTTGCGCCGAGGCGACACTCTCAAGATCACCAGTATCCGGGCGCTTGTTACCGTCGACTTCGCGCCACGACAGCCCTGCATCCGTGGACTTCACCGCCATAAACCAGTTGTCGGTTTCCGATGGTTCCATAAAGAAGTACAAATGACCCGCCGCAGACTGATACGGGCCAATGCGATTAGGTGTTTCGATAAACGTACCGCCCAAGTGTCCGGGCGCAGCGGTCAGACGTATTTCGGCGCTTTGCTGTCCTGCCAGCGCACGTCCCTGTCCATCCACCACTCTCAACTCAACAATATCGCCGTCTTCAGCAAAGTTTGGGCCATCGGAGAAACGCCTGATAACTAATGGCCACTCCCATTCCAGCGCATCATTTGTTGTTCGCCAGACCGGTGTCGAATCCACCGCATTAACGCCGGCACCGTCATCCCATGGCAGATCGGCCGCGCCCAGCAGCCGCTCGGTTTCCTCACCTTGTGTGTAAGCCTCGGTAGCAATGACAGACACAACCGGTGTCGCAAAATCAGGATAAGGAAACCTTGCAAACCCAAGCGGGTGCCAGGTCTCACCATTGCGGCGGTATTGTAGACGTAGCAAATGGCCTTCGGGGGGCGACACTGTTGATCTGACCTGGATTCTGAAGCGGAACGGTTGGTCATACTGAATATCCGCCGCTGAATTCTCTGGCGCGGCCCAGCCGGTATCAGCATTTAATGACGCAGTGGCGTCATTTCGCACCCGAAACGCCAGCCACTCAAGATGGGGAGCAACAGCCTGACTATCCACGTCATTAGTGGCGGGGACGCAGCCAGTCAAGATTATCAGTGACAACCCAAACAGGAGCGTAAACCTCGAAGAACCTGCAAAAAACTGACTCATAACAATCTGCACCCTTTGAAATAGCCAGTTTAAAAAATGCAAACGGCTGTGAATCATAAGGAATCAATCATGACTACCATATGACAGAAAGTTACATTCTTGATTTTGAGCCCGGCGGGAAATTTATTGCGCCTGGTTTTTGCCCGAACCTTTCTCAATTTCCGCCAGCCTGCGTTCACGATTAAGCAGAAACAATGGCAGTGTAAATGCGATGGCCACGACAAATGTCAGTATCAGATAAAGCCACCAATGCGACATCTGCAGACGCCGTGCCTCCACAAACGACCAGACCAGAAACACAGCAACTACAACTAACAGATCATTGGTGATTGAGGCCGACGCGTTGTTGACATAGTTTTCGTTAATGTAGGTGGCCAACGAAAACCCACCATGCTCAATGGAAAATTGAATATTGAAGTACCAGGTCAGTACAACCCCGGCGACCGCGCAAATAGCATAGATAATCTGAAGTGTTTTTGATGACATGGTCACGAATGCCCTTTATTTGAATTGTTTTTGGTCACTGTTTAACCGGGGTAATACGTGCCCGTACCAGGACCGACCGGCAACCCCAACGCAAACACCCACACGTAAAACAACGTAACCCAGAAAATAAAAAAGAAAATTGTATAAGGCAGCATGATGGCAATCAGTGTGCCTATACCAATCTGCCGGTTATAGCGCGAGGCCCACGCCAGAATCAGCCCGAAGTAACTCATCATCGGGGTGATGATGTTGGTGACTGAATCGCCAATGCGGTATGCCGCCTGAATCAGCTCCGGCGAATAGCCGATCAACATCAGCATGGGCACAAACACCGGCACGGTCACTGCCCACTGCGCAGATGCCGATCCGATCATCAGGTTCACAATGGCACACATAGCAATAAAAAACAGAAACACTATCGGGCCGGTTAACTGAGCGTCTATCAGGAATTCTGCACCGGTGACGGCGGTGATAATGCCAAGATTGCTCCACCCAAAAAACGCCACAAACTGCGCTGCAAAAAATACCAGCACAATGTAAAGACCCAGCGTGGATATCGCTGATGCCATGGCATCGATCACATCGCGATCATTGCGCATCGACCCGGTAACACGCCCATAAGCAACGCCGGTGACCAGAAAGAACACCAGAATAAAGGCAACAATACTGCGGAAAAACGGACCGGAATTGCCACTGACAGGATCTCTCAGAGGGGCGCCTTCCGGCAGTGCCAGCAGCGCCATCAGCGCGAATACCCCGAGCGCTGCCAGACCGGCTCGCAGCAATGCTTTGTGTTCCAGCGGCGTGATGGTTTCCATGGTGCGGCTATCCAGCACCGACGGATCCGCCTGTGAATCATCGTAGGCGCCGAGTTTGGGTTCAACAATGTAGGTGGTGACCAGCGCCCCGACAATGGTGATCACAAAAGTGCTCGCCGCCATAAAGTACCAATTGGCAGTCGCATCCACTTCATAGGAGGGGTCAATCAGGCGGGCGGCTTCCTGGGTGATACCCGCCAGCAATGGGTCAATCGTTCCTATCAACAGATTCGCGCTATAGCCACCGGACACGCCGGCAAACGCCGCTGCCATGCCTGCCAGGGGATGCCGGCCCAGTGCCAGAAACACCGAGCCTGACAGCGGTATCAGCACCACATACCCCATTTCCCCGGCCGTGTTGGAAATGACCCCGGCAAACACAATGGCAACCGTGACAACGTGTCTGGGGGCCGTTAACACAATTCCACGAACAACTGCCGACAACAGCCCGGATTTTTCTGCGATGCCGACGCCAAGCATGGCAACCAGCACCACGCCCAGCGGCGCAAAATTCACAAAATTGGGAACGAGGTTTTCCAGAATGCGGCGCAGGCCATCCCCATTTAACAGGCTGATCGCCTCAATGGTTGCGCCTTCAGCGGCCGATGGCCGCGGGTCCGGCACCGAGACGCCCATCGCGCCAAATAATCCAGACAGCAGGATCATCAGCAGCGCCAGCACCGCAAACAGCGTGACCGGATGCGGTAGCAGGTTACCCAACCATTCCACAAAGTCCAGGAAGCGCGTAAACCACCCGCGTTTTAGTGCATTGCCCGGCACGTCCTTGTCCATACTCGCCTCACTGACGCAGTGCTTTTTTGTCCACCTTGCCCACGGGGGTCAGGGGTATCTGGGCGATGATATGGATATGTTTTGGCACTTTGAATGCCGCCATTTTGTCGCGGCAAAACGCCAGGATTTTTTCGCGGACCGCGTCATCGCCGAGCTCTTTACCCATTTTGGAAAGCTGCACATACAAATTGACTACATCGTTGCCGGGCCTGTCCTTATCCGGTGTACCAATCACGGCGGATAACTCGATTTCCGGTACTTCCTTCAGTTTGTTTTCCACCTCCACTGAAAACACCTTGTACCCGCCCACAATCAGCATGTCTTTGGCGCGGTCACAAATGGTGATGTAACCATCTTTGTCCATGCGCGCCACGTCACCGGTGTAGAAGTAGGTTTGGCCGTCAAAACTGCGTAAGGCCTTATTGGTCTCATTGGGAAGCCCCAGATATCCGCGAAACACTTGGGGCCCACTGGCAATCAGTTCGCCGGGTTCATCAAAGGGCATTTCTCTGGTACCCGTTTGCGCATCAACAATTCTGATATCCGTGCCGGGCAACGGTACGCCGATGGTGCCGGGTCTGGCTCTGCCAGGGGGATTGATGGTGAGTGTAGGACTGGTCTCCGTCAGACCGTAGGCTTCGCAGAACTTGCCTTGGCCGATGATTTCCTCCACACGGCGAATCAACTCCACCGGCGCCGGCGCCGCACCAGAGACGGCAATTTTTAATCGCGAGAAATCCACCTGCTTGAACAGCGGCTCATCCAGCAGCATCTGGTAAAGCGTGGGCACATTGCCAAGCACGGTTGGCTGTCGCTTGATCATAGCCTTGCAGTAGGTTTTAACGTCACGCGGGTTTGGCACCACAATCATCAGGGCTCGCTTACGAATCCCCATAAACAGGGCACTGAGACCTGCAATATGGAACCACGGCAACACACTAGCAAAGGTCTCTCGGCCGATTTCGTACTCGACCATGGTTTCGTTCTGAATCACGCTACTGAGAACGTTACGCAGCGACAACTCCGCCCCTTTGGGGTTACCGGTGGTGCCGCCGGTGTACTGGATCATAAACACATCTTCCATGCGGCACGGTTCAAATACGCGGGTATTGTCTGCTTTTAGTATGTCAGGCCACAGCGCACACACACGGATGTGTTTCAGGGTTGGCAACACGGTGCGCGGTACTTTTCCCGTCCAGGCTGCCAGGGTTTTTTTCCAGCCCGGCAGAAAATCAATAGGCCCGGTGACAATCGCCGCCTTCAGATCCGGCAAGCGGCCGTCAAGACTGGCAGCGGAAGCTGCAAACATCTGATCAAGGGTAATCAATACGCGGATGTTGGCATTGCCTACCTGATACACAATTTCATCCGCTTTCAGCAGCGGTGATACACCCGAAGCCGGGCAACCGAGTTTGGCTGCTGCCAGCAATCCGATCACGTATTGCGGGCAGTTGGGCAGGTGCAAACCGATCACATCACCGCGCTCCACGCCCAGACCGCGCAGCATATTGGCCAGTCGGTTGGCCAGATCATCAACCTGGCCAATGGTCATCTGCAGTCCGAGGTAATAAATGACAGGGGCATCGGGAGCCTCGTGCACATGGCGTTCCACGATGCCCGGAATCGACTCGTCTGGCACCGCCGGCATCTGCGATGAAATATGTCCCAGAGACTCCGCCCAAGGCGGGCTGCTGCGTGTTGTCATCATTCTCCCCTCTTTATTGGATATTTTTTTTGAGTTAAACCTGTTGCCCAGCAATTTGAACGAACTTAACAGTTTTGCGACAGTACCACCAATAAACTCATCATCGCCAGGCGATGGCGACGAGCCCGGTCGTTCAAACCGCCGGTCGTCAACGCAAATTCTTGTCGCTTGTGTCTCTCCTGACTTGACCCTGGTTTGTTTACAAAAATTCCCTTGTCACATCAAAACTGGCGCAGCCTCAACCAATCGCGGCCCGCCTCCCAGAGGGGGAACAAGGCAATAATGATCAAGGTGACCTGAGCGCTGCGCTCAAGCAGAGCCAGGTCATACACGCCTGGCGATTGAACCTGATCAAGAATCAGCAGTGGCGTGAAGACCGCCAGCATCAGGATCACGATCACAAAACTCAGATTGAGAACAATATTGCCCTGCAGCATGCGCCGGCTCCACAAACGCCTGCGCAACTGCCACACACTGGCAACAATTCCCAGCACCATCAATGGACTGAACCAGCGCAAAAACTGGTGGGCATGGTCACTCAGTGCAATGCGCACACTGTCAGTTTGATCGACCGTCATAACTGCCGGATACCAGATAACAACCAGCAAGAACAGATAGGTTGCCAGGTCTGAGAAAATGTCTTGTCGTGAAATCACCTGCCAGCCGTGGCTGGCATCTGGCAATTGCTGCGGCTGCCAGTTGGCGTCCGAGTCATCATTTTGCTCATGCATCTGCCGCGACATCAGATAGAAAATCAGCGTGATGACCGCAAAACCGAACAGTGAATCCTCAATAAAACCCCGTGCCACAGCGAACAGGTAAGCGATGATGCCCATGTCGCTGCTGGACATCCAGACCAGCGCGGTTTGCACCACCTGCAAGAGAAACAGCAGGCCCAGCAACAGGAAAAGAGTGTGTTGATAAACCGGCATGTAGTGGATGGCGATCAATGGCTGTGGCGGCACAAACTGCCTCGCCACCCGACCGGGATGGCCCATACGTTTGAGAACCTCGCCAATATCGGCTTCGCTTAAGGCACCCTGTTGGTCTGTCAGTGCGTCAAGCTGATCCATGATATTGGCTTTAAGTTCACGGCCAATTTCTTCACGTTTGTTCTCCGGCAATTCGCGCTGCACGGCCGCAACATAGCGCGCCACCAGGTCCATCATGTTGCCTCCTCTGCCACGCCACCAAGGATATGACCCAGCGCGGCATTCAGAACTTGCCATTCGTCAGTGAGCTGCATCAGCAGCTCTGTCCCTTTGTCGGATAACTGGTAATAACGCCGCTCCCGACCCTCGGCCTGTTGCCATTCACTGTCCAATAAGTCCTGATCTGCCAGCCGCCGAATCAGCGGGTAAAGCGTACCCTCATCAATATCAATGCCTCGCGTCAGCAGCTGCTTGCGCAGTGAATAGCCGTAGTGCGGTTGCCTGAGCGATGCTAGCACTGCCAGCACTAATACACCGCGTCGCAGCTCCAACCGCATTTTTTCAAGTGAAGATGTTGTCATTTCCCGCCTCATACTGTGCGGCACATACTATGTGGCACACAGTATGTAATGCAAGTATTTTTTTGCGCCGGATTATTCAGCAAAAGCAATGCATAACCGAACACAGCAAAAAATACTCAGGCATTATTCCTTTGTCCAAATCGCCTCTGAATAACATCAGCAAATGGCAATTTCACAAATGCCGGTAAGTTGTGGTGCTCTTTTCTGAAAGTCAGAAAAATCCACTTGTGCTCCAGGATGCTAAGAACGGCCGCGACATCGTATAGCGGCGGCACCACTAAAGTGACGCGCCTGCCCACGCGCTGTAATTCCGCATAGAACCTCTCAGGATCCTCTACATGCTCTATGGTGTGTGAGCACAAAACTGTTTCAAACTCAGCGTCTTTGAAAGGCAGGTCATAGATACTGCTGACCTGCACAAAACCAGGCAGTTGATCGTGTTGAACAATATCAGCATTCACTCCCCCGCCGTCGGTTCTCCCGCAGCAGATATTCAGATCCCATTTCTGCCTCTTTAAAATTCGATTCTTTCCGAGTTTGTAGCTGACAAAATGTGCAAGTATTAGATACAAAGTGA
>CAMBPO010000091.1 GCA_945869725.1 Klebsiella pneumoniae
CTCACCATCAATCGTCACATAACGAATTTTCAGGAGCACTCATGCGTACAATTGGCAATGTCATCTGGTTACTCTGCGGGGGGCTTGTTATGGGGCTGGGCTGGTGGCTGATCGGCCTGATCGCGTTTGTGACAATTATCGGTATTCCCTGGGGCCGGGCCTGTTTTGTCATTGGTGAGTTTTCGTTTTTTCCGTTCGGCAGGGAGGCCATCTCGCGCACCGAACTGGATCAGTTTAATGTCGGGACCGGCGTGTTGGGTGTGCTGGGTAATATCATCTGGTTTTTGTTCGCCGGGCTCTGGCTTGCGATTGGGCACCTGTTGATCGCCATTGTGTGTTTTATTGTGATCATCGGTATTCCGTTTGGCATCCAGCATCTGAAACTGGCGAAGCTGGCGCTGGCACCGATCGGCAAGACGATTATCGATTCTGATTATGCACAGGCTGTGCGGGCAGGCTCGCTATAAGTTCGCGCATGAGGATGCGGCAATGCTGATCCCTGCCGAGCAATTCGAGCTGATCCGGTCATGGGAATCCCACCTTGTTGAACGCGGCGAAAGCCACGCCCATGATTTGTGGTTTACCCCTGGCGCCGACGGTCTGACGTGCAAATTCAATCGTTTGTGCTGGGAAGGATCCTATCAAAACTGGTCGGAGTGAGAGGATTCGAACCTCCGACCCCCGCCTCCCGAAGGCGGTGCTCTACCGGACTGAGCTACACTCCGAATGTTTTGACTGTTCAGGTGTCGCAAAGGCTGCGACGCGGAGGCCGCTGGTGCGGCTGTCTGAACGGGTCGAATTATATGTCAGAACCCGGGGGGCTTTCCAAGAGCCTGCCTGAGAAAAAATCCGGGTTCTTTTCTTGTCTGTTTTTTGGTTTCGCTGGCCTCTGGCCTGCGTTTTGCCAACCACCACTCACGCTGACTTCTTGTGATTATCCACACTAAACGCGCCAGCCCCGGCATTGGTCAGAATCAGCAAACCCGCCATGATGCCCATGTTCTTGAAGAAGTTCTGGGTTTCGTGTGAGCGTTGCAGACCTTCTTCCAGGGTCCAGAAGTCGTGCATGACCAGGCTGATGATGAGGGTGATCCCGGCGAGCAGGAAGGCGGTGATGCGTACCTGGAATCCGGCAAAGAGTGCAACGGCGCCGCCGACTTGCATGAGGCCGCTGAGGATCAGGAAAAAGGGGATAAACATCATGCCTTTGGAGGCCATGTACTCGATGTGGAAGTCGTAGCTGGTGAACTTGGCGAGGCCGGGCAGCAAGAAGTAAATGCCGAGAATAAAGCGGCCGAGAGGGTTGGATACCGTGGTGATGAGGCTGCTGAGTTGTTGCAGCATGGGTAAATCTCCTGAGTGTTTTTATTGGGTTCGGGCGCTAAGATACCGTCTTATCTGAGGGCGTGTATATGTCGAAAATGTTGGTTAGGCTTGTTTTTCTCTGTCTGAGCCTGGTGCTGTCTGTGCCGGCCAGTGCCGCTAACCTGACCAAAGCGCACACGGACGCGCTGCTGCTGCAGCTGTCGACTCAGCGCATCCAAAATTTTGATGACTTTCTCTCGCAGGTTGCATCCTTACATCCGGAACTGGCCGCGATAACCGAGGTTTACCAATCCGGGCAGGCAGTGACGGACGCGGAGCAGCAGGCGCAGCTGTTCCGGCTGCTCGGTATCTACACCCGAGTGCGTTACGCCGACGAAGCCCGAGAGGTTTTAAAAGAGCTGGTGGCAATTCCGACGTTTCTGGATGCGTCGGTGGCGCAATATGACAATCCGGCTTTCCATCGGATAGCGGCGCGGCTGGAGGCCTTGGCGCTGGAGTTTGGCCTGACCTTCCGCAATGTTGATCACCGCATCTATGAGATCACCTTGCCGGGCGCGCCGGCTGGCAACACGGAGCTGGTAGCTTTGCACGCCCACGCCGACGTTGTCCCCGCCAACGCCGCAGACTGGGTGCTGGATGACGGTACTCAACTGGATCCGTTTACGCTGACGCAGATAGACGGGCGTTTGTATGGGCGCGGTGCGGAGGACAATAAAAACGGTATTGTGGCGGTGATGGTCGCGATGCGGGTGATTGTGCAGGAGCAGTTGCCATTGCAGCGCACCATACGTTTGTTGATTGATACCACCGAGGAAACCACGGGCGAGGCCATGCCTTATTATCTGCAGCGCAATCCGCTGCCAGACTTCAACATTGCGCTGGATGGCGGGTATCCGGTGATTATTGCCGAGAAGGGTTATGGCACCTTGCTGGCGCAGTTTCCGTATCGTGCAGCGATAGGTGAGGGCGCGGAGCTGATTCATCTGACCGGTGGTTTGGCGGGCAATCAGATTCCGGGTGCAGCGACAGCGACTTTGTTGGCGGCAGATCCGGCTGCGCTGGCGGCACGTTTGCAGCATTTAAGCAGTAATTATGTGGCGTTAAATGGCGCGGACTTTGCCATCAGCGCCACGGCGCTGGCGGATCGTGTGGAGCTGCGGGTGACCGGGGTGTCGGCGCATTCGTCGGAGCCGTGGACAGGCGTGAATCCGGTGGCGCGGCTGTTTGATTTTATCTTTGAAAGCGGGCTGGTGGTGCCCATCAAAAACAATCATCTGACCGATGCGATTTTGTATGCGGTCAGCAATTTTGGGCTGGACTACACCGGGCGTCAGCTGGGCATTGATTTTAGTGATGACTTTATGGGGCCGCTGACGGCATCGCTGACCTATGTGCAGGTGGATAACACGGGCATGCAGCTGATCACCAATCTGCGCGTACCCAAGGGGCGTGACATGGCTGAGTTGCAGCAGGATATTCTGGACCGTCTGAATGAGTGGTCGGCGCTGAGCAATTTGCCGTTGGATCTGCAGCTGTCGATTGCCGAACCAATGTTCCGCAACCCGGAAGGTCAGTGGATACAGACGCTGCTGGATGTCGCCACCGAGAATCTGAATCTGCCGCGCGAGTTTATGTCCTCCGATGGCGCGACCTCGATTCATGATCTGCCCAATGGTGTGCAGTTTGGTCTGGCGATGCCGGGTGTGAAGTACACCGGGCATACAGATAATGAATTCAAAACCATTGAGCAGTTTGAGATGGATCTGCAGATTGTCACTGAAATGCTGGCACGAATTGGCACGCTGGAGTATATGTAACAGCTGATTGGATCATCAGAGAACAATAACCATGAACCTGATTCTTTTGGCCATACCGATATTTATTTTGCTGATTTTTGTTGAGCTGGCGGTCAACCATTACCGCAAAGCGGGCGTTTACCGGCTCAACGATGCAGTGGCGTCGGTGAGCACCGGCATGATCAGCCTGACAACGGGATTTGCCACGCGCCTGTTGAGTTTTCTGGGCTACACAACATTGTGGACGGTGTTGCCGCATGGTGAATTGACGATGACGCCGCTGTTGTGGGTGGTGGCTTTTGTGTTCTACGACGCCTGTTATTACTGGAGTCACCGCGCCCAACACAGCATCAATGTGTTATGGGGCATTCATGTGGTGCACCATCAAAGTGAAGAGTACAACCTCACCACTGCACTGCGTCAGCCGTTTAATAGTTTTATCGTCGGATCGGTATTTTACCTGCCGATGCTGTTTATGGGTTTCCCGCCGGAAGTCATTGCCACCGTGGGTTCGCTGAATCTGATTTATCAGTATTGGGTGCACACACGTCTGATTGGCACCTTGGGCTGGATGGAGCTGGTGTTTGTGACGCCGATGAACCACCGAGTGCATCACGCCATCAATGATCCGTACATCGACCGCAATTATGGAGGGGTGTTTATTCTGTGGGACCGCCTGTTTGGTACCTATCAGGCGGAATTGGCCGATGAGCCCTGTGCTTACGGAGTGCGTAAGGCGCTGCACAGCTGGAACCCGTTTTTTGCCAACGCGCAGGTGCATTGGCAATTGCTGCAGGACAGCTGGCACGCCGAGCGCTGGTGGGACAAAGTGCGGTTGTGGTTTATGCCTACCGGCTGGCGGCCAGCGGATGTCAATGAGCGTTATCCGCTGCCGCGTTGTCTGCCACAGACTCAGCAGAAGTTTAACCCGTCGATACCCGCAGCCTTGTCAGCGGCCGTGCTGACGGTGCATGTGGTGCTGGTGCTGGTCATGATGGCGTTTCTGTTATGGGTGCCGGTGGATAACTTTACTCAGGCGCTGGTGCATTTTATTCCGCTGGGCGCGGGCCTTTGGCTGAACGGCCGGATACTGGAAGGCCGGCGCGATGCGGTGATGCACAGCGCAGTATTCTGGGGGCTGTGTGCGCTGCTGCCGTGGTGGTTTGACGGTTGGCTGTTGTCGCCGGTGGTCTCCAGCGCAGCGTTTGTATTTGCCGGGTTTTTGATCCTGATCAGTGCCCGGCAGCGGGCGGTGGCAGCGTCTGATGTGGTAAGCTCGGGCTCGAACACAGAAACAGAATCACGCTGAACCAACGCCCAGGCGCGCCATGCAATCCTCACTGATACCCGAACGTCCATTAATCATTTCGCCAACGCTGGCGGCAACCATCGGTCTGGAAGAGGCCGTGTTGCTGCACGTGCTCAGCGAGCTGATGATGTATAGAGCCGGTGTGCTGCGTCAGGGTCTGAACTGGCTGGAGTTGGATCAGCAGGCGCTGCTGGACGCGCTGCCATTCTGGGCGTGGATTGATGTCAAACGGGTGCAAAAAAGTCTGCAGGATCTTGGGCTGATTCTGATTGATCCGATTACCGGGCGCGATGACAGCTGGCTGTTTGCGATTAATCAGCGGCTGGCCTTGCAGTCCGAGCCGGCACCGGCGTTACAGTCGGCGCCGCAGTCTGCAGCCCATTCAGCACCCCATGTGACACCCCATTCAACACCCCAGCGTGTGCCACAACGAGTGCCGCAACGTATGTCCCAACGTGCGCAAAAGGCCAGCGCGGCGGTGTCGGGCGTGCGCACGCGCGATGGTTCAGCGGCCTATATTTCTAACGACTGGCAGCCGGATCAGGAGTGGTTGTCGCTGTGTCGGCAGCATGGTGTGCCCGATGCCTTTGCGCTCAGTCTGGTGCCGGGTTTTGTGATGTACTGGCGTGATCGTGCGCAATCACGATTCTCCTGGGGTAATGCGTTTTACAAGCATGTGCTGCGCGAGTGGCGCATGGAGCAGACCCGCCGTGGCTCGGCCGAGTTAGATGCACCGATGTCTGCAGACTGGCGGCCCAATCCGGATGCCGTGTCGATACTGCACAATGCCGGCATCAGCGAGGCGTTTATCGACGACGCTGTGCCGGAGTTTGTGCTTTACTGGCGCGAACGCGGCGGTCAGAATGGCGCGTGGAATACCCGCTTTATTGAGCACATTCGCCGACAATGGGCGCGTTATCAGGTCTCGGTGGTCAACGACGGTGTACCGCGCCCGATTGCCGAAGACTGGCAGCCCAGCCCGGATGTGTTTGAAGTGCTGCGGCTGGCCGAAATCGACGAGGCCTTTGCGCGCGGCAAAGTCGCAGAGTTTGTACTCTACTGGCGCGATACCGGCCAGCCGCAGTCATCATGGAACACGCGCTTTTTGCAGTTTGTGAAATACAGCTGGGCGCGGCGCCCGGAAGCCATCAAAACAGGATTAACGGATCGTTATGCAAAAGATCAATTCGCTGCTGAACGAGGCGGGCAAGGCCTTGAAGCCGCATTTAAGCGTTTCACCGACCGCAGCTGGGCCGATTAAGGGTGACGATGCTGCGGGCGCTGGCCCGGGCCAGAGTCGCGGTAAACGTCGTGGCCAAGAAACCCGTCATGAGCAAAACGGCCCGGATCTGATTGATGCCATCAACCAGATATTTGCCGAATTTGAGCTCGCCTATCACAACCAGTATCACAAAGCTTACGGCGATCCGGACCGGCTGATCCTGGCCAAAAAGTACTGGCTGGAATGCCTGTCAGATTTTCATCCGCTGCAACTGGTGACCGCCGCGCGCCGGCTGGTGAAAAGTCAGGATTATCTGCCGACCATCTCAACGATGATCCGCGCCTGTGAACAGTCATTTGACCTGTTTGGACTGCCCTCGGAGTGGGAAGCTTACACCGAAGCCTGTCGTGCACCCGCGCCCAAACATCTGCATACCTGGTGCCACCCGGCGGTGTATTTTGCCGGCAAAGCGACCGACTGGTACCTGCTGGCCACAGAGCCGGAAGACAAAGTGTTCCCGCTGTTTTCGTACTACTACAAACAGCTGTGTGAGCGCGTGATGCGCGGCGAACAGCTAGAGGTGCCGATGGTGCAGGCCTTGCCTGAGAACCCGTCGCGCCCGCTCAGTTATGAGGAGCGACAGAACCGGTTGAAGGATCTGCGCGCCAGCCTCTGTGTCTAACTGAATTTACCCGAGTTTGCGGTACTTGATGCGTGTCGGCTGATATTCCGAACCGAGGCGTTTGCGGCGATCGGCTTCGTAGTCGGAGTAGTTACCTTCGTGGAACACCACTTGGCTGTCGCCTTCAAACGCCAGAATGTGTGTGCAGATACGGTCGAGGAACCAGCGATCGTGCGACACCACAACGGCGGCGCCGGGGAAGTTCAACAGACCTTCTTCCAGTGCCCGCAAGGTTTCCACATCAAGATCGTTTGTAGGTTCGTCGAGCAGCAGCACATTGGCGCCACGCTTGAGCAGTTTTGCCAGATGCAGGCGGTTGCGCTCTCCACCGGACAGATCCTTGATAAACTTCTGTTGGTCGCCGCCACGGAAGTTAAAGCGGCCGGCGTAGGCACGTGAGGGAATCTCGTACCGGCCGATCTGCAGGATATCCTGGCCATCGGACAATTCTTCCCACACGGTTTTGTCGCCGTTGAGTGAGTCGCGGCTCTGATCTACGTAGGCCAGATCCACGGTTTCGCCGAGTTCAATAGTGCCGCTGTCGGGCTTTTCAACACCGGTCAGCATGCGCAGGAAGGTGGTTTTACCCGCACCGTTACCACCAATAATGCCGACGATCGCGCCTTTTGGCACAGAAAACGTCAGGTCGTTGATGAGCATGCGATCACCAAAACCTTTGCACAGGTTTTTCACTTCCAGCACTTTGTCGCC
>CAMBPO010000092.1 GCA_945869725.1 Klebsiella pneumoniae
TCCACCTGCAGCCTGTGGATGCCAGCAACCCCGACGGCGCGCACAATTTCGGCTGGCGCGGCATCGGCGGCACGCTGTTTGTGGTTGATCCAGAAAACGAATTTTTTATGATCTACATGGAGCAGCGCCGCGGTGGCCCGCGCGGTGTAACGTTTGATAACAACACCGCACAGCGCGTGGTGTATGAAGCGGTGTTGAATTAAGGGGATAAAGTAATCGAGCAACAACGGGTGACAAGGTGTCACCCGTTGCTTTAGTTTACGTAGCAATAACGCATGTCAAGGAAGATACATGGATAAACTCGACCGGATGCAACAGTTGCATCAACTGTTCACAACTCACCGCCAGCCCATACAGATAGGCACGCTCGCAGAGAAGCTCGAGTGTACGCCCAAGACCGTAAGGCGCCTGATCGATTCTTTGCGAGATTACTTCTCTGCACCCGTGGACTACGTGCAAGGCAGAGGCTGGGCATACGTCAACGCGCCGAATCAGCTCTTCCAGCTACCAGGACTCTGGTTAACGGCAGCAGAACTTCAATCAATGGCCCTGCTACTGCATGTTCTGGAGAAGTTTGGCAACGGCCTTCTGAATGAAGAACTTAAAGCCATCGAACATGAAGTTCACAAACTGCTGAAAACCCGAAAAATCAACCCAAAGTCGTTAATGGATCGCATCAAGGTGCTCCCTCTTGGACACCGCACCATACCAAATGACATCTTTCTGCGGGTTGGAGACGCGCTTCTCCGATCCCAACAGATCACCATCGTCTACACAAATTTCAACAACAAGACCAGCACGCGCACCGTTAGCCCACAGAGCCTGCTTTACTATCGCGATAACTGGTATCTGGACGCGTGGTGCCATAAACAGCACGCCATACGCAGTTTCAGTCTCGCGCGCATAGATCGCATCATCCAAACCGAGAACAACCAACCCGCACACATCGTTCCCCGACACGAAAGAGAGGAACATTTTTCTGGCAGTTACGGAATATTCGCCGGAAAGGGCGTTCACACGGCAACGCTGCGGTTTCAAAAAGCAATTGCACGTGAAATTTCCATGCAGCAGTGGCATCCGAAACAAGTCGGCCGATGGGATGGCGATGACTATGTGCTTAGTTTTCAGTACAACGATGAACGCGAGCTGGTGCGCGATCTGATGAGATACGTGCCAGAGCTTATTGTCGAAAGCCCGCTTAGCTTACGCCGTAGTTTGATCGCCCGGCTGCAAGACGGGCTTAACGCACTTCAAAAACCCTGATATAACTGTATTTATATACAGTACATGTTTTGTCTCACGCGTCAACTATGTTAACCATCAGGGAGTGATAACCATGAAAGCCGACATGACTCTATTCGAGGATTACAAGATTCGCCGTGTTTATGACGAGGACGCTGAAATTTGGTGGTTCTCGGTTGTTGATATTGTGCAGGTGCTGACGCAACAGGCGGATTATCAGGCCGCGCGTAACTACTGGAAAGTGCTAAAGAACCGCCTGGCCAAGGAAGGCAGCCAACTGGTTACAGGTTGTAACCAGTTGAAAATGACTGCGTCAGACGGAAAGCAGCGGATTACAGATGTCGCCACCGCCGAAACCCTGCTGCGGCTGGTACAGTCGATCCCCAGCCCGAAAGCTGAACCCATCAAACTTTGGCTGGCCAAAGTGGGCTACGAGCGCATGCAGGAGTTGGCAGACCCTGCGTTGTCCCTGAATCGTGCCCGGGAGACATGGCAAAAGCATGGCCGCAGCGAGAAATGGATTCAACAACGCATGATGGGCCAGGAGACCCGCAACAAGCTCACCGACTATTGGTCAAACCATGACATCAAGAAGGGATCAGAGTTTGCCATTCTGACAAACATCATTCATCAGGAATGGGCTGAAGTCAGCGTCAAAGAGCACAAGGAATTGAAAGGACTGAAGAGCCAGAACCTGCGTGATCACATGAGTGAAGCGGAATTAATTTTTACGGCGCTAGCTGAGTTGTCCACGCGTAAAATTGCTGAAACAAAAAACGCGACCGGCATGGATGAGAACAAAGTGGCTGCGAAGAGCGGTGGCAAGATCGCGAAGGATGCACGGGTGGCGCTTGAGGATCAGACTGGGGGAAAGGTTGTGAATTCTGGGAATCATTTGATCTCACCAGCCAAAGGAATACGTGGGAATAATTGACAGTTACGATCATTTTTCAATCGCCTGACAGTAGGGATAAATGGTTAAATTTTTGCCCTGATGACAGCAAACGTCTGGGAGCAGCCAATGCGATTCAACAGCCTAGGGCCACTTTTAAGCCACTATAGATCCTCTGCCGGATTCAAGAGAGATTGGAAATGGGCGTTTTAGCACGAGGCTCACCCCTCACGTGTCACCTCAGTTGTCAAGGAAACCTTTACAACTGAAAAATGATTTTGCGCGCTTTCTGGATTAGTTCAGCCTGTAAGTTCAGCTGGTTAGTTCAGAAAGCAAGGCGCGAGCCACCTGCCTTTGCCCTAATGCGGGGTTGATCGCCGAACCTGTTGCACTTAACGGAGTGTACGTCAGTGGATCCGTGTGACAGAAAAGGCCCACCACTTTCGCGCGGGTGCTTGCCGCAAGATGCATGACACCACTGTCGGCACAGACAAAGAGCCCAACCGCCTCAATCATCGCCGCGACCTGCCTGACATCAGATGATTGCCAGCTGTAAACCCGTCCGGGTTCTGCCAGTTCTGCCAATTCTGTCAGTTGACCGGGTGGGGCAATCGCCAGCACCTGTAGCTCTGGCGCTATGGTTGTCAGTTCGCAAATCAGCTCTCGCCACCAGGTTATGGATAATTTTTTAAGTCCGGTTGCTTCGGTAAAAATCCCCAATACCGGCTTGTGCAACGCATGTTCACCTAACAGCTTATGAAGAATGCTGCGCGCCGCGGCGATCTCAGCGGGCGACAATCGAATATCCAGATTGGGAAACGCCTGTGATTCCGATTGCCCTTGGACACCTGATGCTCCCAAGACAGACCGTACCAGGTAAACCGGATACTTCCCCATGTGTTGGGGTGCTTGCGATATCGCGGCCGTGAAAAAATTTGCCGCTGCCGGTTTTTGATCACTGCCAAAGCCGATTCGCAATTTTGCTCTGACAAGCGATGAATACAGGCGGGAGGTACGGGACTTTGGGCAAGGATCAACCACAAGGTCATAGTGTCTGCTGAGCAATTTCCTCAGCACGTTCAGATACGCAGGCAGATGACTGGCACCATGGCGGGGAAACACCAGCACCCGATCAACCGTCAAAAACCCTGAAAAGAGGGCAGGGGCATCCTGACTCGAGGTGAGAACATCAATCCGGGCCCGTGGAAATTTTTTCTCTAACTCTGCGAGCAGCGGCGTCAACAGCAGGTTGTTACCCAACCTGACGTTCGGGCGGACAATCAGAACCGATTTGATGGCTGAGAAAAATGTGCTGTCAGGCATTTGGCTTGATCTCTTGTCATCGACAGAGCCTGCAGTATGCGTTTGATAACTTAAACAAACCTTAAGTGGCGGGTGGCGGCCATGAGAAAACGAACCACGCAAACCGACGTTCATACGGCTATAACGACCTCAGTGTTGGCTTGATTCGACCGCATAAAAAAGGGACTGCACCAGCGTGTGTATACGTGTGTATGATAGGGTGTGCTATGGACAGCAAAGAGATTATCAAGGTGCTCGAAACTAATGGCTGGATGCTGGTTGCTGTCAAAGGCAGTCATTTTCAATTTAGGCATCATTCAAAGACAGGCAGTGTAACCGTCCCGCATCCCCGGAAGGATCTGCCCAATGGGACCTTCAATTCTATTTTGAAGCACGCAGAACTCAAATGAGCATAGTAGGAGCAACTTCATGTTTTACCCCATCGTGATCCATAAAGACCCTGACAGCACCTTCGGCGTAACCGTGCCGGATTTGCCCGGCTGTTTCTCTGCGGGCGATACATTGAATGAAGCACTCCGCATGTCGCAGGAGGCAATCGAACTTCACATTGAAGGCCTGCTCGAAGACAAAGATGCGGTGCCAATGCCAAGTTCGATCGATGAACACCAGAGCTCAAATGAATTTACAGGCGGAATCTGGGCACTGGTTGATGTTGATCTGGATAAATTGATGGGGCCGGCTGAACGCATCAATATCAGCGTGCCCAGATTTGCGCTCAGAAAAATTGATGCGGCGGCAGCAAAAGCCGGCATGAATCGATCACAATTTCTTGTCAGAACGGCATTATCGGCGTCGATTTAGAGTTTGTTTTCCGCCTCAACCTCGGACCGCTTCGACAGCAGGCATACTACAATCATCTCTGACCTCACCAGAACCCCGTGAGCCCTGAAAACCATGGGATTCTGGTCTCTACTTGTTAACGTACAGACGCTTGCGTTGTTTACATTTCCAGCGCAATATCGCGGCGTTTGTGAAAACAATAATGAGCAGAGGAGCTTTTATGACGGCACAACAATCGGCTGCTGCGGCGCCAATCGATCAACACACCCAAGCCAATATGCGCAAGGTGGCCCTGACCTCGCTTGCGGGCACATCCATCGAATGGTATGACTTTTTCCTCTACGGCACGGCTGCCGCACTGGTCTTCCCAATCCTGTTTTTCCCGGCTGATATGCCACCAATGGTGGCGTTAATTGCCTCCTTCAGCACCTTTGCCATAGGCTTCCTGGCGCGTCCACTGGGCGGCATCATTTTTGGTCACTTCGGTGACCGTGTGGGGCGCAAAAAAGTCCTGGTGATTGCGCTGCTGATGATGGGCGTTGCCACAACGCTGATTGGATTGTTGCCGACCTATGCGTTTGCGGGGCCGCTGGCGCCCATCCTGCTGGTGTTGCTGCGATTTGTGCAGGGCCTGGCCATCGGCGGGCAGTGGGGCGGCGCGATGCTGCTGGTCACTGAAACCGCGCCGCCAACCAAACGCGGTTGGTACGGCGCCTATGCACAGGCGGGCGCACCCATCGGGGTGATTCTGGCTAACCTTGCCTTCCTGCTGATCAGTTATACCGTCTCTGAAGAAGCGTTTATGAGCTGGGGCTGGCGGGTGCCCTTTATGGCCAGCGTCATACTGATTGGTATCAGCATGTATGTGCAGCTGCATCTTGAAGACACCCCTGCGTTTAAAGAGCTGGAGCGTCTTAAAATCGAGCGTCAGAAGGCCGGTCTTGCCCCGGCAAAAGAAGCCGTAACACGCTCTCCGGTGCTGGAAGCGCTTCGCCTGTATCCTAAGCGCATCATGCTGGCGGCCGGCGCCTTCCTGTCTATTCAGGTGACGTTCTACATCATGATTGCGTTTGTGGTGGCTTATGGCAGCAGCGCGGCTGGGGGTGTGGGATTGTCGCGAAATACCATGCTGTCGGCGGTACTGATTGCCTCGGCGGTACAGATTCCGTTCCAGTTCTGGGCTGCGCATTACTCAGATACACACGGTCGACGTGGCATCTTTATGTTGGGCGCCTTGCTGACCGGACTGTGGGGTTTTGCGTTGTTCCCGCTGATTGATACCGGCAACTTTGTGCTGATCACCGTGGCTATAGCAGTAGGGCTGGGCTTTATGGGGCTGCAGTACGGCCCTCAGGCGGCATTTTTTACCGAGCTGTTCTCCACCAAAGTGCGCTACTCAGGAGCTTCTCTGGGTTATCAGATTGGTGCCATTGTGGGTGGCGCGTTGGCGCCAACAATTGCCGTGTTGCTGTGGAATGAGTACGGGATTGTTTACGTGTCCGGCTACATCATGTTGGCATCGCTGGCGACACTGTGGTCGGTGTGGATGTTGACTGAGACACACGGCACGGACATTCACGCGGAACACAACTGACAGACGATTACTCCAGCGCCACACTCAGCTGTTCGTCACTGCCCTGAAATGTCAGGGTAGTGACCGAACCGCCCCGCTCAACATTGACCGTATTTATCTGATCCGGCCACACTTCCCGTAACGCGTTATGAATCACCTGCAGCGATGTCACGTTGGCGGGCAGCGTTCTTTCCTGATAAACCCAGAAGAAATTGCCGTCGATTTCATGCCCGACCGGCGATAACACCAGGGCTTCGCCGGAGGCACTTGTTAAGGAGAACTGCTGCTGCACGTACTCTGCAAACTGCGCCCGCGTCTGTTCATTGCCAATAATGTCAGCGTCACTGTCGATCAACTGACGTACGGCGTGCTCGGCATCATGCAAATAAAAGCGGTGCATGACTTCCAGGGTGCCAGTGCGCTCATTAAACACCACGCGGGTAATCGCGGCCTTTTGCTGATGTGCGTGCACGCTGGTTGAAAGCGAGGCTGGTATCATCATCTGCACAGCTGTCGGCACAGCTGTCGGCACAGCTGTCGGCACAATCGCCGGCACATCTGTCAGCACAATCGCCGGCAGTGTGAATGACACCGCCAGCAATACAGTCGCCTTGAGCAGAGGTCGGCCTATCACTCTTTCTCACCTTCATCATCGGCAGACTTCAGCTCAGTTTTGATGTCCTGCATGATGTCACGGCCAACCAGTCCACCACCGGCTTCGGACTTAAATGCCTCAACGCGAGAAGGAATGATTCGTCGCGGGTAGAAGTTGTTTTCCATATCGGTGTCGGCCGTTTCCCAGCGTGGGTCAAGCACAATGCTGCTGACAGGTTTGTCAGCAATAATCAGCTTGCTGACATTGTGTGCGTTCTGGCGCCAGATCTCTGCGGGAATGTACAT
>CAMBPO010000093.1 GCA_945869725.1 Klebsiella pneumoniae
CGGGTTGCATTGCTGCTGGCGCAAATGGGCGCACCCTTTTTGATGGTGAGTCTGACCATGTTGTTGGTATGGGCAGCCCGGCTGCAAAAACGGCCAGTGATGCCCGTGCTGCTGTTGACCGCCGTCTCCAGCGCCGTGGTCGTGTTAGCGCTGGTCTGGTGGGGTTGGTCGGTAGCAGACAGCCTCTCCAGCCTTGGGTCCGTTGTGGCCATGACCAGTACGCTGGCACTGCTGGGGGTGTTACTGAGCGGAAAACAGCCATTCATCAGTCGACTCGGCGAGCGATGGCTGATCATGCTGATCTTTGCCTCAGGCATTATTCATCTGTTTGTTTTCACGCCACTGACAGCCTACCAACACTTTAATGGTGTGTTTGCGTTTCTGTTTTATCTGTTTAATACCGCGATGGTTGTTGTCTATTGTTACGGGGCGACAGAGGAAATGGCACCACCCTCTTTGCCGCTGGACGACATATTGCGTCGCTATGGCATCAGCAAACGAGAAGCCGATGTGCTGCGTGGCATCTATGCCGGGCAAACCAACCAGGAGATTGCCAACCAATTGTTTATCTCATTGCAGACCGTCAAGGATCATTCATCGCGCATTTATCAGAAAACCTTTGTCAAAAACCGGGCGCAATTGACCACACTGATTCGTGAGAGCCAGAATAGCCATCCTGGTGTGTCAAACAAGTCCTGACCCGGGCGAAGCTGATGTCAAGCTTGGTGGCAGATGCAGCATGGATTACTATCCGGGCGATAACATCACGTTGGAGCTCACACTATGCTGGATCGCATACTGAATAAAAACAAAGCACATCATATCTGGCGCTTTTTCAGATCAGGCGGCTTTGATCAGGTGAGGCTGGAAACCGCTGATGACCTGCGGCATTTGTCTGAGTTAGACCCCAAACTGTGGACTGTCCTCAATTGCCCCGCCACCGGGCTGGAGTTTGATGCGCGCACCGCAGCATTGCTAGATGCCGATGGCGATGGCCGCCATGACAGTGCTCAAGTACATGGGCAAGTCGTCGGATGATGCACTAGAGGTGGCTGATCTCTCCGACATCACACGTTTATTTTCTCCGGATTATTTTAACGGTGACGGTGTAGTGGTGGCAGAACTGAGCAACGAGGCGGACGTACGCCAACTGATCCATGAGGTTCTTGACACCCAGGGGCGGGACACCAGACAGAAGCGGCGTCAATGGCGTGACCTCGGCATCTGTTGCCGGATTTTATGCGCAGGCGCAAGCGGTGCTGGACTGGCTATATTACCGGCAGGCGCCAGCCGCTCGCTGATTGACCCGTTTGCCGAAAAGAAGCGCCCATGGAAAACCTGGGTAGTCCTCAGTATCACGGTTATTGTTGTCGCTGCGCTCTGGTACCAGGGCGTGTTTGCGGGGTTGCTGGGGTGACCAGTATCGCGCATTATCCAAAGCTGCTGATGTTGACGGTGTTTACGGCACTTGATCCTCATCACTTTCCGTTTCAGATGTTTTATCTTTGCTCAGGAGTCAGTCATGGCTAACAACTCAAATTCAACCTGTCTAGTCTATATTGCCGCCAGTGTTGATGGATTTATTGCGCGCCCGGATGGTGATGTGCAGTGGTTGGATCGACCGGAGTATTCAGTTGAAGCGATGAAGGGACTGTCGTATGAACAATTTATCACCGACATTGATGCGGTGGTGATGGGCCGAAATACCTTTGAAAAGGTATTGAGTTTTGGTGAATGGGCCTATGACATTCCCGTTGTTGTGCTGACAACACGTGACATGGAAATCCCTGATCGCCTTAAAGGTTTGGTGTCGGTTGATGCCGGCAAACCGGAAGCAATAATTAAACGTCTGACACAAAAAAAACTCAACAGAATTTACATTGATGGTGGTGTGACCATTCAGGCATTTTTGCTTGCCGATTGTATCGATGAGCTGATCATTACCCGCATACCAGTGTTGCTGGGTAGTGGCTTGCCGCTGTTCAGCATGGCGGGTGCAGAACGAACGTTAAAATTATTGAACGCAGTGTCTTCAAAAAATGGATTTGTTCAGGAGCGTTATATCGTTACCTGAGGAGAGAATTTATGTTCACTTTGTTTATTGCCAACAAAAATTATTCGTCCTGGTCTTTGCGCCCATGGATATTAATGCGTCAACTGGGCATCACCTTTGAAGAGGATCTGGTGCCGTTTTGTGATGGCTCCAGTTGGGAGCTGTTCCGCAAGTTCAGCCCCAGCGGCAAAGTCCCCTGCCTGATGGACAATGGCGTGGCGGTTTGGGATTCCATGGGGATTACCGAGTATCTGGCAGAGCGCCGCGAGGGTGTGTGGCCTGGCGATGACCGGGCGCGCGCCTGGGCGCGATGTGCAGCCGCCGAAATGCATTCGGGGTTTTCAGTGTTACGCGATATCTGCGGCATGAACGTTGGTATTCGTGTGGCATTACATGAGATTTCGCCTGCGCTGCAGCAGGATCTCAATCGGCTTGAAGAGCTGTGGTCTGAAGGTCTGCAATTGTTTGAAGGCCCGTACCTGGCGGGCAGCTCATTCACCGCGGTAGATGCGTTTTTTGCCCCGGTTGCCTACCGCATTCAGACCTACGGTCTGCAGTTGAATCCGGCTTGTATGGCGTACGCACAATTGTTACTGGAGCTGCCGGGCATGCAGCAATGGCAGCGTGAAGCACTGGCTGAGCCGTGGTTTGACCCCGCTCATGAAGACGGTATTCCTGCGGTTGGCCGGGTGACGGCAGATTTGCGCCAGATTGCCGGGGACGGAGGCATCGGCAGTTGATGGATCAAAGTTTGAGGCGTCAGAGCGTGCCCGGTGAGTATTCATCCTGCAGCACACCTGTTGCTGCGTTTGCCCTGCTTGCGCTGGGTCTGATAATGGCCGGTTGCGCAGCCAGGCCGGCGGTAGATACCATCGCCTTGTCTCAGTCATTTTTTGACGCCGGTGCGCAGACAAATATTGTTGAAACCCGCGGCGGGCTGCACTGCCGCATTTTTCATCCGCGTGAATGGCTAACGCCTGATGCGCCGTCTGGTCAGCGCAAACAACACCCGCTGGTGATCTGGGGCAATGGCACACACGCCAGCCCTGCGGCCTATCGCAGTTTGTTGGAACATTGGGCCAGCCATGAGTTGATAGTGGTGGCGTCCATGTCACCCAATGCCGGTCGTGGTGTTGAAATGCGCGATTGTCTGAATTACATGCTCACTCAGAACTCTGATAGTGCCAGCCCCTTCTTTCAACGCGTTGACAGTGGGCGCGTAGCCGCTGCGGGCCATTCTCAGGGCGGTGGAGGTGCGATCATGCTAGGCCGGGATGAACGCATCACCACCGTGGTGGCAATCCAGCCTTATGTGCTGGGCGAGCGTCATAACCCGCAGGCTGCCGCCAATCAGCGTGGGCCGATGTTGCTGTTGTCGGGTCAGGAGGACTTTAGCGCGAGCGCCGCGACGAATCAGCAGCCGGTGTTCGATTCTGCCAATGTGCCGGTATTCTGGGCAAACCTGCGCGGCGCTACGCATTTTGCACCCATGGATACCGGTGGTAGTTTTCGCGGACCCATGACCGCGTGGCTGCGCTGGAAATTGCTTGACGATGTGCAGGCGGCGCGAATGTTTGAAGGCGAGGGCTGTGTGTTGTGCACGGATGAGCGCTGGCAGATTCAGACCCGATAAACGGCTTTGCCCGCCACGGCCTTTTTGCCAGAGACTTCCGTTGGGCAAGAAGCTGCCTCGTCAGCGCTGGCTGATCTGCCCGAGCAGATTATTGATCTCCCGACTCAGATCCCCGTCATTGCCGGCAAAGCTCAGTGCACGGCGCGCAAAACCTTCGGCTTCACCATAACGCTGCTGCTGATAACGGATACTGGCCAGCCGATACCACAGATAAGCATCACGCGGGCTGATGCGCAGAGCCCGCTCACTCACCGCGGCGGCTCTTTCCAGGTCGCCATCGGCAATCGCCTGATCTACCGAGGCCAGCAAGGTCGATGCCGGTGTTCCCGCAGGTGCAGCGCGCTCCCGTGGGGTTTCCGGCACCGGTTCGGGCGGTGGTGCTGTCTCGGGCTGGGCCGGAATGTCCACCCGTTGTGGAGGTACTTGAACCGGAAAGGATCTTGCGGTTTCCTGAGCGGGCGCAACCGGTTCGGCCGCGTCACGCACGGAGGCGGGCTCACTGGTGGACACCGGCGCCCCGGGTCGTGATGGCCCGCTATAGTTGGCGCAGGCACTGAGCAGGCTCAGCAACAGTAAAACACTGATTCGGGTCATCATGGGTTTAGGTTCCTGACGCGGTCGATCAAGGTGTCGAGCAAGGTGTCGGTATTGTCACAGCGGGTAGCCGGGTCAGGCAACTGCCCCGCTCTGAAGGGCAGCATCACGGCATTACTGCAGTCGGGTCCGCCACCGCTGCGCACGGGTTGCTCGGCAACACGCTGGAATACAATGTCGGAGGGGGCAAACGACTGTCGTGGTTGTATGTCGAGTCTGCCCATAATGTCTGTCCATACCCGCAGCGCACCGGAGGATCCGGTTAATCCGGTTTCGCGGTTGTCATCATGCCCAAGCCAGACCACGCCAACCAGATCGCTGCCATAACCTGCAAACCAGCTGTCGCGCAAATCGTTAGTGGTGCCGGTTTTTCCGGCAAGGGGCAGGTTGCTGTCGAGACGGTTAATCATGTTGCGTGCGGTACCACGTTCAAAAACGCCTTGCATGGCCCATTCCAGCAGAAACATGTCGGCCGGATCAGCGACCTGCTGAGTTTCGATGCCATAACGGGCAAGGCGTTCACCGGTGCCGGTTGTCACTGCTTCCACGGCGCGCAGAGGTGACCGAAAGCCGTTGCTGGCCAGCGTCTGGTACATCTGTGCAACATTCAATGGACTCATGTTCACAGAGCCCAGCAAGACCGAGGGGAAAGGCTGGGGATTACTCTCAAGGCCGAGTTCCCGCAAGGTTTCTACCACATCGGCAACGCCGACTTTCATGCCCATATCAACGGTGGCCAGATTTAATGAGCGTTGCAGTGAGTCGTACAGATACACATCGCCATACATCTGGTTATCGTAATTGCGGGGTGACCACGAGTCGCCGCCGTCCAGTGCGATTGTCACCGGCGCGTCGCTGAGTATGCTAGCCAGAGTAAAATCGCCGGACTCCAGAGCGGTCAGCACCACTGCCGGTTTGACCAGCGACCCTATCGGCCTGACCGCTCGCAGTGCACGATTAAAGCCGGTATAGCCGGGTCGTCTGCTGCCGGCTACCGCGCGGATATCGCCGGTACTGGCGTCAGTGATAACCATCGCAGCCTCAAGCGGATCACCCGCAGGACGGTCCGGTCCGTCAGGCACCTCAACAGCGGCGACTGCATCACCAAGAGCTGCTTCCATGGTGTTCTGAACGCGAAGGTCCAACGTGGTGAAGATCCGCAATCCTTCAGTCTGCAGCGCGTCGGCATCGTAATCGCGGGACAGGTCGTTGCGCACCAGATCCATAAACGCGGGATAACCACTGCCGCGTTGTGTCGGACGCGCCGATACACTGAGCTCTTGCGCCTGCGCCTGCTCCATTTGTTGCTGGGTGATAAATCCCTGGTTCATCATTTGCGCCAGCACGACATTGCGCCGGTCGGTTGCCCGCTGAGGATTGCGGCGCGGATGGTAAAACGACGCACCACGCGGCAATCCGGCCAGCAGCGCCAATTCATCCAGCTCGAGCTCGTCCAACGGGCGTCCGAAGTAATGCTCTGCCGCCAGCGCAAAACCATGGATAGCGCGATTGCCGTCCTGGCCGAGGAAAATTTCGTTCATGTAAGCGCCAAGGATTTCATCTTTGCTGAAATGCAGTTCGAGGGCCAGCGCCATCAGCGCCTCTTCGATTTTCCGTCGCAGCGTCTGTTCTTCAGTCAGATACAGATTTTTGATCAATTGCTGCGTCAGCGTGCTGCCACCTTGCACAATGCTGCCGGCGCGTACATTGGTGACAAAGGCGCGGGCAATACCAATCGGATCCACGCCAAAATGGTTGTAAAACCGCTGATCTTCGACGGCGATCACTGCGTTGACCAGGTGTTCAGGAACGTCGCTGAGTGCCAGAGGCACTCTGTCCTCGCCGGTATCAGGATTTATCTGCGCAATTTCGACGGGCTCCAGCCTCGCGAGTGCCAGCTCTCCGGTAGATTCGTCGCCGCGTAATGAGTTTATCCGCCGCCCCAGAAAGTCGACATCCACATAGACGCTGGGCTCTTCTCCATCCCAGAAACTGAAGCCGCGTGTCCACAACCTCACCCGCGAGCTGTTGGCGTTATACTCCCCTGGCTCGTTGACCTGATTGGCTTCGCGGTAACCCAACCTTTGCAAGGTGTCGGTCAAATCTGCTGCCGACAGGTGCGCTCCGGCGTAGAGCTCAACCGGGCGTGCATACAGCCTTGCCGGCAGCGCCCATTGCAAGGCGCTGAAGTCACGGCGGATCTTGTAGTCAATCCAAACGCACCAGATGGCAATGGCGGCCACCAACACCAATACGAACCGACGCACAAGCCAGCCCATTTTGCCGGACGCCCCGACTCGCCGCGGCTTCGCGGGTTTTGCTGGTTTCTTGGAAGATAGTGAAGTAGACATGGGCGGCTAGTATAACGGTTAGTCGTGCGGTTAGTCGTGGGGAC
>CAMBPO010000094.1 GCA_945869725.1 Klebsiella pneumoniae
ACAAACAGGCGGGCGTGGGCATCGGTATTGGCCAGCGGGTCAAATTCAGCCTGCAATAACAACACCGGGACGTTGAGCAGCGCTCCGTCGAGGGCATTCCACTGATGCAACTGGTTCCAGTCGGCGCGCACCGGATCTGCCGCCAATGCAGCCGCCACAAAGGTATCGATAGCGTGCTGACTGATGGCGCCGGGCACAATAAAATCCGAGGCGGCGGCTTCTGCTGTTGTCGGGCGACGTGGCGGCTCGCCGCTGTTGGTGTCAACAGGCACGTCTGTATCCGGGTCGGTGGGATAACCAAACAATGTCACTGAGCGGAAGTCATCGGGATAGCGTTGTGCGGTGAGCTGCGCCACCATCGATCCATACGACCAGCCCCAGACGTGGGTCTTTTCGCCGTTACGTGCCTGCAACCAATCCAGCACAATCGCCAGATCCTCTGCGGCGCGGTCCGGCGTGTTCCAGCCGCTGCTGTCACGCGCCGTACCACCATACCCGCGCGCATCGAGTGCCCAGACACTGAAACCCATGGCATTAAAGCCGTCCATCAGTGACAGCTCTTCTCCGGGTACCTGCAAGTCAAAATCCGGCAACGAGCTCCAGGTGCGTCCGTGATGCAGCAGGATATGGCCCTTGGGATCGGGGACTGATTTTTCCCATAACGCCATGGCATGGCCATCGGCATCAACATGGTGTCTGATCAGTTCAGACGCGTGCGCGCTGGACAATTGCAGCAGCGACAGCAGCGCGGTTGCAAGCAACAAGAATCTTAAAGAGAGGCTCTGGTTCATCATCAGTTGCTCGGCTTGGAAAAGAGAATGTTTGTTTCAGCTAATCAGTTTAGCCATCGGATGCTGCGCGTTCAGCCCGGCAATCACCCCGGCCTTATTGCGCTCCGGTTGATTCTGACTGGCCTTGAGTTTGCCGGTGAGTTTCTGAATGCTGATCTCAAGGCCCACAACGGCCTGTATCATCCGTTCTGTGTAGTCTGTTGGCGCATCGGTGACCGCCCATGGCTTGGGCATGGCAGATTCATGCTGATGGGTCAGTTGACTGACATGCTGCCGCAGCCAGTCGGCATCCTCAATAACCCGCACGCTGCCCTCTGCATGCACCGCCAGATAGTTCCAGGTGGGTACTGCGCGACCGTTTTCTGCTTTGCTGGGATACCACGACGGCGATACATAGGCGTCCGGCCCCTGAAAAACGACTAGTGCAGACGCTCCCGCCAGCAGACGTTGCCACACCGGATTGCTGCGCGCCACGTGGCACTGCAAGGTGCCTAGCTCATTACCTTGCTCACAATTCAGGTAAAAAGGCACATGGTTGGCGTCGATGCCGGCGTTGTCGGCCACAATCAGCAGGCCCAATCCGTAGTCGCGGATGGTCTGCTGCAGTTTGCTGGTGTCGCTTTCGCTGAAATGCTGCGGTACGTACATCGTGGTTTCCTGATCGGGGGATGAATAAAGTGAGTTTAACCAAAACACAATCATCTCGTCATCCGGGCATTTATGACAGATTGGTCATGCTGTCACACAACTGTCATTTTTCCTTCACAAAGCTGTCAAACAAACTTCATAGACTGGTCTCCAAGGTGTCACAAACCGACCCCCCAGTTTCCGACAACGACCCCAAACCCACGATATAAGCCCTGGAGCCGATTAATGTCTTCGCTATCAAGATTCCGCAAAAAAATTCTACCGTTAATGATACGCACCGCCGTGCCTGCCATTGCCTTGATGTTTGCAGCTGAAGCCTTTGCACAAACCGGCGTTGTTGCCGGCCGTATTGAAGATCGCTCCGGCTCTGCATTGCCGGGCGCGCAGATCACCGTTCAGGAACTGAACGTGCGTGGTGTGACCAATACGCAGGGTGAGTTCACGCTGGGCAGCCTGCCGGCAGGCACTTATACCGTGGTCATCGACTATCTGGGTTATGAGTCAACCACACAGAGCATAACCGTGGCTGACGGCCAGCGTGCCAACATTTCCTTGGCACTGCGTCCCGCCGGTGTTATTGAAGAGATCATTGTACGTGCATCGCCGATTGTGGATAGTCAGGCACGTGCTCTGAACCAGCAGCGCATGGCTGACAACGTCAGCAACGTGATTTCATCCGACGCGATTGGCCGGTTTCCGGATTCCAACATTGCAGAAGCCTTGCAGCGCGCGCCCGGTGTGGGCATTCAGCGTGACCAGGGTGAGGGACGTTATATCAACGTGCGTGGTGCCCCGGCAGAATTCTCAGCGGTGGCGATTAATGGCGTGAGCATGCCCGCGCCGGATCCGTTTACACGCGCCGTTGACCTCGACACCATCCCGTCCGACATCGTCAGCCAGATTGAAGTCTCCAAAACCCTGCGGCCTGATCAGGATGCCGATTCCATTGCTGGCGCGGTCAACATTGTCACGCGTTCACCGTTTGATACCCGTGGCCCGCAGTTGGGTGGCTCTGCCGGTATCAGCGACAACGAATACGGCAAAAGCGACACACGTGGTTCCTTGCAGGCCAGCAATCTGTTTGGCAGCGAGCAGCAGTTTGGCGCACTGGTGTCACTGAGTTATTCCAAGACACGCCGACAGGTGGATAACGTCGAGAACGTCTGGACCGTGCTCAATCGCCCGCAGGGTGAGGTACTGAGTCTGATCGAAACGCTGTTTAAAGACTACGATACCCGCCGTGAGCGTATGGCGGCTACCACGTCACTCGAATGGCGTCCAACGGATACCGACAGTTACTACCTGCGTGGCTCGTGGGCACAGTTTACTGATGACGAGTTCCGCAACCGTGCGGATATTCTGTGGGAAGAGGGCATCTTGCAGCCTGGCGCCACCAATCTGAGCGGCACCGTTAACACGGTGCGTTTACAGAAGCACTTCCGCCACCGTGTGCAGCAGAACACCATTTCGTCAGTGACATTTGGCGGCGAGAATGAGCTGAGCAATTACACGCTGGATTACTCTGCATCAGTATCTCGCGCCAAACAAACCTATCCGAATCGTGATGAGTTGCTGCTGCGCTCCAGCCTGCGTCCAAACGTCAGTTATGACTTTTCTCAGGATGCCAATAACCCCGCGTACTCCGTGTTTGCCACCGGCGAATTGACGCGTGTGAGTAGCATGAGCTTCCGCGAAAACACCTTCCGTTCTAACAGCGGTGTTGAAGACGAAGTCAGTGTGCAAGCTAACGTCGAGATGCCTGGCATGCTGTTCAGCCAGCCCACGACCTATCAGTGGGGCATCAAATTCCGTGGTCGTGAAAAGACCCATGACGAAGAGCGTTACCGGGATCGTCGTACCACATCAGCGCCGACTCAGCCCTTGCTGACATTCCTGACCGCTGAGCCATCGATCAACTACGGTTATAACCTCGGCGTCAAAATGGACCCGGTACTGGTCACCGCCTATCTGGATGGTATCAAGGCCAGTTCCATCACTCAGCGTCGTATCCCGCAGTCCATCACTGCAGACTACAGCGTGGATGAAGACATCTCTTCAGCCTACGGTTCTGCTCGCGTTGAGTATGATCGCGCGGAGTTGCTGTTGGGTCTGCGTATGGAACGCACCGAACAGAATTCTAGTTCACCCTCGTTTAACGAAGTGACCAGTGCCATTGGCAAACGCACGGCGGGTAACAGCTACACGAACTTCTTCCCCGGTGCCACACTGCGTTACAGCTTCAGTGAAAACCTGATTGGTCGTGCGGCGATTACCCGCTCCATTTCACGGCCTAACTTCCCGCAAATCGTGCCGCGACTGGTGGAAAACGATTCGTCCGCCATCGTGCGTGTGGCGGCCGGTAACCCGGATCTGAACCCGACACTGACCAACAACGTCGACTTTATGCTTGAGTACTACATCGAGCCGCTGGGTCTGGTTTCTGGTGGTGTGTTCTATAAGGATCTGGCGGATTACCGCTATGAACTGACACTGAGCGGCACCTTTGAGGGCGACAATGCACTGATCACACGTCCGGAAAATGCACCAGATGGCCGCATTTTTGGCGCAGAAGTCAGCTGGCAGCAGCAACTGACGATGTTGCCAGGATTCTGGTCAGACTTTGGTGTGTTTGCTAACTACACCTACACCGATGCACACATGAATCTGGGCCGCTCTTACAGTGGTCGCAGCCGCTTTGATCTACCAGGACAGTCTGAGCACACCTACAATCTGTCAGCGTTTTATGAAGCGGATGGCCTGAGCGTGCGTCTGTCGTATACCGATCGCAGTGATTATCTGAATGAGATCAATGCCAATGACGGACGCCTGGATCTGTATTGGGAAGGCCGTTCACAGCTGGATCTGACTGCCAGTTATGCCATCAACGACACCTATGAAGTGTTCTTCGAAGGCAAAAACCTCAGCGACACACCCGGTGCGCGCTACTACGGCGACCGTCAGCGTACCTACGAGTACGAGAAGTTCGGTTCACTGTACTTCCTCGGTGCCCGTGTAAACTTCTAATGACGTAACAGGGCAGGGATGCCCTGTTGTTGTTGTGGTTGTTGTGGTTGTTGTGAAAGAAATTCAGTTCTGCCTTTACAGAAGCTCTGTAATGAACTGCCGCAGCGCGTCCGCAGACTCCGGGCGCGCACTGCGACCCAGCACTTGCCCTTCTGCATCAAACAACACCAGCGAGCCATCGCTGATATTGTGCTCTGCCGCAAACGCCTCGCCGTCCGGATGTCCTGTGTGTACCACCAGAAACTCTACCGAGTCCTGAAATTCAGCTTGGATAAGCAGCATCTGTTCCATTACCCGATCCCCGCCCATCACATGCACTTCGCGCAGCATCACCAGTGCCGGCTGGCCTTGGCCCACGAGGGTCAGATCGTTGGAGAACGAGCCTTTTGGCAACAACAACCATAAAACAGCGCCGATCAGCACCGTAGAGGCCACGATTATCAGTGTGCGAATCCATGGGTTGCCGGTGGTTCGTGCGGTTGTATTGCTCATGATCAATCTCCCTGGCGTTAGTATGATTTACGATGAGGAGCATGACCGGCCTGCAGGCTTTTGTATTACAATCCCCGCCCGCTGCTGAGTTCATGGGCTTTCATCAGCTTGTCACATTTTTCAGCAATTGTGTGTTTATCCTAATAACAAGCCAAAGGGATTTCTTGTGTCCACAAGCAACGAAACATCGACTGTCACCCACGAACAGCACGGCGGTGCAGCCGATAATCGCAATAACTGGCTGTCATGGCTAAGGGTACTGGCGCTGGTTTATCTGTTATTGGCCGCCGTTGCCGGCATTGGTGATGGTTTTAAATTGGCAGCCGGTGACAATGCCCGGGAGCTGTTTGCCTTTGCCTCCAATCCGATTATTGCGCTGGTGATTGGTTTGGTTGTTACGGCGGTTATACAAAGTTCAAGTACGGTGACTTCTATTGTTGTCGGTCTGGTTGCCGGTGGTCTGCCACTGGGTATAGCAATCCCCATGGTGATGGGCGCCAATATCGGTACCTCGCTGACCAGCACGCTGGTGAGTCTCGGGCATGTGCGCAATGGTGAGGAATTTCGCAAGGCTTTTGCAGCCGCTACCGTGCATGACAGTTTCAATTTATGTGCGGTGGCCATTCTGCTGCCCCTGGAAATTCTGTTCAGGCCGCTGGAACGCGTGGCGACCGCACTGGCTGAAATGCTGTACTCCGAAGCCAGTCTGAGTATGAGTGATGTAAATTTTATGGGTACGCTGTTATCACCCGCGTCGCAGGTGCTGGAGTTGATCACGTCCTGGCTGCCGGGCATTTTTGCCGGCATTGCGATGATTGTCATAGGGGTAGTCATGATTCTGCTGGTGATATCCAGCATGGGACAAATCCTGAGGAAATTACTGGTCGGCAAAGCCAGAGACATCATGCATGCTGCGGTTGGCAGGGGGCCAATAGCGGGAATGGTCTCCGGTACCGCAATCACAATGCTGGTGCAGTCGTCATCAACGACGACGTCACTGATCGTGCCATTGGCAGGCACCGGGGTGTTCACTATTCAACAGATTTATCCGTTTGTGCTGGGTGCCAACATTGGTACCACCATCACCGCATTACTCGCGGTCACGGCTATCAGTGGTCCGATGGCTGATACAGCGTTGGCGATTGCACTGGTCCATCTGTTTTTTAACGTGTTTGCTATCGCCATTCTTTACGGTATTCCGTTCACCCGAAACATTCCCATTCAAATGGCTGAAACGCTGGCCAACCTTGCGATGCGCAGCAAGTGGTACGTTGTTGCCTATATTGCTGGCGTGTTTTTTGTAATTCCATTACTGCTGATTGCCATCAGCAGGCTGTTCTGATAGCGGGATGTTTTCGGAGATCAAATGACAATATCTAATCGACAGGAAAAGCAGAAAAAGCTGGTTGAGTTACGTGAAGCCATTGCTCGGCTGGAGACTGAGCTGGAGAAGGATAAAGAGCTTGAGCTTCATCAGGCCATTGACCATCTGGATGAACACTTTGCAGTGGTGGAAACAAAGTTCCATAACCTGAAAGTGTTCTGGTCAACACTCAAGTCTGACTGGGGTAATGATAAAACGTAAGTAAAGACTCATTCCGAGTCAGGACAGATCCCTTATTTATGCGGAGATAGTTCACGATGAAGTCAAGACTACTGCTAATCTGCGCGACCTCT
>CAMBPO010000095.1 GCA_945869725.1 Klebsiella pneumoniae
CATAGCTGCGCTCTTACAATAGCGCCATCAGCTATGGGTCTCAGACCTCGGGAGTGGACGATGGAAGTTCTGGTGTTGGGTAGCGGTGTGATTGGTATAACCAGTGCATGGTATCTGGCAAAAGCCGGCCATGAGGTCACGGTGATTGATCGTCAGCCTGGGCCGGCGCTGGAGACCAGTTTTGCTAATGCCGGCATGATTTCCCCCGGCTACTCTGCGCCGTGGGCAGCGCCCGGTGTGCCCGTTAAAGCCATTAAGTGGATGTTGGCTAAACACGCGCCGCTGGCGGTGCGCGCAACGGCCGATCTGTCGCAGTACCGCTGGATGTGGCAAATGCTCATGCAGTGCAACACCAGCCGTTATGCGGTGAACAAATCGCGCATGATGAAACTTGCCGAGTACAGTCGAGATTGCCTGATGGATCTGCGCTCGGAGACTGGTCTCGACTACGAACACCGCGAACTTGGCACCTTGCAGGTATTCAGAACTCAGCAGCAAATGCATGCAGCCGCAAAAGATATTGCCGTACTCAAGGAATGCGGCGTGCCGTTTGAGGTGCTGGATCGCGCGGGTTGTATTGCCGTTGAGCCGGGACTTGCCAACAGCGCCGACAAAATTGTTGGTGGCCTGCGATTGCCGCGTGACGAAACCGGTGACTGCCAGTTGTTCACCACACGCCTTGCGCAGCACTGTGAAACGCTGGGCGTCAAATTCCACTACGGCGTGGCGATTGATGAACTACTCACCGATGGCCAGCGCGTCACCGGTGTGCGCGTGGGTGAAAAGGCCATGCATGCTGATCGTTATGTACTGGCGCTGGGCAGTTATTCACCCCAGTTGTTAAAGCCGCTGGGTATTGATTTACCCGTGTACCCGGTGAAAGGTTATTCCATGACGGCAGACATCGCCAATGACCGCGTTGCGCCGGTGTCCACCATCATGGATGAAACCTACAAGATTGCCATTACCCGTTTTAACAACCGCATCCGTGTGGGCGGCATGGCAGAACTGGCCGGTTTTGACACCAAGCTGCGCACGCGCCCGCAAGGCACTTTGCGCATGGTGCTGGACGATTTGTTCCCTGGTGCAGGCGACATCAAAAACGCCACGTACTGGACCGGATTACGCCCGATGACGCCGGATGGCACACCCGTCGTGGGTGCCACAAAACTGGCCAACCTGTTCCTGAATACCGGACACGGTACACTCGGCTGGACCATGTCCTGCGGTTCAGGCCAGTTACTGGCAGATCTGATCAGCGGCCAGAAGACTGCCATCAGTGCGGATGGTTATGGTATCGATCGTTATCAGAGCAGCGGTAAGCGCAGCGCCGGATTTAATCCTGTGGCGGTGCATTGAGTGTAGGTCTTGATTTAAAGCCGAGCTAATTGAGCCTGATTAGTGAGCGGTTCTATCAAGTATCTGCGCGCCAATCAGCACCAATGTTACTAACAATGTCTCCAATCAATGCAGTCTCTTGCAAAGACTGTAGTGTAGGCATTGGAGTAAGAATGGCTTCCCACTCGTCATCACTGACTGGCATCACTGACAGACGGCTGCCTTTTTGTACCAGTGACAGAGACACCAGTTCAGGCATGGCTTTTAGCTGATCCAGCGTGATGATGTTGGCGAACTTACTGACAAAGACCATGTCCACAGCGCTCCAGCGCGGGTTGTCGGGAGGGCTTTTAGGGTCATGGTAAGGAGATTCAGGATCAAACTGCGCGGGGTCTGGGTAGGCTTCGCGCAGCACTTTGACAACACCGGCAATGCCAATGTGTTTGCAGCTAGAGTGATAAATAAAAATCCCATCACCGGATTTCATATCGCGCAAAAAGTTACGCGCCTGATAATTGCGCACCCCTTCCCAGACAATGGGTTTACCGGGATGGTTGGCAAAATCATCGATGCTGCATTCTGAGGGTTCGGTTTTCGCGAGCCACTTGGCCATGAGCCAACTCCTTCAATCGATGACCGTTCTGAGCATCTGCAACGCCAACACGATAATCAGCGCAGCAAACAATTTTTTGAGTGTGGCCACCGGCAGTTTATGCGCGAGTTTTGCTCCCATGGGCGCGGAGAACAAACTGGCGGCAGCCATTGCCAACACCGCCGGCCAATAAACAAATCCCAAGGTGTTGTCTGGCAGCCCTGCCGTGCCCCAGCCGTTGAGCAGATAACCGGTAGTGCCCGCCAAGGCAATGGGCAAACCCACTGCAGCTGATGTGCCTATCGCGGTTTGCAGGCGAACATTACACCAGGTCAGAAACGGCACGGTCATGGTGCCGCCACCAATCGCAACCAGCGCAGAAATACTGCCGATGCCGCCGCCCACTGCTGCCAATCCAATTGCACCGGGTAACTGCCGGGACGGGCTGGGTTTACGGTTCAGAATCATTTGTGCGGCGACATAACTCATAAAGATGCAGAAAAAAATCGCCAGCGGACGCGGCGATAAAGTTGCCGCCACAAAGGTAGCAGCAAAGGTGCCAAGCAAAATGCCGGGGGCTAACCCACGCACCGCTGACCACAAGACGGCGCCATGTTTGTGATGGGCATTCAGGCTGGAGAGCGACGTGGGAACAATGGTCGCCATGGATGTGCCCAGTGCCAGATGCACAACATAGTCAGGAGCAAAGCCTTGCGCGGCAAACATGACGGTGAGCACCGGCACCATAACCGCGCCGCCGCCGATACCAAACAGGCCGGCCAGCAACCCGGTGAGCAGACCAAGGGCGAGGTAAGCAAACAACCAAATATCAAACATCACATATTCCGCCGGTACTGGCCGCCTACCTCAAAAAACGCATGGGTAATCTGGCCCAACGAGCAGTGCTGTACCGCATCCATCAGTACTTCAAACACGTTATCGTTGTTGATGGCAGCCTGTTTCAGGCGCTGAATGGCCAGCTCCGATGCAGACTCGTGACGTCGGTGGAATGCGCGCAGGCGTTGTATCTGGCTTTGTTTTTCTTCATCCGTGGAACGCGCCAGCGCCAGTGAGAACTCGCCGCTGTTGTCCTCGCCATTGGGATTGAGGTAGGTATTAACACCCACAATCGGCAACGAGCCGTCGTGTTTTTTATGTTCGTAGAACATCGACTCATCCTGAATGCGGCCACGCTGATAACCGGTTTCCATGGCGCCCAACACCCCGCCACGTTCGGCAATCTTTTCAAACTCCAGCATCACCGCTTCTTCTAGCAGATCCGTCAGCTCATCAATGATAAACGCGCCCTGATTGGGATTTTCGTTTTTGGCCAAACCCCATTCCTTGTTGATGATCAGCTGAATCGCCATGGCACGGCGCACCGACTCTTCGGTGGGCGTGGTCACTGCCTCATCATAGGCATTGGTGTGCAGACTGTTGCAGTTGTCATAAATCGCGATCAACGCCTGCAGTGTGGTACGGATGTCATTGAAGGACATTTCCTGCGCGTGCAGCGAGCGGCCGGACGTTTGAATGTGGTACTTGAGTTTTTGACTGCGCTCATTCGCGCCGTATTTTTCTCGCATGGTTGTTGACCAGATACGCCGCGCAACCCGACCCAGTACCGTGTATTCGGGGTCCATGCCGTTGGAGAAAAAGAACGACAGGTTCTGAGCAAAATCATCAATGCTCATACCTCGCGCCAGCCACGCTTCCACAAAGGTAAATCCATTGGACAGTGTGAAGGCCAGCTGGGAGATGGGATTGGCGCCGGCTTCCGCAATGTGGTACCCGGAAATCGACACGGAATAAAAATTGCGCACCTTGTTGGCAATAAAATATTCCTGGATATCACCCATCAGTTTTAAACTGAACTCGGTAGAGAAGATGCAGGTGTTCTGCCCTTGATCTTCTTTGAGAATGTCTGCCTGCACCGTGCCGCGCACTGATTCCAGGGTTTTCGCTTTAATCTGCGCCGTTTCAACTGCATCCGGTTCACGATCCTGCTGCGCCCGGAACACTGACATCTGCTGGGCAATGGCGGTATTCAAAAACATCGCCAGAATGGTGGGTGCTGGCCCATTGATGGTCATGGACACTGAGGTGGACGGATGGCACAGATCAAAACCATCGTACAAGGCTTTCATGTCATCCAACGTGGCGATTGACACACCGGAGTTGCCGACCTTGCCATAAATATCCGGACGCTCATCGGGATCAAAACCATACAAGGTCACCGAATCAAACGCGGTCGATAGACGCTTGGCATCGGAGTGCTCTGACAGCGCCTTAAAACGACGGTTGGTGCGGAACGCATCGCCTTCACCGGCAAACATGCGCGTGGGATCTTCGCCTTCGCGCTTGAATGGGAATACACCTGCGGTATAAGGGAAGCGACCCGGCACGTTCTCCAGCATCAGATAACGCAACACATCACCATGATCATTAAAACGCGGCAGTGACACCTTGGGGACACGTGTTCCTGACATGCTTGTCCACGTCAATTCAGTGCGTAGTTGCTTGCCACGAATTTCTGTAATCAATTCATCGGCGGCGTATTCAGATTGCATCACCGGCCACTGCTGCAATAAGGTTTTACACTCACCATGTTGCAGCGATTCTCGTTGCGTGATCAGCGCCTGCACACTGTCAGTTGCCTGACCGTTCTTGCCTAACATCTGCGCTGATGCCTGTAATTGCTGCACTTCCCGCGCTAAAACTGCCTGCTGCTCAACATGACGGCGATACGCACGCACAGACTCGGCAATCTCTGCCAGATAACGCTGCCGCTGCGGCGGCACAATGGCCGACTGTCGGGTTGACGTGCGAGTTGATACACGCGCAAGTTTGCCCTCAAATACTTTTAAACCTTTATCACGTAATACCGGCAGCAAACCCTGATACAAGGCGGTGACACCATCATCATTAAAGCGCGAGGCGATAGAACCATACACGGGCATCGCCTCGGTGGGTTTATCAAAGGCCATGCGATTGCGTTGCACTTGTTTACTGACGTCACGCAGCGCGTCCTCGCCACCTTTGCGATCAAACTTATTGATGGCAATGACGTCGGCGTAATCTAGCATGTCGATTTTTTCCAACTGACTGGCGGCGCCAAACTCTGGGGTCATCACATACAGCGAGGCATCCACGTAGGGCACTATGCCGGCATCCCCTTGTCCGATGCCCGGGGTTTCCACAATCACCAGATCAAAACCAGACACGCGCACGGCCGCAATCATATCGCGCATGTAGGTCGGCACTTCAGTTTCAGAACGACGGGTTGCAATCGAGCGCATATACACAGAAGGATGATAAATCGCGTTCATACGCACACGGTCGCCCAGCAACGCTCCACCGGTACGGCGTCGTGTCGGATCAATCGCCAACACCGCGATTTTCAGAGAATCGCCGCTGTCCTGACGGAAACGCAGAATCAGCTCATCAGTCAGCGATGATTTACCCGCGCCCCCCGTTCCGGTAATACCCAACACCGGCACTGACGCGGCGATTTTTTGCGCCATGGTATGCAGTTGTGTTTTGCCCGCCTCGTCCACCAGATTGTTTTCCAGCGCACTGATCAGCCGCGACAATTGCAGACGATCACCACTGGCAACCTCCGCTGCCGCCCTGACTTGCGGACCACGCGAACCGCTCGCCACGCGCTGCATGATGTCGTCAATCATGCCCTGCAAGCCCATGGTCTGACCGTCTTCCGGCGAATACAGCCGGCTGACACCATAGGCATGTAATTCTTTTAACTCGCTGGGGATAATCACCCCACCGCCGCCCCCAAACACCTGAATGTGGCCAGCGCCACGCTCACGCAGCATATCCACCATGTATTTGAAGTATTCGATGTGCCCGCCCTGGTAAGAGCTGATGGCGATCGCCTGTGCATCTTCCTGCAAGGCGGCTTCTACCACCTCCTGCACAGAGCGGTTGTGCGCCAGGTGAATCACCTCTGCGCCCGAGGCCTGCAACATGCGACGCATGATGTTGATCGCGGCATCATGGCCGTCAAACAGACTGGCTGCGGTCACAAACCGCGGGTACTGTGCAGTTTGCAACTGAACGCGGGAGTCGCTTGGTGCGGAGACCGGGGTTACATCAGGCCGAATGGAAACAACTGAGGACACATAAACTCCCGGGCTCACCATGAGCGTCAAAACCAAAAATTGAACTACGTGTAATGCTGGATTATTATATTGACGTTAACGTCAACGTCAATCGAAGACTCACCAGCATTGAAGACCATCCTATGTCAGATCTAACCCAGATACTCAGCGACAGTTTCCTGCGCAGCAATGCGCTGGACCCGCGTGACAACCATAGTCAGAAACTTTATACCATTTCGGAACTGGCCAAAGAGTTTGATATCACCACCCGCGCCATCCGCTTTTACGAAAGCGAAGGCCTGCTTAACCCAGAACGCGATGGTCGCAATCGCCTGTACAGTCAGCGTGATCACACGCGTCTTAAACTGATTTTGCGCGGCAAACGTCTGGGATTTGCGCTGGAAGAAATCCGCGAAATGTTTGAATTTTACGATTCGGCGACAGGCGAACTGGCGCAGCTGCGCCATGTACTGGACAAAGTTGAAGCACGCAAACTGGTGCTGCGCCAGCAGATGGAAGATATCCAGCTCAGCCTGCATGAGCTAAAAGAATT
>CAMBPO010000096.1 GCA_945869725.1 Klebsiella pneumoniae
CGGGGCTGCGTCGGCCTTATCTGACAGTGCATCGCTGGACACGCCTGATGGCAGTGCATCGCTGGACTGGCAGGCTTTATGTTGCTGGCGTTGTGTGCGGAGCAGCGACTGCATTTCAGCTTTCCTTTCACACAGAGGAATGGACCTTCGGTGTTGCGTTGTTTACCGGTGCAGTTGTCTGGCTGGTGACCACAGTGGTTGCGCTGTTTGCGGCGATTCGACGTCGCATCCATGCGCATCGTGAGTGGGTGATGCGCAGCTACATTCTCACGTTCTCGTTTGTCAGCTTCCGTTTGATTCTTGAGATCCCCTGGATTGAGCAGCTCGGAACGGAAGCGCAGACCTCAACTACCGTTGGCTGGCTGTGCTGGGTCGTGCCGTTGCTGACCTATGAATGTGTACGTCAACTGCGCCAGGATGCTTTGTTTAAACACACGTGATCGATCTGCAATCCAGACTGACCTTTTTTGTTGTTGTTCCTGAAATTAACCTGGAGTCTTAACCCATGAATGTTATTCGATGTTTTCTTTCCATTGCCCTGACGGGATGTTTTGCCACGATTGCCGTGCCGGTGCTGGCACAAGATGAACAGGCGCTGGTACCACTGCCTTCCATTCTGGATTTTTCCCGGGGCGCGGGTTTTGCTGCTGCACTGGGGGTGAGTGCAGAGTTCGAGACAGCGTACGATGGCGCCGATGAAACTGAACTTGAAGTTGAGCCCGCTGGCGCAGTGCACTATAAACGTGGCAATCATCTGTTTTTCTGGGAAGGTATCGAGCTCGGATGGCGAGGGCGTCTGGCTGATAACTGGCTGGTACAGGCCGGCGTACGTAATGAGGGCGGCCTGGAACCGGATGACTCCAGTGAGGGCCGTTTGAATGGGATTGAGCCACGCGATTCGCATGTGGTGGGTTTTCTGGAAGTGCGTCGAGGGCTCGGTACGCAGTGGCGCAACTGGGTGGGTGCGAGGCTGATGGGCGGGCCGTCAGCGTTTGGCACACTCGGCGTGCTCGCGGCAGGGCATCGGTTTGGCGAACAAACGGATGGGACGGGAACTGAGATATACGGCTTTGTGACACTGGGCAACGGCCAGTTCCTCGACAAAGATTTCGGTGTCACTGCCGCGGATTCACGTACATCGGGACTGCCTGCATACCAGCTCAGCGGCGGCTACCGGTCGACGGGCGTTCAACTGGTGCATCGCAGAGACCTGGGTGATCGTTTCCATGCCATTGCGCAGGCGGGTATCGAGCGCTACTCAGGTGAGATAGGCAACAGTCCTATCGCGCGCCGGGACACTGAGTTTGAACTCTCAGTTGCACTGGTTTGGCGATTCTGATGCTGGCACAAATGAAACTACCGTTCGTTCACCAGTTCAACCATTGGTTCAGGCTGTCTGGGGACAAAAACAGTAGCTCGCTATAGTCCGATCCGTTGCCCGACTGTTGGCAAATGGCCGGGTGGCTGACGTTGTTCCTGTTATCTATTTGGAGTCTTTAACACCATGATTGTTATTCGAACGTTTTTTTCATGCGCCCTGACGGGTTGTTTTGCGATCGCTGCGATGCCGGCGTTGGCGCAAAGTGAACCACAAGGCTTTTATGTTACCGCGTACGCTCAAGCCAGCCGGATAGGCTCAACCACCTTTGACGAGATAGGTAACGCCAACCTGGGTACTGGTCTGAAGGCAGAATTCGACGCCGGCCTGGGACTGGGCGGCGATATCGGCTTTAAGTACGGCAACGGCTGGGCTGCTGAATTCGAATGGAACTGGCGACGACACGACTTGAAGTCGCTGACCAGACGCGGCGCTTCCACTGTCAATGACGGCGACTTTGCCTCTAACATTCTGTTTGTTAACGGCCTGCGACGCTTTATCCGTTCAGAAGGTAGTTGGACGCCTTATGTGGGTGTGGGCGTCGGCTGGGTTCAGGAAATCGACTTCGACATCAATGCTGGCGCTACCGAGCGCGCATGGTCAAAACAAGGTGATATCGGTGTACAGCTGATTGGTGGTGTGGAGTTTCCGTTGGCAGATGCCTGGAGCCTGACGGCCGATGTGCGCCTGCTGCGTCTTGGCAAACACGAACTTAGCGCTGAGGAAGGTGTCACCGGGCGATTGGCAAAACCGGCGTACAATCCGTTGTCGGTGCAGATCGGGGTGCGTAGGCGTTTTTAACTACTGCGGTTTGGAACGCTGCGGCGGCGGCACTGGCGCCGTATCGTACCGCGCGGTGTCGCCGAAGCGCTCGATGACCTCGGCTTTGCGGCGGCGGCTGACCGGAATGTCACGGCCGTCGCTCATTTGGCAAACCAGTCCGTCGGCGCGCCGTCGCACGCTGCGAACATGTCTGGCATGTACCCACCACGAGCGGTGCACGCGCATGCCGGTCAACGCCTCGGTATCCTCAACCTCTTGCAGGGAGCCCAGAATCAGCGTGGATCCCCGCGTTGTCCACACCCGCAAGTATTGGAGCTCAGAGCAGACCGCGATCACGTCATCGCCCATTTCCCTGGGGAGCGCTTCACGCCAGGCTGGACGTGCTTGAGTCTCACGGTTTGTGAGTTCTGCTTGCCCGACCAACTCGGCTCCGCTCTCGGTATTTTCCGCACTTTCTATGCCCTCTCTTCCCTGTCGATGAACAAGCACCGGCGGCAATAACCCTTGCAGACGTGGTAACGAAATCAGCAGCCATGCCGCAGTGACCGGCCCGACCATGTCGCCAAACTCCTGCAGCAATGCTGCCCAGCCAAAACCAAGCGCCGCGCTGGGGTCGCTATCATCATCCAGGGTTGCCTCAAAACCAAGACCGCCCTGCATCAGCCCTTCGCCGAGCAGCCAGTAAAGGGGCGCCAGCAACGCTGAGCCCAAAATGCCGCTGCAGGCCACCAGCACCCATAATGGCCACTGTTGAAGGTGTTTGCGGCGGCTCAGAAAATACAGCAAGGACTGCAGTACGGTGAGGCCTACGCCGATGGTCAGCATCCAGAACAAGCCCATCCAGGGCCAGGTAGCACTGAATCCTACATCTGGCTGCAGCGCCATCACTAACAGCCAAAGCGCGCAGCCCGTGCCGCCAAGGTATCGGAGTATCGAGGAAGCGTTTGCGGGGGACAGGGGGCGTTGTGCTGATGTCATTCTGCTGCTGAGACCATACTGTTAACCGGTGCGGGAAAGGGTACTACGACATTATGGGCATTGCCAGTCAGCAAGGGGGATTACAGCAGCTACGATGCCTATCTGGTGTTACGAAAGATGTTGGGCAGTGGCCACCCACCCGATGGCTGGGATCAACTGTTGGCTCAATGCATGTTGATGGATTTCATCGTGTGATGATCATCACCGTGAGAGCAGTTCAACGTAGGCCTGATAGCTGTAACTGCGGTTCTTTTTCTGGCCGGTCATTTCCGTCACGATGCCTAATTCTTCCAGCACCTTGACCGCCGCCGTTGCGGTGGGGAAGCTGGTGTCCAGTTGTTGGCGAACGCGCTCTATGGTGAAGCGCGGCATCATGGGTAGCATTTCGAACAACCGATAGCTGGCCGGGCCGGCCTTGGTGGATTGCAGCAAACGTCTGCGATCTGTGGTGACGAGGCTGGCCACTTCAATGATAGTTTTTTCGGCATCGCCAGCAGCGATTACCACGCCTTCCAGAAAAAATCTGATCCAAGATTCCCAGTCGCCCTCGGTGCGGATGGCAGACAAAAGGCGGTAATACTCAGCCTGGTGTTGCTTGAGGTAGCCGCTGAGATACATCAAGGGTTCGGGCAGTAGCTTCCAGTGCTCGAACAGGGCTGCGATCAGCAGTCGGCCTATGCGCCCGTTGCCGTCGAGAAAAGGATGGATAGTTTCAAACTGCGCGTGGATCAGGGCCACCTTGACCATTGGTGGCAAATCTGTGGCAGTGTGATGAATGAACCGCTCGAGGTCGGCCAACAGCGTGGGAACGTCCTCCGGCGGTGGTGGTACGAAGACGGCATTTCCGGGCCGAGTGCCACCGATCCAGTTTTGCGATCGACGCAGCTCGCCCGGCTGCTTACCCGCACCGCGTGCACCGTCAAGCAGGCGACGGTGAGCCTCGCACAACAGCCGCACGCTGATGGGCAACCCCTTGGGGTCGCGGAGTTGATCCTGCGACCAGCGAAAAGCACGGACGTAATTTGCGACCTCTTCCACATCGTCGGTGTTGCTGACTTTAAAGCCCGCTTCTTCGTCGAACAGGTCGGTCAGCGTGGCCTGTGTACCTTCAATCTGCGACGTGAGCAGGGCTTCCTTGCGGATGGCGCTATATAGCAGCCAGTCCACCGATGGCACCAACCCCGATACACCTGCCAAACGTGCGAGGGCCAACTCGGCTTGCCGGTTTAGGTTGGTAAACAACTCGGGTGAAAGAGCCGGATCAGTCGGCGGTAAGATATGCGGGACAAATGCACGCACCGACTCGTCCAGCGTCGTGGAAATCGAATAGGTTCCAGTGGTGCGTGTCATTGAAAGCCGCCTTTAATAGAGTGCGATCAAATTAAAGCATTCTTTAATTGCGGCGACAACTGTTAAAAGCAAAGGGGACAAAAGCAAAGGGGACAAAAGCAAAGGGGACAAAAGCAAAGGGGACAAAAGCAAAGGCAAAAGCAAAGGGGACAAAAGCAAAGGGGACGGAGCGCTTACGCCCTCCGTCCCCTTTGCTTTTTGTGGATTGGTGGAGCCGGGGGGATTTGAACCCCCGTCCGTCAGTCCGCTGCCTTTGAATCTACATGTTTAGCGTCGTCTATTAAGTTAACCCTTACCGGCCCGACGGGCAGGGTGGTTTGGGCGAGCCCGATACTTTTAGCCGCTTCGTGTCAGGCGCACTAGGCTAGCGATCCTGTTCTATATGACAGTCGCAATACACCGGTTTACAGGCATCCCGGGGCGACCGCTCGCTGCGCCTAATTAGGCAGCGAGTGCGTAGCTTTCGTCGTTGGCAACTATAAAGTTGCATAGATTGATTTACGAGAGTCTATACCCTCTCGACATGCACCTCAGGGTTTGATACCGGCGTCGAATCCAAATCGGCCCCAATGTGGCAGTCAGTCTACCACAGCACCTTTAATGGAGGCGGAACTGATTTTTTCAAGTCTGTGACAACAATCACCGGATCAGCAGATCGCGCAGCTCATTGCTGTTGCTGACAATGGCGATGGGTTTGAACTGCGCCAGTACCTCTTCGCTGTGAGCGCCCCAGCGCACGCCAATCGATGGCATACCTATGTTTTGTGCCATCTGCAGGTCGTAGCTGGTGTCGCCAATCATCACTGCATCAGCGGGTTCCAGCTCAAAGTGCTCAAGGATTTCAATCAACATACGCGGATCAGGTTTGGAGCGGGTTTCGTCGGCGCAGCGGGTGATGTGGAACCAGGGGGACAGCTGACTGGCTTGCAGTGCCATATCCAGACCGCGCCGGCTTTTTCCGGTGGCGACGGCGCAGCGTCGGTCGGTGGCATGCAGGCCCTGCAGAATGTCTGTCATGCCGGGGAAAATGTGCTGGTTGCTGGCCGAGGTCGCCATAAAGTGTGTGCTGTAGGCTTCACGCATTAGCATGGTTTGCTCTTTATCCAGGCCGGGATACAGGCGTTTCAGCGCTTCGACGATGCCGAGGCCGATGATGTCGCGGTAGGCAGCGCGTTCCAATGCCGGGAACCCGGTGCTGACAGCGGCATGATGCAAGCAGTCGGTGATGTGTTCGATGGAGTCGACAACGGTGCCATCCCAGTCAAAAATGGCGGCTTTGATGCTCATAAAAAATTCCGGTCAAGGCGGTTTCAGGTGTTGGCTCAGTCGGTCACTCAGGTGCCTAGCGGTTTTTGTGGCGCACAATGCGCTGCTTTTCGATTAACCACTCACGGTCTTTTTCAGCACCGCGCTTGTCGTGGTCTTTTTTACCTTTGGCAAGCGAGATCTTGCACTTGATCAGGTGGTCTTTCCAATAAATGGCGCTGGCGATGCAGGTGTAACCTTTTTGTTGAACGTTGGAAAACAGACGTGCGAGCTCTTTGCGATGTAACAGCAATTTTTTGGTGCGGTCCGGATCGGCTATCACGTGGGTGCTGGCGCTGTTCAGAGGGGTGATATGGCAGCCGAGCAGCCATGCCTCACCGTCCTTGATGATCACATAACTGTCCGTCAGTTGCCCTTTGCCTTCGCGCAGACTTTTGACTTCCCAGCCCTCAAGCACCAGTCCGGCTTCAAAAGTATCCTCGATAAAGTAATCGTGGAGAGCCTTTTTATTTCGGACAATGGTAGTATCCGTTGCCTTTGCTTTCTTTGGTTTTGCCATGGCGGCGGATTATACCCATTATCCGCTGAGGCCGTTAGTACAAGCCTGAAGAGCAGATCAATTGATCACAACACAGTAACGTTTTACAACAATAAGAGAGGATGTTATGGCGGTAGAGCGAGGTCAGTTCAGTTCCCGTCTTGGGTTTATTCTGGCGGCAGC
>CAMBPO010000097.1 GCA_945869725.1 Klebsiella pneumoniae
ATTGGCAACCATGCGCTGGTCAAACATCGCAAAGATAACGGTGAACGTGTGGCTGAATGGTTTGGTCCGCGTGATGGCGCCATCATCCACCTGAACGCTGGGTGGGTAGATGGCAATCGCCTGGTGCTGGCGCACTCCAACTTCCCGCACTTGCCGATGGCCAGTTCACTGGAGATTTATGACACCCGTACCTTGCAGCCGATAGAGACCTACAGTTTCGGCATCCGCCTGGGTTCCCTTACCTGGGCCGTGCGCCACAATGGATTCTGGTGGGCATGTTTTGCCAACTACAACGACAACGGAACAACACCGGGCTTTGACCAGCGCTGGACCTATCTCAGCAAGTTTGATGACAACTGGCAGCAACTGGAGTCGTGGCTGTTCCCGCCCCAAGTGGTTGCCACTTGGGGCGACAGTGCCAGCTCAGGCGGTGATTGGGGTGATGATGGTCTGCTCTACGTGACCGGCCACGACGCTGCTGAGTTATACGTGCTGCGCCTGCCCAAACAAGGCGTGACGCTGGAATACATCACCGCCATCGACGTGCCCTTTGAGGGCCAGTCATGGGCCTGGGATCGCAGCGTTCCCGGCGAGCGCATCATCTACGGCATCAGCCGCGCCCGACAGGAAGTGATTGTCGCGCGTATCCCGGAAGTGCCGACCGGGCTTTGACTCTTGGAGACCCAGGGGACGGAGGAATGACAGGGTGATTTATCACCCTGTTGTTGCTCCGTCCCCTTTTTCGGAGCAAATTAGCCGAGTAATGGAAAGGGGACGGAGCAATCTGCGATTCCTCCGTCCCCGTTCCATTACTCCAGCACCTCAATCGTGCTCCAGCGGCCATTGCGGACCTGGGAGAGTATGATGCCGCTAGTGGCGCCATGTTTTTCGGCGTTAATCAGCACGTCGACGCCGGTCACGGGGTCGGAGTAGTTGAGGGTTTCCATGGCGGCAAGGAAGTTTCCCGTGGTGAGGTCAGGACCGGCGGCTTCAAGGCCACGCAGCATAACTTCGGTGCCGATACGGCCCAGCACTGCCCCGGTGCTCGGGAACTCTCCATATTGAGCCTCAAAGGCGCTGATCCACGCGGCTGTTTCCGGGCTATCACGACGTTCTTCGATATCGGGCCAACCGGAGGCGGCATACATACCTTCGGTGCTGCCGCCCGGTGCAGCGGCGATAACGGTATGGAAACCGGCCTGCGAGACTATAAACTTCACATCATCCCAGCCCATGTCACGTGCTGTGGCAGCCACCGTCATGATGGGTCGGACTGCCAGTGCCAGCGCAATCAACTCGCAATTTGCGGCACGCAGGCGTGACAGCGCGCCGGTGAACTCACTTTCATCCTGACGGTGCTGCGTTGCTTCTGCCAGACGCATTGACGGGTTGGCGGCGGTGTAATCCTGCACAGCACGGTTCACTTCCTCACCAAAGTCAGAGGGGATATACATCACACACAGATTAGTAACACTGTGCTCGTCCACAATGTGGTCAATGCCGGCGGTAATGGCCTCGTAGTAGTCAGCACCAAAGGCAAACCGGCGGGAGAAATCGCCTTCAGAGAGCATCTGCCCGGACAGCGCCAGTGGCATGATATTGGGTACGCTATTACGATCCATCAGCGGGAACGACGCCAGATTGTGCGGTGTGCCCAGACTCAGCAGCATGGCAAACACGTTGTCACTCTGCACCAGCTTGTTATTGTTCTGCACTGCGCGCGGCACCTGATACGCGTGATCTTCAACAATGTAACGGATGGTGCGGCCGTGAATTCCCCCATTGCTGTTAACTTCGTCAATCATCATCTGCGCTGCACGGGTGCCGGGCACCGAGAAAGTTGCAAACGGGCCGGACATATCATGATTGCCACCGATAATGATTTCGGTATCGGTGACACCGCGCACCTGTTCAGCCGATTCTCCGCAAGCAACCAGTACCAGTGCCGCGGCCAGGGTCAAGAGCTTTTTCATGGTTTTCTCCTGCGGTTTGTGGCCGCCTTGATAGTGTCAACAAATCTCAGTACATGGAATCAATCAGGTTTTTGTGTTTCTTCTCCACCAGCGAGCGTTTTAATTTCATGGTGGCCGTCAGTTCGTCGTCCTCGGCGGTCAGCAGCACATCGATCAGGCGGAAGTATTTGATCTGCTCAACCTGCGCAAATGCGCGATTGGTGTCGGCAATGATGGTGTCGATCAGCTCGAGCACTTCCTGTGCGCGGCACAGCGAGGCAAAATCAGAAAACGGCACCTGCCGGTCTTGCGCATATTTTTCGACATTTTCCTGATCAATCATGATCAGGCAGGTCAGATACTTACGCTTGTCGCCTATCACCACGGCATCAGCAATATACGGCGAGAACTTCAGTCGGCTTTCGATTTCTGCCGGCGTAATGTTTTTGCCGCCTGCGGTGATGATTATGTCCTTGATACGCCCGGTGATGGTGAGCATGTCATTCTCAAAGCGCCCGGTGTCCCCTGTATGCAACCAGCCATCGCGGATATCCTCAGCAGTCTTTTCGGGTTTGCGCCAGTAGCCGGCAAACACGTTGCCACCGCGCAGCAGAATCTCACCAGTATCTGAGATGCGCACCTCGGTACCCGGCAACGCATAACCCACCGTGCCAATCTGATAACGGGTGTGAGTATTCAGTGTCATCACACCAGAGCTTTCGGTCATGCCATAACCTTCGTACAACGGCACCCCAATGGCATGAAACCAGCGGATCAATTCCGGTGAGATCGGCGCCGCACCGGTGGTGGCACGGCGGATGCGCGCCATACCTATCAGGTCGCGCACATTACGCAGTACCAGCAGGTTCCATAACTGATAACGCAACTTTGTCAGCAGTGTTGGTTTTTCAGAAGCCTGAAATGCCATTCCAGCGGCAATCGCCTGATCAAATGCCCACCGTCCAAAACCGGTGGCGTCAGTTCTCATATTATTTAACGAGCTGTAAATTTTTTCCCACAGGCGCGGCACCGCGGTAAATGTGTGAGGTGACACCTCACGCAGATTATCAAACACCGTTTCTGGGCTTTCAGCAAAGTTGACCTTACTGCCCTTGTGTATGGGAATCTCAACTGAGATCAGCCGCTCCAGAATATGACACAGCGGCAGGAAACACAGTTGTTCGTCCTGCTCAGTGACATCCAGCATGCCTTCCACGGACTTGATCTGAAACAGGATATTGCGGTGCGAAATCATGGCGCCCTTGGGCATGCCGGTGGTACCCGAGGTATAAATCAGCATACGGATATCATTCGGCTGGCATTTGGCGATTTCGCTGCTGAAGCGCTGCTCGGCGTCCGCGGTGTCGCCCAGTGCATACAGCTCATCCAGAAACATCACCATAGGATCGCTGAAGTCGCGCAAACCGTCACGCTCAAACACAATCACTTTGCGCAGGCCCGGCACCCGTTCGCGGATCGCCAGATACTTGTCCAGCTGTTCGTCATTTTCCACAAACAAAAATGTTGAGCCACTGTCGTTGATCAGGTAGGCCAGTTGTTCCGCGCTGTCAGTGGTGTAAATGCCGTTACTGATGCCGCCAGCACCACAAATGCCCAGATCGCAGTACAGCCATTCCTTGTTGTCCTCACTGAGGATGGACGCCGCTTCCCCACGCTGTAATCCCAAGGTCAGCAAGGCATTTCCGACTGAACGCGCGCGCTGGTAATAATCCTGCCAGCTGTGACTCTGCCAGATGCCCAGGTGTTTCTCGCGGTGCGCGATGCGCGTGCCACGTGCCAGGCAGTTCTTGCGCCACAACGCAATCAGCGTGTTGCAGCCATCAATCTCGATCAGGTTATTATCCACAGTGTTGTTCATATCAGCGCCAGGTCTTTTTGCGTTTCCAGCGTTTTTCGCCGCGGTCACCACTGCTGCCGTGACCCAGGTAGAACTCGCGGATATCATCGGAATTGAGTAATTTTTCTGCGCTGCCGGCCATCACAATGCGGCCGATCTCCAGCACATAACCATAATCTGCCGCCTGCAGCGCCACCTGCGCATTTTGCTCAACCAGCAGGATGGTGACACCCTGTTCGCGGTTAAGGCGGCGCACAATGGTAAAAATTTCCTGCACCAGCAGCGGTGACAAACCCAGCGAGGGTTCATCCAGCAACATCAGCGTTGGCCGCGACATCAGGCCACGACCAATAGACAACATCTGCTGCTGACCGCCCGACAGGGTGCCAGCAGGCTGATTGCGCCGCTCACGCAGGATGGGGAAATAGTCATAGACCATCTCGATGTCTTTGGCGATTTCAGCGCGGTCATTGCGCGTGTAGGCGCCCATTGCCAGATTTTCTGCCACGGTCAGAAAGGGAAACACTTCCCTGCCCTCCGGCACATGCGCCAGACCTTTTTTCACCAGCTCATCGGGTTCTTTGCCATCAATACGATCGCCGTGAAACAGGATCACACCTTTGTTGGGCGACAGCGCCCCGGACACGGTTTTCATCAGCGTGGTTTTGCCAGCGCCGTTGGCACCCAGGATGGTGACAATCTGGCCCTGCGGCACTTCAATGGACACACCGCGCAGCGCCATCACCGGACCGTAGAAGGTCTCCAGGTTGCGGACTTCCAGCACGTTATTCATGGTTTTCCTGCTTGCCCAGATAGGCTTCAATCACTCGCGGGTCAGCCTGCACCTGCGCCGAGGTGCCCAGCGCCAGCGCTTTACCTTCTGCAACCGCCAGCACCCGTGTTGATACGCGGGAGACCAGGCTCATGTCATGCTCCACCATCAATACGGTCAGCCCCAGATCCTTTTGCATGTCCTCGATCCACCAGGCCATGTCGATGGTTTCTTCCACACTGAGGCCAGAAGCCGGCTCATCGAGCAGAATCAGTTTGGGCTCGGACGACAAGGCACGGGCAATCTCCACCAGTTTGCGCACACCGTAGGGCAATCCGGCGATGAGCTTGTCGCGGTAGGCCGCCAGCTCCAGAAAGTCGATCACCTCTTCAACAATGCGGCGGTCTTCACGTTCGGCGCTGCGCACTTTAGGCAAAAACAGCATGTCCTCATACCAGCGTGTGCGACGGCGCGAATGCCGTCCAATCAACAGATTCTGCAGTACCGAGGAATGGTCAAACAGTTCAATATTTTGAAAGGTACGGGCGATGCCGATGCCGGCAATATCGTGTGCCGGCAGGCGGGTGATTTCACGACCATCAAACACAATGCGCCCGGCCGTGGGTTCATACAGCCGGCTGATCAGGTTAAAAATGGTGGACTTGCCGGCACCGTTGGGACCGACGATGGTGAACACCTCGCCGGGCTCCACAGTAAAACTGATGTTATCGACGGCCTTGACACCGCCAAAGTGGATCGATAATCCCTCAACCTGCAGCAGGCTCATCGCATGCGCTCCGTTTTCAGGTAGGTACGGGTGCGGCGGAACATGCCCTTGCGGTACAGCGGAAACAGCTCCAGCCAGGTGCGCAGTCGTATCCAGATACCGTAAATACCGCGTGGTTCATAAATGATCATCAACAGAATGATCAGCGCAAACACCGCCGTGTCCATGCCCGGGTAGGCACCCAGATTAAACGGTGTGTTGGTATTGATAAACGAGCGTGCCATGGAAATAGTCTGTGGCAGCAGTACCACCACAAACGCGCCAAAAAAGGCGCCGTGCATGGAACCCAACCCGCCGACCACTACCTGCAGCAGCAAGGTGATAGAAATCAGCACCAGAAAACTTTCGTAGTTCACCGCCTGCGCCTGATGCGCGTACAAGGCTCCGGCCAATCCGGTAATAGCACAGGACAAAGCAAACGACACGGTTTTGGCGCGCGGCACATTGACACCCAATGCGCGGGCAGACACCTCACTATCACGCACTGCCAGAAACGAGCGGCCGGTGGGCGAGCGCAGCAGATTAGCGTAGGCAATGGTGACAATAATCAGCACCGTCAGACACAGGTAATAAAACGCTCTGGGCGTGCCGTAGCGGTCAATCATCAGCCCAAAAAACTCAATCGGCGGTGCAAATAAGCCCGCGATTCCGCCGGTCACTGGTGTGGCAACAATGGCCACATCCTCAATGATGATGCTTAGCGCCAGGGTGGCGATGGCCAGATAAATACCACTCATACGCCCCAGTGGCCGGGCGATCAATGCCCCTGCCAGTCCACTGATGACCCCGCTGACAATCAAGGCAGGCACAAACGGCCAGCCGCGCAGCATCAGTGCCAGATGCGAAAATGCACCAATCGCCATAAACGCCGCATGGCCAAGGCTAACCTGACCGGTATGGCCGGCGCTTAACATCAGGCCCAGACCAGCCATCGACCAGATCAGCACCG
>CAMBPO010000098.1 GCA_945869725.1 Klebsiella pneumoniae
ACGGCACTGACAGTGCCCGTTCCCGGAGAAGTGTAAATAACACCAGGTGTTTTTTTGTCAGTGAACAATGTCTGACCAAGCTTGACCCTGTCCCCTTCTTTTACTTCCATCGTGGGCTTCATGCCCACGTAATCCTGCCCCAGAATCGCCACCGAATGAACCGGCTTGGCGTCATGAATTATCTGCTCTGGAGCGCCGTTTATAGGTAAGTCCAACCCGCGCTTAATTCTGATCATTCAACAGGCCTAGTAAATTGTATTCAAGATAATCTGTAGGTGTTAGCCGTGAGACGCCGCCACATTGCAACGTACACAGTTGGAATCTCTACTCTGCGAAAACGCGCGTGATTATAGGGAAATTACCCTTGTTTTGCCACCGTTTTCTTTGGCTAAATTAACAGACTCAGAAAGGAAGCCGGTGCCAGCAACGCTGACACCGGACAAAAAAATCAAACTGCATGCGGGTAAATCCGGTAATTGACACCCGCCATTTTGTAAACCATACGCACGACCTGATTACAATAACCAAACTCATTGTCGTACCAGAGGTACAAGACACAACGGTTACCTTCAACGATTGTTGCTTTTGAATCCACAATCGCTGCCTCACGTGAACCCACAAAATCACTGGACACGGCATCCGGATCTTCGGTGTAACTGATCTGATTCTGCAGCGGGGAGTGCAACGCCAGCACGCGGAGAAACTCGTTTATCTCGTCTTTGGTGGTGGCTGTCTCCAGATTCAGCATGAGAATAGCCATAGACACGTTAGGCACCGGAACCCTGACGGCGTTGCCCGTCAACTTGCCAATCAACTCAGGCACTGCCTTGACCACTGCTTTGGCCGCACCCGTTTCAGTCAAGACCATGTTCAGAGCGGCACTGCGCCCGCGACGGTTGCCCGTGTGGTAATTGTCAATCAAATTCTGATCATTGGTGTAAGCATGAACGGTTTCAACGTGACCACTGACAATCCCATACTTGTCATTCAGCACTTTTAACACTGGCGCTATGGCATTGGTGGTGCAACTGGCTGCGGTGATAATGCGATCTTCCGGCAAAATCTGATCATGGTTGATGCCATACACAATGTTCTTGAGACTGCCTTTACCTGGCGCAGTCAACATCACCTTGCTGGCACCTTTGGACTTGAGGTGACGCGACAAACCTTCCTCATCACGCCAACTACCTGTGTTGTCGATAATCAGGGCATCCTGAATACCATACTGGGTATAGTCGATTTCATCAGGTGCATTGGCGTAAATGATCTGCACAACATTGCCATTACAAATCAGACAATTATTAGCTTCATCAATCCTGACTGTGCCCTGGAACGCCCCATGCACCGAGTCAGACGTCAGCAGGCTCGCTCGTTTGATGATGTCACCGGGCTTGCCCGGACGCACAACAACCGCGCGAAGACGCATGACTTCGCCGGTGCTGGTGCGCTCGATAAGCAGTCGCGCCATCAGGCGGCCGATTCTGCCAAATCCGAACAACACGATATCCTGAGACTTATCGCTGGGAGGGGTCCTGACCCCAATCAGCGCCGCCAACTCAGTTCTGACGTACTCATGCACCGCCGGCGCTTTGCCGATCTGGGCCATCTCCATGTACTTGACTGTTAACTTGCCAAGATCAATATGGCAATGCCACAAATCCAGTTTTGACAATGCCATCAAAATAGGATGGGATTCAAACTCAGACATCTCATTACGATCGATCTGCCGCACAAACCGATGAGATTTCATGATATTAGTCACTGAGCGGTTATGTAGGGCGCGTCCGTAAACAAATACGCCCACATTACGCTCACTGTAGAGTCGACCCACCACAGGAATCATTTCCTGTACCAGAGCTTCTCTTTGCTTCCAATCGCTGAAATAGTCTTCCGGGCTGGGTCGTGTCACGTGCGGCACCTGTCTGTGGATTAGTTAAAAAAAGTGATACCGGTAATTGCGAGATGTATCAAAAAGGCGCTCATTATCTTGCGATTGGTAGGGCTGTGCAACTTAAATGACCTTTTGGCAGGGCATTGCCTGTGCACAACAGCCGCTGTGTGCCAGAATATTCGGCCTGTTTTAAGACAAGCAGCGTTGCCTGAACTTCGAGGGCAATCCGCCAGACAATGTTAATTTAACGTGTGGAAGAAAGATGTCAGGTTTTGATTTAACTGCGCCACCGATGCCCAAAGAAGGCCATACGCTGCAATGGCCGGCCTTGCCAGATTCACAATTCAGTATGGCGCTGGCACAGACAGCGCGGCTGTGCAAAGCGCCATTGCTGCTGATCACCAACAACAGTGAAGAGGCAGAGCAACGTCGGCGCGAACTGCAATTTTTTATCCCCGAGCATGGGCCAGAAGCGCTGCCGATACTGAGCCTGCCCGATTGGGAGACTCTGCCCTACGACACTTTTTCACCCCATCAGGACATTGTGTCGGAACGTCTGAGCGCGTTGTATCACTTACCCGATATGAAAAAGGGCATTCTCATTGTGCCCGTCAGCAGCCTGATGCACCGCTTACCCCCACCCAGCTACATTCAAGGCAACAGCCTTATACTCAGCGTAGGTGAATCACTGAATGTTGAACGATTACGGCAACGGCTTAGCGGTGCCGGATACCAGCATGTGGACTCGGTTTACGAGCATGGCGAATTCACCGTGCGTGGCGCCATCATGGATATCTTCCCCATGGGCAGCAAGCTGCCGTATCGGATTGACCTGTTTGACGATGAGGTTGAGTCGCTGCGTGTGTTTGATCCGGAAACACAACTTTCCCGAGATAAGGTGAAGAGCATCCGGTTGCTTCCCGGCAAAGAATTTCCTCTGCATGAGGCAGGCAGAACCGCGTTTCGCGCCCGCTTTCGCGACATGTTTGATGTCGATACCCGCAAATGCAACCTTTATCAGGATATCAGCGAGGGCATCGCGTCAGCGGGGATTGAATACTATCTGCCGCTGTTTTTTGATGAGATCAGCCAGCTTTTTGATTACCTGCCCACCAACACGCTGATTCTGCGCGACCGTCAGCTGGATCAACCAGCCCAGCGATTCTGGCAGGACATTAACAACCGATATGAAGACCGTCGTCATGATCGCCAGCGTCCGATTCTGGCACCCACTGAGCTGTTCCTGTCTCCGGAAGAGTTATTCCGGCAACTAAAGGCCTTCAGCCTGATCACTGTGGACCATGCGGCAGGAATGACAGATTTTCCGGTGCTGGGCGCTGACAATACGCTGGCCAGTCCCCTGCGCGCCCTACAATCGCTGATTGTGTCGCGACCTGACTGGCGCATGCTGTTCTGTGCAGAGAGCGCCGGGCGCCGTGAAACCCTGGCTGAACTGCTGCGCTCGGTTGGCATCAACTCACGACCCGTGGACGACTGGCACGCATTTATCAAGAGCCCCGAGCATGTAGCAATCACCGTTGCATCACTGGACAGAGGTCTGATGCTGCCATCATCAAAACTGATGGTCATCACTGAATCTCAGTTGTTGGGCAGAAAAATTGCCCAGCGCCGCCGCGGCCGCAGAGCCAATGACAACACTGACTTCATCATACGAAGCCTGACAGAGCTCACACCGGGCGCAGCAGTGGTGCATATCGACCATGGCGTGGGGCGTTACGTTGGCTTGCAAACCTTGACCATTGATGGCGATAAAGCCGAGTTTCTCACCCTTGAATATTCCAATAAAGCCAAGCTTTATGTGCCGGTTGCTTCGTTACACCTGATCAGCCGTTACGGTGGCACTGATCCCGAGCACGCGCCGCTGGATACGCTCGGCAACGATACCTGGCAGAAAAACAAACGCAAAGCGGCCGAAAAAATCCGCGATGCTGCTGTCGAGCTACTGGATATTTATGCCAAACGCGAATCACGCACCGGGCATACCTTTCGCGTTGATGACATTGACTACGAAAAATTTGCGACCGGTTTTCCATTCGAAGAAACCCCCGACCAGCTCGAAGCCATCAACAGTGTCATCGCAGACATGCAGTCCACGCGTAGCATGGACAGACTGGTATGTGGTGACGTAGGTTTTGGTAAAACTGAAGTGGCGATGCGGGCTGCATTTATCGCTGTGCAGAATCACAAACAGGTTGCATTGCTGGTCCCCACAACCCTGTTGGCGCAACAACATTACGAAAGTTTCAGGGACCGTTTTGCTGAATGGCCGGTGAGTATCGATCTGATTTCCCGATTCAGAAGCGGCAAACAACAGGAAGACACCCTGGAGCGCATCCGTAACGGCCGCGTCGACATCATTATTGGCACTCACAAATTATTGCAGAACAACATTCTTTATAAAGATCTTGGCCTGTTGGTGATTGATGAAGAGCATCGCTTTGGTGTGCAGCAGAAAGAGCGCATCAAAGCCATTCGCGCCGAGGTTGATATTCTGACACTGACAGCGACGCCCATTCCCAGAACCCTGAACATGGCCATGTCGGGTGTACGCGACCTGTCGCTGATAGTGACCCCGCCTGCCAAACGCTTGTCGGTCAAAACCTTTGTGCGCGAGCAACAGGACAGTCTGATCAAGGAAGCGGTGCTGCGCGAACTGCTGCGCGGTGGCCAGGTTTTCTACCTGCACAATGAAGTTAAAACCATCGAGCGCACAGCCGATCATCTCAGAGAGTTGATTCCAGAAGCCCGTGTTTGTGTCGCCCATGGCCAGTTACCTGAACGTGAACTGGAAGTCATCATGGCTGACTTCTACCACAAACGTTACAACATCCTGGTGTGCTCAACGATTATCGAAACCGGTATCGATATTCCCAGCGCCAATACCATTATTATCGACCGTGCCGACAAACTTGGTCTGGCACAGCTGCATCAGTTGCGCGGACGCGTGGGGCGATCGCATCACCAGGCGTATGCCTACCTGCTCACGCCACCGCCCAAAGTGATGACGCCGGACGCGGAGAAACGTCTGGACGCCATCTCTGCGGCCAGCACGCTGGGGGCGGGTTTTACGCTGGCCAGCCATGATCTTGAAATTCGCGGTGCTGGGGAGATTCTGGGCGAAGAGCAAACCGGCCATCTGCAAAAAATCGGCTTTACGCTCTACACCGAAATGCTCGAAGAAGCTGTCAAAGCCATTCGCGAAGGACGCTCGCCCAATATTGACCTGGTCTTGCAAAGTGGCAGCGAAATCAATCTGCGTGTCCCTGCGCTGATCCCCGAGGAATACCTGCCCGACATTCACACGCGCCTGATTATGTACAAGCGTATTGCCGGTGCGCGCGATGAGGATGAACTGCGTGATCTGCAAGTGGAAATGATAGACCGCTTTGGTTTGCTGCCCGAGCCGGCCAAGATTCTGTTTTCGGTCACTCAACTAAAACTCAGGGCGGAAGAAATGGGCATCAGCAAGGTGGACGCCAGCGCACAGACCGGGCGCATTGTTTTCCGCCAGCATACCCGAATCGATCCTTTTTCAATTGTGCAACTAGTTCAAAAGCAGTCCAAGGTTTACAAATTATCCGGGCCAACACAGCTCGGATTTGTGCACGACAAGCCAACACCCGCGGCTCGTATTGAATTTATCAACAAAACTCTGGATCAATTCCGACTGTTACCCGTAACATCATTAGCTCAAAGGAGCTAAACCCGTGAAGGCTGAACACAGCACTATCAATTCCCGATTCAGGGTATCGTCTGCACTGGCTCTGTGGTTGCTGGCGGCACCCTCGTGGGCGCAGGTACAGACAGAAGAGCGCTGGTACCAGATAGAAGTCACTGTTTTTGCTCATGATAATGCCATGCAGTCCCGGGAAATCTGGCCCATGCAACTGCTGCAACAGCCGGTTGCGCGCAGCACCCGCCCGCTGGACACCTTGATGTCTGTTTATGACCTGCCGGACTGGAGTGTGCTTGACACGTCGCTGACGGGCACACCGGTTGCCGAGGGCATTGCGCTGACACAGGCTATTGCTGCTGCTCAGCCAGTCGATGATCGATTGACTGGCGCGCCGGTTTTGCGTTCATCAACGTTCCGGTTGCCGGATCCGCAACGGGATGCCTTTCTGGCGTTACCCTCCTCCGACCAGCAATTTCAGGATACCAACCGCGCATTGGCGGGCACAGGCAGATACCGGGTGATGTTTCACAGTGCCTGGCGTCAACCGATGCGGGGCAGCAACCAGGCAATACCGGTTTGGCTTGAGGGCGGCAATCGGTTTGGGCAGCGGCACGAACTGGAGGGCAGTCTTAACTTCCGCTTTAATCCCGG
>CAMBPO010000099.1 GCA_945869725.1 Klebsiella pneumoniae
GGTGTCCGTTGAAGAACAATCAGGTTGCCAACGGCAACCGTTCTGAAACCGACCCACCCTCAGGCCAGGCCGGCTCCTCAGAACAAAAATTACTGAACCTGCCCCGCCAACTGCAACAAATACGCCCGGATACTTTCAACTTCCGCCGCCCCAATGTCTGCTGAGAACCCCGGCATTCCTTGCGACAACAGACTGCCATCCAGCACAATGCTGTGAAATGCAGCGTCGGTCAGCAACATCGGCGAGTAACGCAGATCGGGTAAAGGACCGGCACTCATCGCCATCGGCCCATGGCACACCGAACAGTAAGCACCGTAGAGCACACCACCCACATTGGCATCACCGGCACTGGTGATGCCGGCAAGATTTAATGGCTGCGGCGGGACAATATCAATCTGTGGCAACTGCCCCTCTGCGCCCAGTTTAAAGGCCATCAACCGGCCATTGCGCTGGCGTGGATAATTGCCTGATAACAAGCCCATCGTCATGGAGATGGCGCCGCCCTGACCAGCCAGCGCCAACACATATTGCTCACCATCCAGCTCATAGGTCACCGACCCACCCAGAATCGCGTCACCCACCTCGAAATTCCAAAGCTGCTCACCGGTATCGGTGCGATAGGCGTGGAACTGACCATCCGCTGAACCCTGGAAAACCAGTCCGCCGCCGGTGGACAATAAACCGCTGTTGCCATAGACCGAGTAACTGACACGCCAGGCTTCCGTCTGCGTCAGCGGGTTCCACGCGATCAATGCCGACAAAGGTTCGTTTTCAAGTATTTGTGCGGCCTGAGGATTGGCAGGTTCGCCCGGCATCGCATCCTGACCTATATTCCAGCCGGTGTTCTGTGGCACAAATTCGGCTGGATTGCTGTAGGTATACGTGGTGTTCTGAGTTGGCACAAACACATAACCGGTTTGCGGATCGTAGGACATCGGGTACCAATTGTGACCACCCAGCGGGCCAGGTATCACAATTGCAGGCTGATCGCGGTAGCGCACCATCTCGGACTCTATCGGCCGCCCGGTTTGTGCATCAAGACCCGATGCCCAGTTCATCGGCACATAATTATTGCCAGAGATAAACTCACCGGTGGCGCGATCCAGCACATAAAAGAAGCCGTTTTTGGGTGCCTGCATAATGACCTGACGCTGACGGCCGTCGATCTGCATATCAGCCAGAATCATGTGCTGTGTTGCGGTGTAATCCCATGTATCCGCCGGCGTGGTCTGGAAGTGCCAGACGTATTCACCGGTGTCCGGACGCAAAGCAACAATCGACGACAGGAACAAGTTATCGCCCTGCCCGTTCGAGCGTATTTCATGGTTCCACGGACTGCCGTTACCCACACCGATATACAGCAGGTTCAGCGCCGGATCGTAGGCCATCGCATCCCAGACCGTACCGCCACCACCGATGGCCCACCACTCACCCGCCCAGGTTTCAGCGGCCATTTCCATCGCAGAGCTTTCAAAGCCGTCGGCGGGGTTGCCTGGCACGGTGTAGAAACGCCACGCCAGCTCCCCGGTTTCAGAATCATAGGCAGAGACATAACCGCGCACCCCTAATTCACCCCCGCTATTACCAATAATGACCTTGCCGTCAATAATGCGCGGAGCGCCGGTGATGGTGTAGCGCATGGCAGGATCGACGGTCATGGTTGACCAGGCTTCTTCACCGGTCGCACGATCCAGTGCAATCAGTCGTCCATCGAGTGCACCGAAATACACTTTATCGCCCCAGGCAGCCATGCCGCGGTTGACCACATCACAGCAGGCATCTACCGCTTTGGCGCCGGGTACTTGCGGATCGTAACGCCAGATTTCCTGGCCGGTGCGCGCATCCACCGCAAAGGCTTTGCTCCACGCGGTGGTGAGGTAGACCACACCATCAATCACCAGGGGTGTGGCTTGCTGACCACGGTCGGTGTCCAGCTCAAAATCCCAGGCCAGTCCGAGATCAGCAACATTGTTGCGGTTGATAATGTCCAAGGGCGAATTGCGTTGCTCAGAGTAGGTGCGGCCGTGCGTCAGCCACTCACTGTTACTGGCTGCGGCAATGCGCGCCGCGTTGACCGGGGTAATGGCCGGACTCGCCGATTCAACACTGGCTGGCGCGTCAACGTTTGCAGCATCAATGGCCGGAGCGACCGGCTCTGCAGGTTCCCCTGAACACGCCATCAGTAACAACAGGGCGCTGGCCGCCAGCGGCAGCCGTAATCTGGCGCCTGCTGACCCGGCGCGGGGCCTGTCATTTGTAGTGCTGCCATGTAATGCGGTGTGCGTGAGGTGCTTGTTCATGCGCGGTCTCCGGTGATGTTCTTGTTGGCTGTCGCCGTCAGACACCGAGCATAAACAGGCACCGGAGTGCGTGCAAGAGCAGTCGCTCGTATTGCTGAGGTTTTATTGGGCGACGGCCTGCACGCGCACGGTTAAGGTGACCTCTGTTTCACCGGCATCGGCCGACGGTGCCGCCATTTCCATGGAAGCATCCGCTGTAACGGCACGCATCATCATCGGTTGCGCGTAACCGCCGGACTGCGAATCAATATCCACCGTGGCGATGTCGACCTTGGTTTTACCCAGCGCTGCGGCCGCTAGTGTGGCCTTCTGCTGTGCACGCTGTAATGCCGCTTCCATGAGATTGTCGCGCACCTCGTCCGCTCGTTCGGTACTCAGACTGTAGGACAGCTGATTCATCAGAAAACCCATCGCCTGCAGGCGCCCGGCCAGTTCCAACAGCATTGCCGAGTCGCGGCTTTGCAGGGTAATACTCTGGTTGCCGCGCCACATGTCATCGGCACGGTTGCCGGAGGGATTGCGGTTGAACTGGTACACCCCGTAGTACCCGGTGCTGACATCAATACCGTCAATATCACGGGTAATCGCCAGCGCCTGTGCCATCACTTCGTTGATCTGGTTCTGCACCTCAGCAGCATCCCGGTGATCGATCTCGATACGCAGGTCTGCGCTGAGCGTATCCTGACCGACGCGTGTGCGCTCGGTCACCGTCAGGGTGATCAGTGTCTGGCCTTCGGGCAGCAGGCTTTGTACCAAGGGGCCTGACTGCGCCAGCGCCTGACCGGACATCATCAGAGAGGACAAGGAACAGAAGAGGGATGTTGCTGTCAAAAATCTCAGTAACGGGCGCACGTTGGTTCGCATGCTGGTTGACTGACACACTTTATTAAACGGGTTCATAGTCGCCTCCTGCTTGTTATCCATAAAACGGTTACTCTAACAGAAGCATATCTCAGCCAGCTTGAAGCCAAGCTTAACCAACAGACAATCACTTGCGACAGAGCGTGTCATGAGCATACCCGATCCCGCGATTAGTTTTGTCACCGAACACGGCATCCTGCTGGAGTTTGGTGCGGCTGACAGCAGCGTGATTGAACCGGCGTTGCAACAACGGCTCTGTCAGCTCGCCACCTTGCTGCGCGAGCACTCACACACCGGGCCGCTGCTGTGTGACATTGTCACCGCTCCCGGCAGCCTGCTGCTGGTGCTGCACGACGGACGCACCGCGCGCCGCTTGCTCAGACATGCAGAAACCTTATGGCGGGCCAGCGCGCAGCAGAGTATCAATGCCAGTATTGTCACCGTGCCGGTGTTCTATGGTGGCGAACATGGCCCCGATCTTGAGCAGGCCGCGAGCTTGTGCGGCATGAGCACTACAAGGTTTGTAGAGCGCCATGCGGCTGGCAACTACTTTGTGCAAAGCCTTGGTTTTATGCCGGGTTTTGCCTACCTGGGCGGGCTGGATCCGCAACTGCACATAAAACGCAAGGATACGCCGTCAGCACGCGTTGCCGCCGGCTCTGTGGCCATCGGCGGCAGCAATACCGGTATTTATCCGTCGGAGTCACCGGGGGGATGGCACATTATCGGCCGTACGTCGGTGACCTTGTTTGATGCTCACTCGCAGCAACCCTGCCTGCTGCAACCGGGTGACACGGTCCGGTTCATCGCGCAGAAGGAGTACCCGTCATGATTGAAGTCTTGCTGAGTTCTCCGCTGCTGACCATTCAGGACAGTGGCCGCACTGGCTGGCGACATCTGGGGGTACCACGCTGCGGCATGATGGATGACCTGGCACTTCGACAGGGCAATTTGCTGCTGGGCAATGATGAAGGTGCCGCGGCACTGGAAGTCACCAGCGCCCCGGTGCTGCTCAGATTTCTGCATGACAGCACCATTGTGTTGATGGGCGCCGATATGCAAGCCAGCATTCTCGAGCCGGATCTTGCAAACACCCGCCAGCAGCGACTGTTGACCGGTTTTGTATACCTGCTGCGGGCCGGGGACTGTTTGCGTTTGCATGCGGCAAAAACGCCCGGCCAACGCGCGATGCTGATGATACGCGGTGGCGTTGATGTACCCCTGGTGCTGGGTTCGCGCAGCACCGACATCATGAATGGGTTTGGTGGACTGCAGGGGCGGGCACTGCACGCCGGTGACAAAATTCCCGTGGGCGAGCACAGCAACACACCATTACCTCTCAAAACCGGCGTGCGCCAGCACAGCTGGAACCACACGCTGCGTGTACTCACTGGGCCGGATTTTACGCGCTTTGACCAAACCTCACGTCAGGCACTGTTTGAAAAAAGCTGGATGGTGACAGCACAGTCCAATCGCATGGGCTTGCGCTTGCAGGGGGACAGCCTCAGAGCACATGAGCCCGCTGATCAACCATTAAACCGCTTATTGTCAATTGGCGTCTTGCCGGGACTTATTCAGGTACCGCCTGATGGGCAACCCATTTTGTTGGCCGCTGACGCCCAGACAACCGGCGGTTATCCCGCAATCGCCAGCATTATCAGTGCGGATCTTTGGCAACTGGCTTACATGACCAGCGGCACCCGCGTGCGTTTTGCCAAAATCAGTCTGGCGGAAGCGCACGGACTTGCCCGTCACCAGCAACAACAAATGCTCAGGCTGCGAGATGCGCTGCGATTACGCGGAGAAGCAGCATGACTCACACAATTGATCTCAATGCTGACCTGGGTGAAGGCCTCGCCTTTGACCACCCGTTATTGGAACTGGTCAGCTCTGCAAATATCAGCTGCGGTGCTCATGCCGGCTCGCCACAAGACATTCAGCAGGCCATCCGCCGGGCGATTGAGAACGGCGTGAGCATCGGTGCCCACCCGTCATACCCGGACCGTGAACACTGGGGCAGACGCTCGCTGAGCCTGTCGGCCGCGCAGTTACGCGCCACAATGATGTCACAGCTGCAGTGGCTGGAAACGCAGGTTCGCGAGCTTGGCGGCCAGCTGCAACATATAAAACCACATGGCGCCTTGTATAACGATGCCGCACGCGACGCTCAACTCGCCGGGCGCATCGCCGCGTGTGTAAGGAGCTTTGATCCATCGTTGATTCTGGTAGGTCTGGCGGGTGGCCAATTGCTCAACGCCGGTCAACGCGCCGGCTTGCGGGTGGCTGCAGAAGCGTTTGTGGATCGGCGTTACCAGGCCGATGGCTCACTGGTGCCGCGCACTCATCCGCTGGCGTTGATAGAGAGTGAAGAAGAAGCGTTGAACCAGGCGCTGGCATTAGCGAATCACTTGCCCGTCACTGCTGTGGATGGCAGCCTGCTGAGCATCAAGGCTGACACACTGTGTATTCATGGGGATTCTGATCACGCGTTGCAGTTTGCCAGGGCTGTGAAGGCGGCCTTACTGGCGCAGGGCATCTCCGTTCGTTCCCTGACGTGCAATCAGCTTGCGTAACAGCAGCATAGAAAACGCAAGGCTGACAAAATACACCGTCAACTGCTCGATACCGGGCGTCGCATCGTAACCCAGCAGGGCATGCAACAACTCACCGGGCAATGATGACTCCGATATCAACCATCCACTGTCCCACAGGACATGCTCACCGGGCAGAAAGCCGGACTGCACCAGAAAGCGTGTGGCCTGCGACAGCATGCCTGCACTGATCAGTCCAAGTAACAAGGCGGACATCTGCAGACAGCGGCGCTTGCCCAGCCATAACAAACCAAAAAATATAAAAATGCCAAGACTCACGCCAACGCCGGCACCAATCACCGCGCCAGAAACCACCGGCACGGCCTGGCCAGAGGCGATACCATACGAAAAAACATAAATGAATATCTCCGCCAGTTCACGAATCATCGCCGC
>CAMBPO010000100.1 GCA_945869725.1 Klebsiella pneumoniae
CTGCAGCGTTCGGAGGCCTTGTCACAGTATCGTCTGGTGGGATACACCGGCGTACACACCACTGCAGAGGGCCGCGAAGAGCGTGTGGCAGTCATGTATCTGGGGCCACGTGTCTTTGTATTCCGCGGTGACGTGACGGATGCAGCTCAGGCGGAGGACATGGACAGGTTGCTGCTCTCATCCATCCGTACCTTCCGCGCTATACAAACCAATGAACGCTCCGGTGCCGGCAGTCTGCGGGTGCGTTATGTGCAGGTCACTGAAGGCTTCGATTGGGGCGCACTGGCAGCGGCCAGCGTGGTGCCTGAATACGCGGAAGAAACCTTGCGACTGCTCAACGGTTATTACCCGATTGGCGACCCGGAACCCGGTGAGTGGATCAAGATTCTGATGTAATGATTTTTTACCCATAATTAAAATAAGGAAACCAACATGCGAGCCGGATCCACACTCAAACTCCTGTTGCCAACACTGGCATCCGCAATTGCGCTGGGTGCGCTAATCAGTATCAGCAGCGCCCAGAATGCTCCTGCAGTGGAAGGTGTTGTCACCACACGCAGCCACATTTTCACGCCAGTGGCGGAGGGCATTTACCATGTCACTGGCACCGGCGCCGTAAACGTCATGAGTCACTCCATGTTGATCGAGGGTGAGCATGACCTGCTGGTGGTGGATTCTCATGTGACACCCAATGCCGGCATGGCCTTGCTGGACGCGATCAAAAATGTCAGCGACAAACCGGTACGTTACCTGATCAATACGCACTACCACTTTGATCACGCGCACGGCAATCAAGTGTTTCCGCAAGAAGTTGAAATTATTGGTCACACCTACACGCGCCAGAAACTCAGTGGCGAGCTGGGCAATGTGCTGGAAGAATCCACCTTCATCAGTTTTACCGAAGGCGCACCGGGTCAGGTGGCATCTTTGCAGCAACAAATCGCTGATACGACCGATCCCGAGCAGCGTGCCTTGCTGCAGGGCAGACTTGCTACCGCCCAGGCACATCTCAGTTCACTGGCCGAGATTACGCCAACACCTCCTAACATCACCATTGATGACAGTATGAGCATTTATCAGACGGTGAATGGCGGCGGGCGCGAGATACAGATAATTCATATGGGGCGTGGTCACACCGGTGGCGACGTGGTGGTATTTCTGCCGGAGGAAAAAATTGTATTTACTGGCGATCTGATGGTGCCATTTATCCCTTATATGGGTGATGCTCATGTTGATGAGTGGCCAGCGACACTGGAAAAATTGAAGGAACTGGATTTTGACACCTTGTTGCCGGGGCATGGGCCCATTGTTCAGGGCAAAGAGCGTATTGATTTCCTGCAGGCCTACCTGCGTGATTTATGGACCAACACCGCGGCATTAAAGGCTAGCGGCTTAAGCGCAGAGCAGGCTGCCCAGCAGATTGATATGACCGCACACAGCACAAATTACCCACAAATCAGTGCGCCGGGCGTGGATGTGCGCGCGATCCGCAGAATCTACGCGTTGATGGATTAAGCGGGTAGCGGTACCGCTGTCAAACATTCACGTTGCTCAGGGTGCGCGGAATAACTGGTGGCAACTGTTACAGCTGGCATTCACTTGTGCCACGATGGGTCTGAGCTCATTGATGCGGCCGGCACTCGCCAACGATTCGAGCTCACTGGCAAACCCTTTGAGTTCGGTGGCGCGTTCCACGTAAATGTTGGCAGCGTCGGCGCTCAGGGGCAGCGTGGAGCGCAGCGTCATGATGATATCGGCTGACAACTGCAGCCCTTGTGTCGACTGGATGATGCTCGCGGTATTTTCACGGATACTGACATCGTCACGCGCCCCGGCCAACGCGTAATCCAGCCTGTCGATATGCCGCTCGATATTCTGTGTCATGATGGCGTGTAACCCTGGGTCCTGCAGCCCGTCAGTCCGCACCGGTTCTGGAACAGAACTTGAAGAGTAGCAGCCCGACATAAACAGGGCATGGGCACTTAACAGGCACAGGGCGCGGATATTCATTGATCGACTCCCGTCAACAGCATTGATGACTTATGCGGGATAGCAGAAACCATCGAAGCACCTTACAGATGAAAGCCTATGCCTTGTTTGATCTAACACAAATTTATGACTAAACAACCGTGTTTTATTGACCGGTTGATCAGAGAAACTCGCCATGCTTCTGAGTTACAAAAAACAGCCCGCGGGAAACACGTATTGTTGCGCTGGGCAAACCCTCGGACAAAGAAAAATCTTCCTGGTACTTCCAGCGGTTTGTGTCGGTGATCGAGTTCGAACACATGCTGATCCGCTCTGGTATCAGTTTGTTCAAATACTATCTGGATATCAGTCGCGACGAACAGGCCAGCCGGCTTGCGGAGCGCACACACAATGAGACATCGCCATGGACCGTGGTAGATGCTGACAACAAACACAATGCGCGCCTGTATATGATCAGTGATCTGCTGGCGCGACTGACCTATACCAACAAAGATGAATCGGTGTTATTGCCCGGCAAGAATATCGTTAAACGGTACAACGGTAGCGACAAAAAAATCACAAAAGGTCATTAACGGGGTGGGACATGAACAAAACAACACACGACGGGCAGGCAGTGCCAGCCACCAAAGCTGCGCTCTTGCTAGCCATTGCTCTCGCAACACTGGCGGCGTGTTCTGACGCGCCTGTCAATACACCCACGGCGGATGCCCCCGCTCAGGACGTTTCTGCCGTAGCGGCACTGGATGCCAGTGAGCCAGTCGCCGATGCGGCGCTGACCGCACAGGCGTTGATGGAAGCAGAAATTGCGCTCGGCAGCGCAGTCAAACGTCTGTGCTCCTCGGTGCTGGTGGGCGGCAGAACGCAGGAGCAGGTGTTGAGTGCGGAGCTGGCCAACGCGGCTGCGTCGGGTATGACGTTTACGTTTAATGATGATCTGGTCAGTGGCACTGCCAACGGATTGACCGTGCAGGCGCTGTATCGCCCCCACTTGGGCTGCACGCTGCTCATCGATACTTCGCCCGAGATATTGCGTGCGCAGTTCAACGCCGCGCTTTATCCGCAGGCACCCGCGCCGCTGGCGGCGCCATGGCCGCTGGGTGATCAGGTTGATATTCCCGCGCAGCTGGACGGTGTTGATCTGGCGGCTGTTAATGCGGCAGTTGATCAGGCATTTGAAGACATGGAGCCGGAGCAGAACATCGACACTCGTGCGGTGCTGGTGATTCACAAGGGGCGCATCATTGCGGAAAAATATGCCGAGCCATTTAACGCCGACATGCCGCAACTTGGTTGGTCAATGACCAAAACGGTCACCGCTGCGCTGACCGGTATGCTCGCCGGTGAAGGTTTGGTGCATATTGATTCACCCGCCGGTATTCCCGAGTGGCAGGCCCTCGGCGACCAGCGCCGGTTTATTAACTTGAATCACCTGCTGCAGATGTCCAGTGGTTTGGAATACTCCGAGGTATACACGGCGGGCTCGATGTCCGATGTCATTCTGATGCTTTACACCACTGGCGACACAGCGGCTTACACCCTGAACAAGCCACTGGCGCAGCAGCCGGGGACACAGTTTTATTACTCCAGCGGCACCACCAACATCATTTCGCGCATCAATCGCAAATTGTTTACTAACTATCAGTCGTACTTTAATTTCCCGCAGGAACGTTTGTTCAGCAAACTGGGCATGCGCTCGGCCGTGATGGAGACCGATGCCAGTGGCACGTTTGTAGGCTCGTCCTATCTGTACGCAACCCCGCGCGACTGGGCAAAAATTGGCTTGCTGTACATGCAGGATGGCCTGTGGAATGGTGAGCAGATCCTTCCGGAAGGTTGGGTTGATTACAGTCTGACGCCGGCGGAGTCCTCGGCGCAGGGCAACTATGGTGCGCAGATTTGGTTAAACGCGGGCTCTGCCGTAGACCCGGAAGACCGACCGATGAAGCAGTTCCCGGCCAACATGTTTTACCTGTCCGGCTTTGAAGGCCAAAACGTTGTCATGCTGCCAGACCAGGAGCTGATTGTGCTGCGCATGGGTGTCACTACCCGTGGGCCACGCCCGATCTGGGCGCTGACAGAAGCGGTGATGAATGCGGTAATGAATCCGGTAACCCCGTAAGGACATCGGCTCAAGGCCCTGGGCCCCAGGCTCAAGGCAGGCGAACAATCCGGAAGCCAATGTCGTCAGCACCGCGGGTGCTGTCATGCCCCGCGCGTTGCCAGACACGGATACGGTTAGCGGAATTGCGGAAAGATCCGCCGCGCAGCGTGGCGTTGCGGCAGGTGCTCAGGCGCTGGCCATTGACACGGCGTTCTACGCGTTCGTCCTGATCGTGAAAACAACCCAAAGTCCATTCTGCCGCGTTGCCATGCATATCAAATAAACCAAAGGGGTTGGCGGCAAAACTGCCCACGGGCGCCACGCTGATGTCACTCCAGCGGCTGCCACAATCCCGGCAATTGGCCTGATTGCTGCCGGGCAGATTGCCCCAGCTGAACTGTATGCCGGCACCCTGGCCGGCCTGCGCGGCAAATTCCCACTGTTCTTCCGACGGCAAACTGTAGGTGTTGCCGGTGTATTCACTTAACCAGTGGGTATAGGCCATGGCGTCGAACCAGGTGATGCTGGTGACTGGCAATTCGTGCGCCAGAATTTCCAGCGCGGGACTGGGCGCGGGCAAACCGGTGCTGCGCAAAAAGGCTTTAAATTCGACAATACTGACTTCGTGTGAAGAGATGGCAAATGCATCGAGGCACACCTCGCGCGGTTGATTGCCGCGATTATCCATCAGCATGGTGCCGACTTCGGTGCAACCGCCCGGCAGTTCGACCATCGTGGGCAGCTTGATCTCAAACGTGGCCTGCGCGTAAACAGGGGAGGACTCGCCAGCTGCGACGGCAGCGGCCAGTAACATCGGCCACAGGATGTGTGTCTTGAGAGTCTTCATGGTGTGCGGGCGTTGATGAAATGCGTTTTAAGCAGGAGGCGGAAATAGTCGGGATCTTTGATCAACACATCAGCTTGATTCTGAAGCTGCATGGCGTATTGCTGACGCGACAACCAGAAGCGCAGTGCTGCTAACTGCAGCATCGTTGGCCAGGCGGCGATCTCGTTTTCTGTGAGTGCGCGCGTTTGAGTGTAGGCCTTTATCAGTGCGTCCACGCGATCAGTGTTGAGGTGAGGAATGTGGTCGATCACATCAACACACCAGTCGTTCACACAAATGGCTAACTCCATCAGTGTCCAGCCGCTGGCGGCATTATAAAAATCGATGACACCCGTGAGCATGTCGCCCTCAAACATGGCGTTATCGCGAAACAAATCGCCGTGTATCACGGCGGTGGGTAATGCAGGTGCGGTTGACAGCCAATGCTGCAAATCGGCCAGGCACGTTTGCAACCAATGCTGCTCGCTCAACCAGACTGTCTGTAGAAACTGCATTGATTCAGCCAGCACCCATTGAGGGCCGCGGTCACTGCTGCGTTGCAGGCCGCAGTCGGCGCTGTGCAAGCTGGCCAACAATGAGCCCAGTGCTGCGCATTGTGCAGGGCTCACCTGATCGGGATGCGCACCAGGCAGCCGCGGTTGCAACAGCGCCGGTTTGTTTTTTAAGGACAACAGCGCAGCGCCATCGCGGTTACGAAACACATAAGGTACCGGCAGACCGCTGCGCTTGAGGCACTCCAGCAACGCGATAAAAAACGGCAGATCCTGAACAGGGCCGCGTTCAACCAATGTCAAGACATAAGCACCGCTGGCACAGTCCACAAAATAGTTGGTGTTTTCACTGCCACCACTGATGCCATGAATGCGCAGCACATCGCCCAGATCAAACTGGCGCATAAAACCGCTGACATCGTGGAGTGTGAGTGGCGTAAAAACAGACATAAACAATGGTCTCATCAGCGGGTGTTTGCTGGCGCGCTAAACTAGCACACTTGCACATCTGTTGGAGAGAGTGTTGGAGAGAGTGGGGACGGAGAGATCAAATTTTGATCTCTCCGTC
>CAMBPO010000101.1 GCA_945869725.1 Klebsiella pneumoniae
TTGCGAATAAAACGGTATCCACTGTTATTTGCCTGCCATTATCCAAAGTCACTAGCAATTCATGGCCTGACTCATTGTTTTTTATGTGTTTTTCGATTCGTGAAACTTGCGAACGAAGATTCAGGTCGGTATACGATGCAATGGCTTCGGTGACAAAACTTGCAATCTCTGCGTCAAAATCACCCAACAGGACACTACCACGGTGTACCAGATGCACCTTAGATCCCAGACCGGCAAACACACCGGCGAGCTCAGTTGCAATGTACCCTCCCCCAACAACAAGCACCCGCTTGGGTTGCTTGGTGAGCTCAAAAAATCCATCCGAGTCAATTGCCAACTCAATCCCTGGCAATTCCGGCAGCTGCGAACGACCGCCAGTGGCGATCAGAATGTGTCTTGCGGTGAACAACTGATCACCTACACGCACCTTATGCACATCCTCCAGAACCGCGCGTCCTTCGATAATCTGCACACCAGCAGCACCCAGAATATTTCGGTAAATTCCATTCAGTCTATTGATTTCTTTATCTTTATTCTCTTTCAACCGCTGCCAGTCAAACGCCGGAAGCTCGCCAGTCTGCCAGCCGTATGACCTTGCATCCCGCCACTGATGAGCAAACTGAGCAGCATAGGTATAGAGCTTTTTAGGGATACAACCGACATTAACGCAGGTTCCCCCAAAAAAGCGCTGCTCGGCAATCGCGGTTCTGGCACCCAGACCAGCTGCCGTGCGCGCTGCACGGACACCACCGGAACCCGCCCCAATAACAAAAAATTCAAAATCAAAATCGCCGTGTTGCATTCAAACCTCTGAGACTCAAAACAAGGGTGCAACTATAACGCCCGCCTCAGATTCGGTGAACACAAATTTCAAATCAACTCAGGACTTGCATGACTGTCATCAATTTCTTTGTGATAGGATTCGGTCTAATTTTGCTGATTTGAAATTTGAGGCATTCTTCATGTTTAGACGTTATTTTCTGGTTTATATCCTGATTGTCAGCTTTCTTGCTGCGCCTTTCAGTGCCGCCAATACGGTATCCGGCAGTAATGGTGTCGTAAGCTCACGCTCGCAGATTGCATCCGATGTTGGTATCGAGATTTTAAGGCAAGGCGGCAACGCCGTGGACGCCGCAGTTGCTGTGGGTTTTGCATTGGCGGTGACCTATCCATCGGCTGGTAACATCGGTGGTGGCGGCTTTATGGTCATCCGCCTGGAAGATGGTTCGGTGGTCGCGCAAGATCACCGCGAGAAGGCCCCTGGCAGCGCATTTCCCGATATGTTCCTTGATGACGCCGGCAATGTGGATCGTCGCAAGTCTTTGTACAGTGCCCAGGCTGCCGGTGTACCCGGCAGTGTGGCAGGCCTGCTTGATGCGCTCGAAAAACATGGAACCATGACCCGCGAACAGGTCATCGCGCCAGCGATCAAACTCGCTGAAGAGGGTTTTCCCTTGAATGAAGACCTCGCTGGAGACTTTGAGCGCATTCTGGACAGTATGAGTGATTACCCCGCGTCGACGGCGGTATTCAGCAACAACGGTCAACCCTTTGTTGCCGGAGACATCTGGATTCAGAAGGATCTTGCCGAGACATTAAAACGCATTTCGGCCGAGGGTCGCGACGGATTCTATCAAGGCGAAACCGCGCAATTATTGGTCAACGAAATGAACCGCCTGGATGGCATGATTACGCTGGAGGATCTGGCGGCCTATGAACCAGTGTGGAGAGATCCGATCAAAGGCACCTACCGCGGCTATGACATCTGGTCGATGCCGCCCTCATCCTCTGGTGGCGCGCTGGTTGTTCAAATGCTCAACATGCTGGAAGCGCACGACGTCAAAGCCATGGGCTGGGGCACTGCTGAGACCATTCACCTGATGGTCGAAGCGCAGCGGCGCGCCTACGCCGATCGTGCAGAACACATGGGCGATCCTGATTTTTATCCAGTTCCTTTGGCGATGCTGACTGATAAAGAATATGCACGTGAACGTTTCCTTGACTTCAACCCCGAGCAAGCTAGCCGCAGCGAGGACATCGGCGCGGGCAGCTGGCCGCTGGAAAGTCTGGAGACCACTCACTTCTCAGTCATGGATAAAGACGGCGTCTCGGTGTCAGTCACTACCACCCTAAATCTTGGATACGGCAATCGTATTGTGGTGCCCGGTGCCGGATTTCTGCTGAATAACGAGATGGATGACTTCTCTGCCAAACCTAATGAACCCAATGCCTATGGATTGTTAGGTGACGAAGCTAACAAAATCGAGCCCGGCAAACGTATGCTGAGTTCAATGACACCAACGATAGTAACGCGTGATGGTCAGCCGGTGCTGGTCACCGGGTCGCCAGGCGGATCCACGATTATTAATACCGTGTTCCAGGTAATTCTTAATGTTATTGATCATGACATGAGTATTGAGGATGCCGTCGCCAGCCCACGTATTCACCATCAATGGCAACCTGACATGATCAGAATTGAACCGGGTGCCCTTGTTGATGGCGCAGAACAGGAGTTGACCTCGATGGGTCACATTGAGCTGGCACCCATGGGATATGGCCTCGGCGACGCGAATTCCATTCTGCTCAAAGATGGGGTGATGCATGGCAGTTCTGATCCCCGCAGTGTTGGAGGTGCCTCTGCCTTCTGATCAGACTACTGCCGGCGACAGCGTTGATATTTGTATTGTCGGCGCCGGGGTTATCGGTTTGGCGCTGGCCAGAGAACTGGTCAGTGCCTTTCCCTCCCGACAGATTGTTGTGCTGGAGCAGCATAGCCATATAGGCATGGAGACTAGCAGCCACAACAGTGAAGTGATTCATGCAGGAATTTATTACGCACCCGGTAGCCTGAAGGCACGGTGCTGCGTACGCGGCAAGGAATTGCTGTACGACTACTGCAATACCTTATCCATACCGTATAAACGCACCGGGAAGTTGATTGTTGCCAACCGCACTGAGCAGTCTGCGCTGGAGGCAATACTGCAGCGAGCACAGGCAAACGGTGTCAATACACTGCAATTCATCAAAAAAGACCAGATCGCCGCCATGGAGCCCAACGTCCATGCTGATATTGCTTTGTGGTCGCCCGAAACCGGCATTATCGACAGCCATGACTATATGCAGCATCTGCTGCGTGAAGCGCAATCCGGGGGTGTGGTGCTGGCGTGTCGCACCAAGCTTCTGCAAACGCAAGCCACTGATCAAGACGGTTTTGAGCTCAGGCTGCAATCTGGCGCAGAGGAGCTGACTTTACGCACCCGTGTGCTTATTAACTGTGCGGGCCTGCACGCAGTCAGCGTGGCTGGTGCAATCGACGGGCTTGATCCAGCCTGCATCCCACACATTCAGTTCATCAAGGGTAGTTATATGCGACTGTCTGGAAAAAGTCCTTTCACACACTTGATATACCCAGTCCCTGATCCTGCGTACCGAGGATTGGGCATTCATGCCACCCTCGATCTGGGCGGACAGTGTCGTTTCGGTCCGGACATTGAAGCGGTGAACTCTCTGGATCTGTCTGTAGATCCTGCACGCATCCCACTGTTTGAAAAGGAAATCAGGCGTTACTACCCTGAGCTGGATGCACAACGTTTACACACAGACTATGCCGGCATCAGGCCAAGATTGATAACCAACAACGGCGAGCCTGCCGACTTTCTGATCCAGAACGCGGACAAACATCGCATCAGCGGATTATGGCAATTGTTTGGTATGGAGTCGCCGGGACTGACCGCCAGTCTTGCGGTAGCAGAGTTGGTAGCCAGTGAAATCCGGGGCTCAGCAATTTTCTGATTACTGATACTGCATCTGCAGATTAGTAATACTGGCATACACCTCAGTGCTGCCATCGGTTTTCAGCAACAACACATCATAAGGATTCAACCTATCCCCTGCTTCCATTCCAGGACTTCCCAGAGGCATCCCCGGCACAGCAAGTCCAATGCTGTCGGCTGGTTTAGCAACCAGATACTGATGAATAAGATAGGCAGGCACATGACCTTCAAAAACGCTGCCATCCGCTGAGACTGCAGTGTGACAGGAGTGGTAGCGCAGATTAATCCCTAGACGCAGTTTCTCCAGGGTTAACTCATCGTTATCACGGTGAAGAACGTTGAATGCAAAACCGCGTTCCTGTGCATGTTCCTGCCAGATACTGCAGCAACCGCAGGTCGGGCTTGCATACAAATCCATCATCGCTACATTCTGGGCTGATGCAACGGAATCAGTATTGTCGGCAGAACACGATGCCAGAAACATCATGGCAACAATCGAAAATAGTGTGAGCCAACGCCTGCCAAAAAATCGCGATTTACTCATGGAATTTCTCCTGATAAGGGTGTGAACATAGACCCTGGAATTTGAGATTTTATTCTAGCCCAGAGACAGGCTCAAAGTGTATAAGAGCGCTGCGCACCATGATGATTATACCGGAGCAGACTTGTTTGTATGGATTGCGCCAGTTCTCCGTGCTCATCATCAAAATGCAATCCGAACCCGGCAACACGCCCATCACTGCAATGGGTGGGTGTGGCCCAGCAAACGCGGGCGCTGCCAGCGGAAAAACTGTTTTCTGTACCCAGGCGCAAAACCAGAAAAACCGTTTCTCCCAAGCTTCTTTGCTGAGCGGAGGGAATAAACAGACCTTTGCGCTCCAGAAACGGCATATAACAAGCGGATAACATCTCGGCTGTTGGTATCGCGATTTTGATCAGCGCGGCCGGCGCCCTGTCGACGTTGGTGTTGTTCATACTTCAGACATTCCTTGTCCTAATTTGGCAAACTCAATAAACACATATTCCAGGGCCAACAATTCATTGGGATTGGAAGTACCAGTCAGTTGTCGGATAACTGGAAGCAGTTTTTGCTGAAAGGCCAATCGATCTTTGAGTTCAGACACTGCGCCGCGCAGCGATAACTGAACACAATCGTGGGCTGTGGCATCCTGCAGTACTTGTATAGCACGCAAAGCGGGCTGAGTAGCGGCCAATTTTGCTACTTCACCTGCAGATACACTGCCACGCAATAACGCTGGCAAACTCTGTTCCAAAGCAGCACGCCATGCCGGAACGCCCTTTTCATGCAGCTCAAGCGCATACAAAGGTCGGCCCGGCGCCAGTCGCAAAGCAGCCATTAGTTGCTCAGACTCTGCACTGCTATGACCTTTTAACCAGACCATGGCTTCTGCGTCGCTGGCCGTACCCAGAACCAATGGCTGACAACGGCTGCGGATTGTCGGCAGCAACGATGCGCCTGGTTCAGCGATCAACATAAACAAGGTCTTACCGGGCGGCTCTTCAAGGCTTTTCAACAGTGAATTCGCTGCAGCGGGTGCCATAGCTTCAGCAGGCTCAATAATCACTACCTTGGTCGCCTTCGCCTGATTGGCAGTTTGCTCTACAAACTGCGTGGCACGCCGGACCATTTCAATTTTTATCGCTTTGCTGTTTAACTCGGGCGTTAACACCATCACGTCAGGATGGTTTCCGCTGGCATACAACAAACATTGTTTGCAACGACCACAGGGCTTGGATGTATCTGCGTCGCACATCAGATAGGCACAAAAAGCTTCCGCAAACAATCGTCGGCCGCTGCCGGACGGCGCAATCAGCATCAGCGCATGCGGTAAACGATTGGAGTCCACTCTGGACACAAGTTGTGCCCACGCAGCCTGATGCCAAGGCAAAACAACAGAATTCATAGCGATTGCCTATTTAACAAGAACGCCTGCAAACCGGCCTTAATCTGGCGCTGCACGTCATCCAACGGCTGGCCGGCGTCAATGATCAGATATCTGTCCGGATCCTGAACAACGCGTTGCAAGTAAGCAGCTCTGACGCGACGAAAAAAATGCAGCGTTTCCTGTTCAAA
>CAMBPO010000102.1 GCA_945869725.1 Klebsiella pneumoniae
TTTTAAACAGGCGCGCAGCCCACAGCCATTTGTCGAGCCGTACCTTGCCGGGTGAACTGTTGTCGCTGTTGTTGTCGTTGCTTGTCACTGCGGTTTATCTCTGAAGAGTACATGCCGTTGATTGCGGAAGTATGTCTGCAAAGTCTTCAATATGGACAAATTCATCGGAATACAAGGGGGGGCGCTGACTATCTGGCTGGCGTATGGCAAACAGGTGTTTGATTCCCTCTGCGCGCGCCTGTCGCAAGACGTGCAGGTTGTCGTCAAACAACACAGAGCGCTGCGGTTCAAAGTGATGCTGAGTTTGCAGTCGTTGCCAGAATCCATGATTTTCTTTGGCCAGGCCCAGCGTATGTGAGCTGACGATATGGTCAAAGTGCTCATGCAATCCTGTGTGTTGCATTTTTAGGCGCAGGCTGCCCGGATGGGCATTGATGGGCGTGGTTTGACGGCGTTGTTGACGTTGATTGACGCCATTAACGCCAGTGGTATTGAAACTATCGGCGACATTATGTTTGTTGGCAACGTGGGTGAGGAAGGCCCCGGCGACTTACGAGGCGTCAAGGCGATTTTTCGCGACTTCCCGCAGATTGACGGGTTTGTCTCTAATAATGGTTCCGGTGTCACGCGTATTACCAATGGTGGCACTGGCAGTCGCCGCTTTGCGGTTGAGTTTACTGGCCCGGGCGGGCACTCTTTCAGCGCGCTTGGGCTGGTCAGCGCAACACATGCGCTGGGTCGGGCGATAGCCAATATTGGTGATCTGCAGGTGCCAGAGCAGCCCCGTACAACCTTTACCGTGGGGACGGTCAGTGGTGGCACATCAGTCAATTCAATCCCGCAGGACGCGATGTTTGAGCTGGATATGCGCTCGAATGACGCCGCCGAACTCGCGAAGCTGGAGGCAGAGGTCAGGCAGGTTGTGCAACTGGCGTTTGCTGCCGTCGGTTCTCCGGTGCAGGGGGTGCAGGGCGTCAGTGCCCCGCAGCTCTAGGCTGCTGCACGATCAGCCTTTAGTAGGTGCGATCAGCAAAATCTAACGTACTGCGTAACCCCACCAGAATGCCCTGTGCCTTGGTAACTGCACGCGCCTTAGCTTCCATGCGTTTGTTGATAAGATGACTTTCCGTATCCACCAGGCTGTCAATCAAGGCATTAAACAGCAACTTGATCATGTCCAGTTGCCCGGCAGTTTCCAGCGCTGACTCGTAAGTCACCTGCTGATAGAGGTTCATGGCACGCATGCGTAGTGCATTCATATCTCAATCCTGTGCATTTTAGTGTGGGTAATTTTCAACAAGATCGTGATCTGCGCCTTATGGCGCCGCCAACTTGCTTATGCATTTACCCGACACTTAGCCCCGCTCCTTTAGCATCAGGCGTTAATTTCTTGCATGCCGCCTGGATTTTTTGTCTTTGTCGCTTAAAAAGCAGCACGTTAAAGATCCGCAACCTTAGTGACGATCAGATGTTTGACCAAAGCGTGTGAGTCAGGGGTTAGAGTCCAAAACATGGATGGTTGTGCGATAGCGCTTTAAAGAAGATGAGAGCATGTGTCGAGTTAATCCTTAGAGGCAGCGAGTGCCAATTAGTCGACAAAAAATTTAATTGAAACCGGAGAATAGAAATGACAGTTATCAACACCAACACGTCAGCCGCAATATCAAGCAATTCCCTCAGGACTAACGAGAAGGCAATGGCAACCTCAATGGAGCGCCTGTCGACGGGTCTGCGTATTAATGGCGCAAAAGACGATGCAGCAGGCATGGCTATTGCATCGCGCATGACATCGCAAGTCGTAGGTCTGAACCAGTCCATCAGAAATGCTAACGATGGCATTTCACTGCTGCAAACAGCGGAAGGTGCAATTTCAGAAGTCACCAATATGTTGCAGCGTATGCGTGAACTGGCCGTTCAGTCTGCCAGTGCGATCTACGAAAGTTCAGACCGGACATCGATGGACTCAGAGGTGCAGCAACTCAAAGCAGAAATCGATAGCATTGCGGCCAATACCAGTTTTAACAACAAAGCCTTGTTGTCTGGCACCTTCGGCACTCAAGCCCTGCAAGTCGGTCACCTGGGCGGCCAAAAGCTCAATGTCACTATGGCTAACATTTCCACCGGGGCGATAGGTGGCGGTGCCGGAGCCTCGCTCTCGGCGTTTGGTGATCTTGCAGGCACTACTCAAACCACTGTAGCTGCCATGGGCACAGCGCTGGATACGGCCAATGATCTGGCGGCAGGCGATTTGGTGATCAATGGCGTTGCCATCAGAGGTACCACTGATATAGATGACAGCCTGTCGACTGTGGGTAAAAGTGCCAGTGCAATCGCCAAGGCAGCTGCGATTAACGACAGCACCAGTTTAACGGGTGTGGAGGCAACAGTCGGTCAGACAATCAAGATTGGTGCATCCATGACCGCCGCTGCAGTAACCGGGACAATATCGATTAACGGTATTTCAACAGCATCAATAACCACAACAACTGATGCGGCCGCCTCCAGGGTGTTGGTCCGAGACGCCATTAATTTGATATCAGGAGCTACTGGCGTGGTTGCGACCGATACTGGTGACGATAAAGGCGGAATTACGCTGACGGCTGCGGATGGGCGGAATATTTCTGTGCTACGTGACACTCTCACCGAAGCGGCAACAGGTGTTGGCAATGGCGCGCAATCGGGTAATTTCTCGCTGCGAAGTAAAGACGGTAGCGACATTACCATAGGGTCAGCTACGGGGAATACCGCAACGACAAGTTCTGCCACAGCCCTTGAAAAGGCGGGGCTGAGAGCTGGAACTTACAGCGGAAGTAAGGCTTCAACGAGCACTGGCGTGCGCGCTTCAACAGCGGCAGCACCGACGAGCACTACTGGTATCCTGCAATTGGGTGATTTGAAGATCAACGGTATTGATATTGCAGGGGCCCTTGCGAAAGATGATACCGCGTCAGATAGTACCGCGACAGGATCAGAAAAAGGTGCGAGTGGTATCGCACTCGCGGCTGCCATAAACAAGTCAACTGGGAGTACTGGCGTAACCGCAACGGTGAACGCCAATGTTGTGATTGGTGGAAGTACCTTTACGGCCGCTACAACCGCACTCTTTATCAATAACGTCGATACCGGCACACGAGCAGCCAGCTTAACAAGGGCTGAAACGGCAGACCACCTGAACAAATACTCAGGTCAAACTGGAGTGGTGGTCTCAGATAATGGTGTTGGCTTGACCTTCACGGCGGCGGATGGTCGAAATATTGCAATAGGTGGCACAAATACCGATGCTGGGTTGGCCACAACCCAAATTGGAGCACAAACAGCAGTAGGTGACCTTACAGCAGTGACCCATTACAGTTCAGTAACGCTCACGTCTGACGCAGCATTCACCATCGGCAAAGGGGCTAATGCAAGCACAAACCTGACAGCACTCGGTTTCAGCACCGGTTCGTTTGGTGGAAGTACATCAGGTACCAAGATCAGTGACCTGACAATAGGTTCAGTTGACTCAGCTACTCAGGCAATTGCGGCAATTGATAACGCATTGGTAACAGTCACCGCAGCGCGCGGTGAACTCGGTGCCATGGAGAATCGACTCGGTTATACCGTTAATAACCTGACCAGCATGGTTGGTAATACAGAAGCCTCGCGCAGTCGTATTCAAGATGCTGATTATGCCAAAGAAACAACTGAATTAGCGCGCACGCAGATTGTTTCGCAGGCGGCCACAGCAATGCTGGCGCAGGCTAATCAGGTCAAGCAGACTGTGCTGTCCTTACTGCAGTAATCTTGAAACGATAACGCAGCGACCTCAGTACCGTGCTTTATGGATACTGAGGTCGCTTTTGCGACTTAACCGAACAAGTAAAACGGAGTCATCATGTCAGGCGTTGATGTGAATGTAGCAGCACAAAGTTATGCGACTTCTGCAGCCCCGGTGCCCGCACCAAAGCCCATACAGAAAGTCGATCAGGTCTCCAAAGATATTAAGGCGGTATCCGATAAATCGGGTCAGCTCAACGCACGGATGTTGGAACAAAAAAGCCGCTCCACAGGCGAAATTGAGAAAGTGCAGGAAAGCCTGCGGGAAGCGATCAAAACGCTTAACGAGTCAGCGGACATTAATCCGAACCGGTTGAAGTTTTCAGTGGATTCTGTGTCAAATAAAGTGCTGGTAGTAGTGACTGATGAAGTTACTGGCGAAGTTGTGCGACAGGTGCCGGCTGAGGCTGTGCTGCGCGTGGCGCATAACATTGAGGCAATGAAGGGTGTGCTGTTTGACAAGATGCTCTGAGGTGTGTGTTTGTTCGTGATAATGTTATTTTTACGGTCAATCCCTGACGAGCTAAGCTACTTAAGTATTCATCACGCACCTTTTTGTTCCTCGCAGACAGCCACCAGTGCCAAACGCTCGTCGGCCTCTTGGGTAGATACTCTGGCCACCATGCGGTTATGAGGTTTCTTGTTGTAGGATTGCTGTTACCGTTAGTTGGGTCGTTGTAGATGTTTACAAAAAGTATCTTGTAACGCTGGCGGACATTGGCACATGACCACCCTAGCGTAGTAGAGTGAACAGTCAGGTTGTGACGCGTAACTTTCAGAGCAATAGACTAGGGAGATCAGGCTTCGAATCCATCAGGTATTTTATCAGCAGAAGCCTGGCGATCATCTCCGAAAGATGATCGAAATACTCTTGAGTGCCCTGATCATTCTGTCAATCATTGCCATCGTGCTTGAATCCGATAATGCGATTTATCAGCGATACAACGATGCGCTTGACTACTCTGAAGTAATAACGGTTGCATTGTTTACACTGGAATATGTGCTTCGCATCTGGAGCGCACCCCCCGCAATTGTCGCCATGCCCCCTCATAAATATCGGTTACGTTATATTTTCAGTTTTAACGGTGCAATCGATTTGATTGCAGTGGCGCCATTTTATATCTATTTGTTATTTCCGATGGCTGATCTTCGCTTTGTTCGGTTGTTAAGGATGTTTCGCTTGTTAAAGCTGTCACATTACAACACGGCAATTGAAGATCTTTTCTCGGCCATTTATGACGAACGCAAGTCATTTATCTCTGCCCTATACTTGATGTCTATCGCGATCATCGTGTCCAGTTGCGCCATGTATTATGCAGAGGGCGATGTTCAGCCCGATCAGTTTTCCTCAATACCATCCACCTTGTGGTGGACAATCATCACCATCACCACCGTGGGTTATGGGGATGTCTATCCCATAACGACCGTGGGTAAAATGATTGGTGGTAGCATGGCGGTATTTGGCATTTTCACCACCGCACTCCTGACGGGTATTGTGGCTAATTCATTTGCCAATCAAATGGCTCGCAAGCGGGCAGTCTTTGAGGCGGAGCTCAGAAAGGCATTAATCGATGGTGTGCTCACCGAAGATGAAGAACATGTGCTGGAAGAGCTCCGGCTTACCTTTAATCGGGTTTTGCCCCGCGTCTACGGACGATGCAGAGCAGAATTAGTAGCATAATAGTCGGCGATGCTACCATTCAAGAAAACCTCTTTACCGGAATTAGTGCTGAAGAGATGCTGTCAGCTTGGTCTAGAATTGCCTGCCCTGCTGAGTCGATTGTAAAAGCTCGAGTTAAGGTTGATTATCCAGAAAAATCGGGGTAGAACTCGTCCCGATACCATCCCGGCGCGATACACTGATAGCGCGGGAAAATCATCCTAGAATTGGAGATTGCATCA
>CAMBPO010000103.1 GCA_945869725.1 Klebsiella pneumoniae
GCTGTTGTCGTGGATAGATGCAGGTGCGCAGCGCGGTGACGGCGATGACCTGTTGACGCAGGTAGATGCTCAGTTGACAGAGTGGTCAATGGGTGAACCAGACTTGATTGTTACATTGCCAGAGTTTGATATCCCTGCAACCGGCATGCTGGATTATCAGTTCTTCGAAGTGCCTAACACGCTGGACCGCGATGTGTGGGTCAAGGCTGTGCAGATAGCGCCCGGTGAAAGACAGGTCGTGCATCATGCCATCGCAACATTTGGCCCGAACTCTGGTGGTAACGGCATGGGGGATAGTGGAAATTCATTATTCCAGCCGCAGTTGATGACGTTTGTACCCGGTAACGATACCTATGTGTATCCGGAAAGCACCGGCGTGTTTGTGCCGGCAGGCAGCTCGTTTTATACCCAAGTGCACTACACCACATTCGGACGCGAGACCAGCGATCAGACCAAAATAGGTCTGTATTTTGCCGACGAAGCACCCGAACACGTACTGCAGCATTACTCAATCCTGAACGTAGATCTCGACATTCCATCGGGCGCTGCAGAACACCAGGAGACCGCTTACTACACATTCTTGCGTGATGCGGTGATTTACAGTTTGTTCCCTCATGCACATTACCGGGGCCGCGCGTCTGAGTTTGCAATTCAGTATCCTGATGGCCGCGAGGAGTTGGTGCTGTCCGTACCCAACTATGACTTTAACTGGCAGCGATACTTCCAGTTTGAAGAGCCAATCATTGCGCCGGCCGGCACAAAAATCATCCATAGGACAACCTATGACAACTCAACAGCCAACCTGAGCAATCCTGATCCGGCGGTTGATGTCAGTTTTGGTGAGCAGACCTGGGAAGAGATGTTGTACGGCGGCGTATCGTTTCGTTATGCCGAGCCGCAAGAGAATGACTATGAAATCAATGTTGAGGAGTACATCACCTCACTGGCGATGGGTTTCATGGACCTGAATATGGATGGCAAAGTTGCAGTTGACGAAATGCCCGAGCGGGCACGTCAGGCGCTGGCGCTGGCATTTACCCTGATGGACAAGGATAAAACCGGCGGACTAGAACATGCAGAGTTCAGTCAGTTTATGGTGCAGGCCAACATGATGGACCAGGACGCCTTTATCCAGTAATCATCAGTCTTCCCGGAAACAAAAAAAAACGGCCAATAATTATTGGCCGTTTTTTTTGCGTGTATATCAGACCTGCGCGTATGTCAGGCCTTAGTGCATGTAAGACCAATAGTCTGCACATACACCAGGCTGACTATTAAGCGTCAACGGCGCCACGCTCCACGGGCGGTGGCAGGAACTGATAGTTTTTCAACGGCAGTTCGCGAACACGCTGCCCTGTCAGCGCATATAAGGCATTACTGACTGCAGCTGAAATCGGCGGCGTTGCCGGTTCACCGAGACCACCGACTGAGGCACCGTCAGACTCCAGCAGCACCACTTCAATTTTGGGAGATTCGGAAAGACGCAGCATCTCATAGTCGTGGAAATTGCTTTCCTTAACGCGCCCTTGTTCGATGCTGATCTGACCGTAAAGTGCTGCCGTCAGGCCATAAATGATCCCGCTTTCAACTTGCGATGCGGCATTATCCGGGTGCACTACACGGCCACAATCAATGGCACAGGTGACTTTTTCCACACGAACACGGCCCTCCGCGGTCAGTGAAACCTCTGCCACTTCAGCGACGATGCTGCCAAAACTTTCCTGCAATGCAATGCCACGCGCGCGGCCTTCAGACGCAGGTGTTCCCCAGCCGGCCCGGGTTGCTGCTTCGCGCAGCACACGTGCGTGCCGGGGTTTGTCAGCCAGCATGGATAGTCTGAATTCCAGGGGATCCTGCTGACGATTCCACGCCAGTTCGTCGGTAAATGATTCCAGGAAAAAGGTGTGCTGTGAGTGGGCAACACTGCGCCATGCGCCAAAGGGCACATGGGTCGGGCTGTCAACATAGTCAATCTTCTGGTTGGGGACGCTGTAAGCAAGGTGTGCCGCTTCCAGAGGTTCGTTTTGGCCGATATAGGCATTTTCCCACGCGACCAGTGTGCCATTGATGTCAAAACCTGCGCGGAAACGACTGCTGACCGCCGGGCGATAATAATCCTGGCGCGTGTCTTCCTCGCGACTCCACAAGGTCTGCACGGGCACATCAAACTGCTGGGCAATCAAGGTCGCCTGGTCGATGGTGTTAGTCGACATCGGCAGCCGACGGCCAAAGCCTCCACCCAGGTAAAATGGATGAACCATCACATCGTTTTCATCAAGGCCAGCGACAGACGCCACCCGGCCGCGTATGCCCAGATTGTCTTGTGTGCCAGTCCAGACATCACAGCGACCGTCGCGGAACAGCACCGTGCAGTTCATCGGTTCCATGGCAGCATGAGCAAGAAACGGCACGCGGTAGTTTGCACTGACTACTTCAGTAGCATTAGCCAATGCCAGTTCAGTATCTCCCAGCAACACATCCTCATTACGCTCGCCGTTATCCAGAGCAGCATCGTAATCGGCAAAAATGTCACTACTGTTGAGGTCGTCTGCATTAGTGCTGGTGAACACTGGCTGCAACATCGCTAGCGCTTTGTTGGCCCGCCAGTAGTTATCGGCGACCACTGCGACAGCATCGGTCAGTTCAACAATCCGCACAACGCCGCGTTGTTGCAGAGCGGCATCTTTGTTGCCAACGCTCTGCAGTTGGCCGCCAAATACGGGTGATGTGGTGACGGCCGCGTAAAGCATACCCTCAGGCATAGCATCAATACCAAACATGGCAGTGCCGTCCACTTTAGCCGGGATATCCACGCGCGGAACCGATGTGCCCATCAGTGTGAACTGATCCTGTCGTTTTAGAACTGGTGTGCGGGAAGGTTCAAACTGGGCTGCCGCAGTAGCCAACTCTCCATAACTCAGGCTTCGGCTGCTGGCCTCATGGTACACACGGCTGCTGCGTGTCGTAATTTCCGAGGCGGGCACGTCCCACTGCTCGGCGGCGGCTTTTACCAGCATTTCCCGGGCAGCAGCACCTGCTGCGCGCATACCCAATTCACCGGTAAAGCGCACTGAGCTGCTGCCGCCGGTGATTTGCATATTGAGAATTTCTGCCGCTTTTAAGGTGACAAAATCCATGGTTCGGTTCAGAAAAGCCGGGGCGGTAAAGCCCAGTGATGCGGCAAAGCCTTTGACAAGAACACCGTTGGCATAGAGGTCCGTGGCTGGTGCCTGCTCAACACGCACGTTCGCCCAATCGGCATCAAGCTCATCAGCAGCCATCATTGGCAGCGAGGTTAAAACACCCTGGCCCATTTCTGAATGTGGCACGATGACGGTAACGATGTTGTCGGTATCAATGCGCAGCCAAGTGGTCAGGAACGTCTGGCCTTGCTCCGCGTAATCGCGATTGGCAATGCTCTGTCGGCTGGGGCGTGTGCTGGCATAACCCAGAAGCAATCCGCCGCCTGCCACCGCCGCGCCTAATAAAAAACGTCTGCGTGATATGCTCATACGTTAGTCTCCACAGTGGCGTCGACAAAGGGGGTTGCTGGACGTGTTGCGATCAGTTCAGCGATGGCTTTGCTGATGCGCGGATACGTTCCACAGCGGCACACATTGCTGATGCTGCTGGCAACCGCCTGCTCGTCGGGGTCCGGATTGCTGTCCAGCAATGCGCTCACTGCCATGATCATGCCGGACTGGCAATAACCGCATTGCGGGATCTGGTGGGCAATCCACGCTTGTTGTACCGGTGTAAGACCACCGGCCGAGAGTCCTTCTATTGTTGTGATTTGCGTATTCTGCACAGCGCTGACGGGCGTTACACAGCTGCGCACCGCCTGTCCATTCACATGCACCGTGCATGCCCCGCAGGCCGCGATTCCGCAACCGAACTTGGTACCAACAAGGCCCAATTCATTACGTAATGCCCACAGTAAGGGCATCTCCGGTTCAATATCGAGTTGCCTCGTCTCTCCGTTGATTTGAAGTTCGATCATAGTACGCCTCTTGTCGGCTAGAGTTTTAATGAAGCTGTTGGCACTGTGCGGGTGGTCTGGTTTTGCGCTGTCGCCTTTGTAGCACAGCATTAAATGCAGACATAGATGCTTTGCCGAAAACTGATAGGCCATTGGTCACTATTTTTGGTGCAACTGCCGAAAATGCGTTGACCCAAGGTTGTTTCGATATCACAGTACCCTCTGCATTTTAAGCGAGTGGTTTTCCAGGAATTTAATAATGCAGTGTTAAACGAAACGGCATTTGCCTTGGTTCCTGTGCGGACACGTGCTGTGTAGTGACAATTTAAAGTTCTGAATAACATTTGAATACCAAAAAATCTTTTAAGGGGATTTCGCAATGAAGACAAAATTTGGATCATTGGTGATGGGATTTGCTGTAGCAATTCTGCTGACGGCATGTGCTGGCACTTCCGCTCCTCACCCGCTGGTCGGCGGCTGGGCAATTACCATTGATACACCGGTTGGCTCCATGGCTGGCAATCTGAACATCAACCCTGACATGACCGGTGAGATGAGTTCAACTGAGTTGGGTTCGGCTGCGCTTACCGGCATCACTGTAGATGGTGAAACAGTGCAGTTCAGCACAACAATCGACGCACAGGGTCAGAGCATTACGCTGGCGTTTAATGGCACTGTGACAGGCGACCAGCTGGCTGGTCAGTTTAATACTGATTTCGGACCGATCGCTGTCAGTGGTGTTCGTCAATAAAAGTCTTACGCAACAAGCTATAAGAGAGAGGGCGGTTAACCGCCCTCAATCGATGGAATGAACACAACTTCGCTGAGTTCATCCAAAGGTTCCGTCAGCGCATCACTGTAGATGTCGCCGTCTATAGCGACCGATGCTGTTGTTAAGGTCGGACCGCAGCCCGGATACAGTTTCTCAAGCGCCCTGATCAGTGCCACCACCGAGTTGGCCTCGACCTCCATCCATTTGCTGGACGGAAGATTTTTTCCGCTAACAGACACTGCTTCTCGCAGCAGGCTGTTGATTGTCAGCTTTGCCATAATTCTCCGAAAATAATCCTTTGTGACTGGTTGCCACGTCTTCGCGGCGAAGTATCGCATATTTCTTCCACTGTGTTACTGTCCCTGTTAATCTTTGGCCACTTCGCAAAATGCCCATTCGGGAGAATAATAATGCAACTCAAGCACTTGAGCGCCTTGCGAGGCGCAACACGTTACTCATTTGTTCAGGGAGCGTTTAAAAGCCTGGGCGCAGCCCTGCTGGGAGTTTCAATCACAGCCGCCAGCAGCACGGTTTATGCGCAGATCTCTGAGCCGCAATTGCCCGAACAAATGGCATGGACGGCTTACAATCTTGGAACAACAGGTTATAACCAGTCCGTTGCCATCGGCGCCATGTTGCGCGAAAAATATGATGTCACACTTCGGGTCATCCCCGGTCAGAATGATGTTTCAAGGCTTTTGCCGCTGAAAACCGGGCGGGTGCAGTTCTCTGCCAATGGTGTGGCCACCTATTTTGCTCAAGAAGGTGTATATCAGTTTGCTGATCCGGAGTGGGGCCCCCAGCCATTGAGGATGGTGATGAGTTCCAGCGG
>CAMBPO010000104.1 GCA_945869725.1 Klebsiella pneumoniae
TGGTTCATGGTTTACCCGATGATGGTGGCTGTAGACTTCTCCAGCCTGCGCCGCATTCATGAGCGCCCCAAAGGCCTGATCATTACGCTGACGGTAAACTGGCTGATCAAGCCGTTTACCATGGCCGCCTTGGGCGTACTGTTCTTTCATGTGTTGTTTATTGATCTGATCGATCCCCAAAATGCCAACCAATACATTGCCGGGCTGATCTTGCTTGGGGCGGCGCCGTGCACAGCCATGGTGTTTGTGTGGTCGCAGCTGACCCGTGGTGATGCCACCTACACGCTGGCGCAAGTTGCCTTGAACGATGTGATTATGGTGTTCGCATTTGCGCCGTTGGTTGCTCTGTTGCTGGGTGTTACTAACATAGAGGTCCCATGGGACACACTGATCCTGTCGGTGGGTTTATATATTGTTATCCCCCTGCTGGCCGGAATTCTGACACGCGTCAGGATAAGCAGAAGTGCTGCGAACAAGGCTGATGCGGATGCCGCGGTATCCCGGTTTACCTCTCGCGTGAAACCGCTGTCAGTCATGGGTTTGTTGGCCACTGTGGTGCTGCTGTTCGGGTTTCAAGGGCAAGTCATTCTCAATCAACCGCTATTGATTGGCCTTATCGCGGTGCCGTTGCTGATTCAATCCTATGGCATTTTTGCCATTGCCTACACCGCCGCAAAATTATGGCGTGTGCCGTTTAATATCGCTGCACCGTGTGCCCTGATCGGTACATCAAATTTCTTTGAATTGGCAGTGGCAGTGGCCATTGGAATGTTTGGGCTTAACTCAGGTGCAGCCTTGGTAACCGTGGTAGGCGTGCTGGTTGAAGTGCCGGTGATGCTGTCCCTGGTGGCGTTTGCCAAACGCACACAACACTGGTTTCCAAAGATTTAAATGGGGACGGAGAGATCAAAAAATGATCTCTCCGTCCCCAATCAAAAACCCCGTCCCCAATCAAAAACCGCTAAACAAAAAAAGGAGCTACATATGAAAACTCAAAAATTGACCATTGTTGGCATGATCACCCTAACACTGGCAGCTCTTTTGTGGGGCGCCAGCGTCAGCGCCCAGACGGAGAGGGCGGATCCGTATGTAGAGTGGAGTGCCGAAACACGCACCTCTTTGGGATTCAGGGTTCATGGTGATGCGATTCGTGCGCTATTGCCAGCAGGCTGGTCAGTGACGCCAGTTGCGGATTCTCCATCGCAGGTGAATCTGTCGGTTACTTTTATGGATCGCCATGTGGTGCTCGACCCACAAGGACAACCGGTTGGCACAGGCACCAGTCGATACATGGTGATGTCGGTGCAGGCGCGCGATGCGGATGGCAACAGCAGCACGCTGATCATTAACGGTATATCCCCGGAAGGCGTGGGATCATATGAGGTCTATCAGCCTGCTGTGACAGCTCGCGCGGACAGAACGCTATCCGGGTCAGCAGATCAAAACAGCAGCGTGCAGGAAAGCTGGCAGATGGTCTCTGGCAGTGGAGATAGCGTCACGATGAATCTCAACTATCAGCAAGCGATCCCGGTCAGACGGCCGTCAACCATTGTGATCCGCTCTGGCAAAAATACCGGTTTCACGCGCACTTATAAAATCGATCAGGCTAATGACGCACTGGGGGTGCCAGGTGCACCAGACAGCCGCATCGAATCCATGAGCCTGCAAATTGAGGGACCCCTTTACTCGCGCATATTTGATGGCTCGGAAGTGCTGACGGGTATCACCTCGACTCCCTGGTACCACCGCGAGATTTATATTCCTTGAGAAAACGAAGGAGCTTAGCGTCTTGACCTTACAACGCTATAACGCTGGGGCTCCGGGCAAGATTATGCTGATCCCACGCATAACAAGAGATATAACGAACAATCGACGACATTGTGGATGACCATCTGATTTTGGCAGTGGTCAACGTCGGCCATCGACGGGACGGGCACCGAATCCCTGAAGATTCAATCAATCCGTCCCCTCAAGCGTGAACACCAACTGCGCAGCATCCGTGAGCATAAAGCGCACATTGCGGTACGCAACTGCACCGTTCACACGCAACTCCGGAATGGTCAGCCGACCTGTGGCATTGTTAAAAATCGGCATGCCTGCCACGCGATTGTCCAGCGGAAACAATTTAGCTGGGTCGATTTTAACTTTGATGTCAGGCACCTGACTGGTCAGTTCAAACTCCACCGCCAGCAATCCCAATTCACCCGCATCGACAAAAATATTCATGCGTCCGGTTTCGGGTCTGAACACTGCCGGTGGGCCATCGGTGCGCCCGGCCACGGCCATGGTCATCTCCACAAGATGGCTACTCAGCAGTGGGGGGCTGCTGAAGTTAATCAGCGGGAACGGCTGCATGCCAAAAACGTTGTATCGAGGCAAAGCTCCTATAGCATCAACCACTTGCATACCATTGCCCATGACTCGTCCGAAAACCGTAAAACCACCGTTCTGATTATCCAGGTTGGCTGAATTATCAGCTAAATTGATAAACCATTGACTATTAGCACTGTTCGGATCACCTCCAACTTTGGCCATAGCAATGGTGCCGCGCTTGTTAGATACTCGGAATTCGTTTTGTATATTGCCTCTTGAAGAGATGGATGCAAAAGGAAAGTTTGTTTGTGATGGATCAAAAGTTCTCCAGCCGGCTTGAACAACGAATCCAGGCTCCACACGATGCACGACAGTGCCGTTATAGTCGCCGCTTTGAACGTATCTAAGAAAGTTTGCAACAGTAATCGGCGTTGTATCATCCGAGAGCTCAACAAAAAACTCACCCACTGATGTATTCACCCGCACCACCGTGCCAGCCAAAGCGGACACAGGCAACAACAGCAACACACACAACAACATACGTAAACGGGACAGGCAGAACAGGGACATATTTAGCACTCGCTGCAGACTCAAAAATCAGTCAGGTAATATAACGCAAAAACCAGATCCGGAACCGTTCAAAGTGGCACCGGCCATGCTGCTTTCAGCGCCGGCAGGCGGGAAGAGAGCGAAGAACAATAAGGCGCGCAGCGCCGTTCTGAGGAACTTCCCACCTGCCGGCCCTGAAAGCACGGCGCCAGAATCGAGGAACTTCCCACCTGCCGGCGCTGAAAGCACAGCGCCAGAATCGAGGAACTTCCCACCTGCCGGCGCTGAAAGCACGGGACAGAGCCAAAAAAAAGGGCCGGAAGATCACTCTTCCAGCCCTGTTTTTTCTCAGCGACGAATCACTCAGGTCTTTCCATAAACTCTACGTGAACTTCCAGCTCGATGTTATCACCCACGCCAAACGCCACCAGATTGTCCAGGCCAAACAGAGAGCGCTGAACAGTAGTTGTCGCAGAGAAGCCGAGTGTATAACTGCGCGTCAGGAAGTTACGACCGCCACCGTTAAAATTAACGGTCAAGGTAACAGGCGCGGTGGTGTCCAACAGTGTCAGGTCACCCTGAAACACAAACGTATCTTCATCAACCGCCTCAACAAACGAGGTGGTGCGAAAAATAGCTTGCGGGAACTGTGCAACGTTAAACCAGTCTTCGCCACGCAGCTCTTCCGCGAAGGCCTCATTGTTAATGTCCAGTGAGGTTGTGTTGATAATCACTTCTAGGCTTGAGGCTTCGATGTTCTCCGGATCAAAATCTAGCGACGCATCAAAATCGTTAAACCGACCGATGTAGCTTGAGAAACCAAGGTGGTCAACTTTCCACAGGATAGAGGCGTGTGCCTTATCCAGTGTATAGGCACCACCCCGGAGATCCTGTACGCTGGTTTCAAAACCCGGCGTCAGAATGCGGTCACACGATACCAGCAGGGCAGAGCATGCAAGCAGCAGTGAGAACCGACGATACTTAGCGATAAAATTGGAAAACATTGACTTATCCTGTTCCTGTGTTAATGGTTTTAGTTATTGCATCTTTGCGTAAACGTCTACTGCAACCACCACGTCATTTGGAATTGCTGATGTGTTGGCAAAGTAACCCAGGCCGACACCATAATCCAGACGCTGCAGCGTAACTTCGCTGGTCAGGCGGAAGCGCATGCCTTCGATGTCCAGTTTGAACGGAAAGCTGATCGGCTTGGTCACGTCACGGATCGTGACTGAACCGGCGGCTGTGAATGTGTTGACAGAATCCAGCGTGCACTTATCAGCCACAAAACGCGCGGTCGGGAACTGGTCAACGTCAAAGAGTTCGATATCAAGCAGGTAGCTCAGAGTCTCTTCACTGTCGACAAAGATGTCAGCAATCGGGATGTTCACTTCAAACTTGCAATCAGCCGGACTTAACGGATCAATTTCGAAGGTCGCAGTCACATTCTTGAATTCACCCTCATACGGCGTGTCTGAGTATAAAAACTTGAAGATCACTGCGGAGCCTTCCGGATCCATAACCCAAGTCGCTGCCTGCGCAGACAACGTGGATGCTAACAATATTGGCGCGAGCGCCGCTTTGGCAAAAAATTTACGCATACTTACTACTCCTCATGTTCCTATCTTTCTTTGCACAGCTTGCTTTGTCCAGCTTGTTACGTATTACGGAAGTGCGTAGACCACGAGTTCAGAAGCTGAGCCACGCGCACTGACAACCACGCCAATGTACTGCTTGCCATCGTGTTCGTAGGTGAACGGCTGTCCTGTTTGTGTGCCGGGCATTTCAATTTCGGCAACAATCTCACCCGTTTCTTTGTTGTGCGCACGCAGCATTGGGCCACCACCAACGCCTTCACCGGCGAACAGCAGGGTTTTGGTGAGCAGCAATCCGGATTTGGTTTCAACGCCGGTACGTGGTATTTCGATTCCGGCCAGCGCGGGGTTGTCTGCGATGGCGGCAGGTGTGTCAGCGTTGGCAATCATCCACGCGTGGTCACCGGAATTCATGTCGATGGCAGTGATGCGGCCATAAGGCGGTTTCACTATCGGCAGGCCAGATGCGCGTGGTACTCGAACGCCCAAGGCCATGCTGTAGTCGATGTCAGAGTTTTCATCTTTTGCAACTGACAGCACAGCTACCGTGGTTCTGGATGGGACATACAGCATGCCAGTGTCAGGATCCATGGCTGAGCCTTCCCAGTTTGCGCCGCCGGTAGCGGACGGCAGGCTCAATGTGCCTGTGGTGCCATCGGCTGCCTCAGCCAAAGACGGGGGAGAGTACAGGTTGGTGCCCAGTCGGAAAGGCTTCACAGCTTCCAGTGCAGCAGCACGCAGTTCCGGAGTGAAATCGATCAGGTCGTCTTCAGTGATGCCTTGACGATCAAAGCCTGCAGGTCGTGTCGGGAATGGCTGTGTCGGAGAATACCATTCGCCGGGAACATCGCCGACAGGCACTGGCAGTTCTTCGATTGGCCAGATAGGTTCGCCGGTCTGACGGTCAAAGGTATAAACAAACGACTGTTTGGTCACTTGCATTACTACCTTACGGCCGTTGGGAAGGTCAGCCAGAATCGGAGCAGAGGGGTTGTCCCAGTCCCAAATGTCGTGATGAATCATCTGGAAGTGCCACTGACG
>CAMBPO010000105.1 GCA_945869725.1 Klebsiella pneumoniae
TCACACAGCACCACACAACGCAACAGCCTGCAGTGGCAGAACGAACTGCGCTGGAGCAACAGCAGCAATACCGTGCTCGGCCTGGATATGGACGATGAGGATCTGTACTACCTGAGCAGCGGTGCAGTGCAGAACCTCAGCACACGCGACAACAACGCCTTGTTTGCGGTGCATCAGCAGGCGGCTGGCGGTTTTGATATGACCGCGTCGGTGCGGCTGGATGACAATCAGCAGTTTGGCAATCACACCACCGGCCGGCTGGCGATAGGCCGCGACATCGCCGGGAACAGCAGTGTCTGGCTGGCGGCGTCCACGGCGTTCAAAGCCCCCACGCTGGTCGATCTGTATGTCGACTTCCCGGCATTTGGCTTTTTTGCCAATCCAGGGCTAGAGCCCGAACATGCACGCAATCTGGAGGCGGGTCTGCGCACCGGCGTTGCCGGCACCGCGCTGGAGGTCAATGTCTTTCGTAACAACATCCGTAACCTGATCGGCACTGACAGCACTTTCAGTAGTCTGGACAATGTCGGCCGCGCGCGCATCGACGGCATCGAGATCGGTGCCAGCCGTGATATTCTCGGCTGGCAGAGCCGGGCGTCGGTGACGTTGCTTGACCATCAGAATCGTGACACCGGAGCGGAATTGCTGCGTCGGCCCAATGAGCAACTGAGTGTCAGTGCCGCACGCCGGTTTGATGGGTTTTCCGTGCTGCTGGTCTGGCAACTGCGCAGTGATCAGGCAGATCTGGATCCGGTCAGCTTCGGACGCTCGCGTGTTGCCGGATACGGCGTGCTGGACACGGTGCTGGAGTGGCAGGTAATGCCGGCACTGGATCTGCAGTTAAAAGTGGGCAACGTATTTGATAGCACCTATGAAGTGGTTGACGGTTACGCAACGCTCGGCCGTCATGCCATGCTCAGCGCGAGGCACGCGTTCTGACGCCTGCCTGGCTCTCGCTGGGGCTTAACTGGCTCTAGCTGGGGCTTGACTGGCTCTAGCTGGGGCTTAACTGGCTCTCGCTGGGGCTTAACTGACAACAACTGCGGACTGTTTATGGCGATTGAAATTGAACGTAAGTTTCTGATCAACAGTGATCTGCTCAGACAGTCCGGAGACCTTACCTGCGCAAAACGTTATCACATCCGCCAGGCGTATCTGAGCCAGGGCGGACACTCATCAGTACCAGCCAATACCGTGCGCGTGCGCATTGTGGAGGCGCAGGCGTTTCTGACCATCAAAGGCCCTGCGAAAGGGATCACCCGCGCCGAATTTGAGTACCCGATTCCGGTGACCGACGCTGAGCAGTTACTGACATTGTGTAGCGGCCACGTCATCAGCAAAACCCGATATCTGCTGCCTCTGGCAGGCCATCTCTGGGAAGTCGATGAATTTCACGGCGCTCATCAGGGATTATGGCTGGCAGAGATCGAATTGGCGGGTGAAGAGGACACCTTCAGCAAACCGCAGTGGCTGGCACAGGAGGTCTCCCTGGACCTGCGTTACCACAACTCTTCGCTGGCGCAATCGGTGCCGGCATGACCTGTTGCAGCTTGCAAATTTAAAGGCCGCGCGTTAATTTTGACTGCAATGACAATAACCTCAAGGAGCTCGTGATGACGCTGATGCACACCCGGTTTAAAACCACTACCAGACTCTCCACCGGTTGCCTGGTGATGGTGGCAGGACTTGCAGCCTGCTCCCCGGCAACCGAACAGCATGATGAGCATGCGGGTGCCGATCAGGACGCCGCGTCTCGCCAGATCAGCGTGACCGACCCCGCTACTGAACTCCAGCTGCGCCTGCTCGAAGCCCAGCCCGGCGACACCATCCTGCTGCCTGCCGGCACTTTCAATTTTGAACGTGGCCTGACCCTGAACGTCGACAACATCACGTTGCGGGGCGCTGGTATGGACAGCACCGTCCTGTCATTCAAGAACCAGTTGGCCGGCGGTGAAGGACTGCTGGTGAATGGCAGCGGGTTTACCATTGAAGATATTGGCATTGAAGACAGCCGCGGCGACGCCTTAAAAATTGCACGTGGCGACAACATCATCATCCGCCGCGTGCGCACCGAATGGACCAATGGCCCTGACACCAACAACGGTGCGTACGGCATTTATCCGGTACAGACCCGCAACACCCTGATTGAAGACTCGGTGGCCATCGCGGCTTCCGATGCCGGCATTTATGTCGGGCAGTCCGAGAACATCATCGTGCGCAGAAACCGCGCTGAGTTTAATGTCGCGGGCATCGAAATCGAGAACAGCTTTAATGCCGATGTCTATGAAAACACCACCGTCAACAATACCGGCGGCATTCTGGTTTTTAACATGCCCAATCTGCCGGTATCCGGCCACAGCACCCGCGTGTATGACAACGACATTCAGAGCAACAATACGGTCAACTTCGCACCCCCCGGAACCGCTGTGTCCAACGTACCTGCCGGTTCAGGCCTGCTGATCAACTCCAACGACAAAGTCGAAATTTTTAATAACCGCTTTGACGCTAACCAGACTGCCAACATCATCATCTCCAGCTATTTCAGTGCTGGTTACAATGACCGGCAGATGGCGGCTGACTTTGATCCGTATCCGGAATCCATTTTTATTTACGACAACGAGTTTGGTGCCGGCGGCAATGCCCCCGGCTTCCCGGAACTGGATATGCTCAGGCAGGCCTTGTTTGGTGCGGACGGCAGTTTCCCGGATATTCTCTGGGACGGCATCGTTCATCCTGAGCGCCAGTCTATGGAATATGCCATTTGTGTACAGAACGGTGAGGCACAGGTGCTGAATATTGACGCAGCCAACAGCAATGCCAATCCGCGAGTTGAGAATGAGCCGCATGCCTGCCAGCACAACAGACTCACCCCAGTCAGTTTGCCGGTCGAGATGGGCGTGTAGTAGCTGAGGCAGTGTTAGATGAAGACCACAGATCCTTTGATCGCAGTTGTGCTGGTATTGCTGTTGTCGGCCTGCGCTGACAACAGCTCTCCCCGGCTTTTTGATGCAGACACACCTCCCGCTGACCTGTCGCAATGGCAGTTAATGCAGGTGGATTCTGCAGCCAGCCTGTTGAATCTCAACCCGGCTGTGCTTGCCTACGATCTGGCGACGCCGTTGTTCAGTGACTACGCACTGAAACTGCGAACCGTATGGTTGCCCGACGGCAGCAGCGCGAGTTACACAGAGACCGGCAGTGTTGACTTTCCGGTCGGCACCATCATCAGCAAAACCTTTTATTACCCACGCACGGCATCGGCGCCTGATGACCTGAGCGCGGTGCAATGGACGCAGGACACACTCGCCGGCTTTGATGGTGAGTCCCTGGATCTGTCGCAGGTGCGACTGATTGAAACGCGTCTACTGGTACATCAGCAAACCGGCTGGCAGGCGTTACCGTATGTCTGGAATGATGAACAAACTGAGGCGACACTGCAGATAACCGGCGATCTCAAGCGTCTGACGCTGCACCGGGAGGGAACTGAGCAAGCGTTTGCCTACGTGGTGCCCAACCGCAATGAGTGTGCCTCCTGTCACCAACTGGACCAGAACAGCGAGGGACTGTCGCCAATTGGTCCATCCGCGCTGAACCTGAACCGGCTGATCAGTTTTTACCCTGACGGTCCCGCCAACCAACTGGAAGTCTGGGAGGCAAAACAATGGCTGGATGGATTGCCTGACCGCAGCCAACGACCCATGGCCGCATTGTGGGCACCCGATCAGCCACTCAGTGCGGAACACAATCTTGAGCAACGTGCGCGCACCTACCTGGCCGTTAACTGCGCACATTGTCATCAGCGCGGCGGCAGTGGCGACACCTCCGGCCTGTTTCTGGACGCCGCAGAGACGGAGCCCAGACGCCTGGGCCTCTGCAAACCGCCAGTCGCCGCTGGACGCGGCACAGGCGGATTACGCTTTTCGATTGAGCCTGGCCATCCGGAGCAATCTATCCTCAGCTACCGCATTTTCAGTGATGAGGTGGGTGTGCTGATGCCAGAAGTCGGCCGCAGCTTGGTGCATCAGGAAGGCCTTGACCTGGTCAACGCGTGGATTCAGCAGATGCCCGGGGATTGCAGTTAAGTGAACCCTTCAGCCGAGGTTATCCTGCAGGCTGAGAAGCTGTGCAAGATTTACAGCATGGGCGACATTGTGGTGGATGCTCTGAAGGACGTGGATCTTTCTTTGCACCGCGGCGAACTGCTGGTGTTGCTGGGCGCCTCTGGCAGCGGCAAATCCACACTACTGAATATTCTGGGCGGGCTGGATGTGCCCAGCAGCGGACGTCTGCTGTTTGGCGGCAAGGATCTGACCAAGGCCACGGATCACCAGCTCACGGTCTACCGCCGCGAGCATGTCGGTTTTGTGTTCCAGTTTTACAATCTGGTATCCAGTCTGACAGCGCGCGAGAACGTGGCGCTGGTCACCGATATAGCGCGCAATCCCATGAAACCTGAAGACGCCCTGGCATTGGTCGGGCTGAGTTCGCGGATTGATCACTTCCCTTCGCAGATGTCTGGCGGCGAACAACAGCGCGTAGCGATTGCCCGCGCCGTGGCCAAGCGCCCGGACATCCTGTTGTGTGATGAACCGACCGGCGCCCTGGATGCCAAAACCGGAAAGCTGGTGTTGTCGGTGCTGGAAGAAGTCAATCGCGAGACCGGTACCACCACCGCCATCATTACCCACAACGCTGCCATTGGCGCGCTCGGCGACACAGTGCTGCGCATGAGTAGCGGCGAAATTATTGAGCGATACACCAACTCCCGGCGCGCCCGTGTCGACAGCGTGGAGTGGTAGAGCCGCGATGAACGCAATACATCGCAAACTGCTGCGCGAGTTATGGCATTTAAAAAGCCAGATGCTGTCAATTGCGCTGGTGGTGGCCACCGGCATCATGACCGTGGTTACCATGCGTGGCAGTTATGAATCCCTGGTGATCGCCCAGCAGGATTATTACCAACAAACCCGCTTTGCCGATGTCTGGGTATCGTTACGGCGCGCACCGGCATCATTACGTGAGCAGATCAGTAACCTGCCGGGGGTGGCGCTGGCCGACACCCGCATCGGGTTTATGGCGACGCTTGATCTGCAAGGGCTGGATGCGCCAGCCATTGGACGGTTTATGTCGCTGCCTGAAAATGCGCGCCCGGTGCTGAATGACCTACAGATACGTCAGGGGCGCTACATTGAACCCGGCGCCCCCGATGAAGTCATCATCAGCGAGAAGTTCGCCATCGCTCGCGCTCTGCGCCCCGGTGACAGCCTGCGCGCCATCATCAATGGCCGCGCTCGTGAGCTGGACATCGTTGGTATCGCCATCTCCCCGGAACATATCTATGCCATGCCTCCCGGCTCATTGATACCGG
>CAMBPO010000106.1 GCA_945869725.1 Klebsiella pneumoniae
ATCAGCTACTCGTTTTTGCTGGCGCTGTTGTACATATTTTTCCGTTACCCGCTGGTTGAGGTGTTTGCGCCGCCGCAAGGTGATTTCAGTGAAATCCGCAGCCTGGCGGCGTTCATGATGATAGGTTTGTGTTGTTACACCGTAGCGGACGCCATCATTCAGGTGTCGGGCGGCGTTTTGAGGGGTGCGGGTGACACACAATGGGTGATGTATTCATCGACGGCATTACACTGGTTGATGCTGGTGATTCAGTACCTGGTGATCCGTGTCTGGGAGTTTGGTCGCGAGGCGTCCTGGTTGGTGTTCTGCGCCATGATTCTGGCGATAGCGATCGTCTTTTTGCTGCGCCTGTGGTCGGGTAAGTGGCGCGATGAGAAGGCGCTACAAGCGGTGATGGCGGAATGAGGTGACCCAGTTCCGCAGCAGACTAGAACACTTCAGGCGATAATCTGCGCGGCTTATGGCTCTCAAAATTGAGGTTGCCAACAGGTTTATCTCCTGTAAACTTGATTTCATTGTATTAAACGCTGTGGCTTGTACATTTGGGAGATAACAATAATGAGAGAAAAATTATTCTGGGCGGTTGTCGCTTTGCTGGGCGCCGCTTGCATCGGAGTTCTTGCCCTGCACCGTGGTGAAACCATCAGTGCCCTCTGGCTTGTTACGGCTGCCTTGTGTGTTTACACCATAGCCTATCGATTTTACAGTCGGTTCATTGCTGACAAAGTTCTGATTCTCGATCCCCTTCGCGCCACTCCAGCCCATACAAAATCCGATGGTCTGGACTTCGTGCCGACCCACAAATGGGTATTGTTTGGGCATCACTTTGCGGCAATTGCCGGAGCAGGCCCTCTTGTTGGTCCTGTGCTTGCTGCGCAAATGGGTTATCTGCCCGGAACCCTGTGGATTCTTGCGGGTGTAGTCTTCGCCGGTGCTGTTCAGGACATGATCATTATGTTCTTGTCGACGCGTCGGGGCGGAGCCTCCCTCGGAGACATGATTCGTAAAGAAATGGGTCCTGTCGCCGGTTTTATAGGTCTTGTTGGTATCCTTGCAATTCTTATCATCCTGCTGGCCGTTCTAGGCATGATTGTTGTTAGAGCGTTGACGGGTAGTTCGTGGGGTGTATTCACGCTGGCCATGACGATACCAATAGCCCTGTTTATGGGCCTGTATCTTCGATATATACGCCCCGGTAAAGTTGGAGAAATATCAGTAGTAGGCTTTGGGCTGCTCATTTTTGCACTGATTTATGGTCAAACAATTCCATCGCATCCGACCTGGGGACCTTTCTTTACACTTGACGGACAAGCTCTGACATTGTGGCTGATGGCCTACGGTTTTGTGGCGTCTGTGCTGCCGGTTTGGTTGCTCCTGGCGCCGCGCGATTACTTGTCAACATTCCTGAAAATTGGCGTGATTGCAGCTCTGGCTGTTGGTATTTTTATCGTCAATCCGCCGCTGATGATGCCGAAATTCACATCGTTTATTGACGGTACCGGGCCGGTGTTCTCTGGTTCTCTGTTCCCATTCTTGTTTATTACAATTGCTTGTGGTGCTGTATCCGGTTTCCATGCGCTGGTATCGTCTGGTACCACACCAAAAATGATCGGCAATGAAAGTCATATTCGACCCATTGGTTATGGCGCCATGTTAACGGAATCATTTGTTGCCATCATGGCACTGATTGCAGCCACCGTGCTTGAGCCCGGTGTTTACTTTGCGCTTAACAGTAGCGCTGCTGTGATTGGGACCACGGTGCAAAGTGCCGCTGAAACGATCAGTTCCTGGGGATTTGTGGTGACTCCGGAAATGCTCGAGCAATATGCCAAAGATATGGGTGAGAGTTCACTCCTGTCTAAAACCGGTGGAGCACCCACGTTCGCGGTGGGCATGGCTCACATTTTGTCGCAGGTAATTGGTGGCACGGCCATGATGCCGTTCTGGTACCAGTTTGCGATTTTATTTGAAGCACTGTTCATTCTGACGACTGTTGATGCCGGTACCCGGGTATGTCGTTTCCTGATGCAGGATCTGATGGGCATGGCTGTGCCAGCCATGAAAGACACCAACAATCACGTGGCAAGCTGGCTTGCAACTGCGTTGGTGGTATCAGGTTGGGGATATTTCCTGTACGCAGGTGTGTCTGACCCCTTCGGCGGAATCAACAGTTTGTGGGCGCTGTTCGGAATATCTAACCAGATGCTTGCTGGTATCGCTCTGATTTTGGCTACTGTTGTTCTAGTGCGTCTGGGGCGCGGAAGACTGGCGCTGGTGCCTGCGATCCCTGCTGTTTGGGTGTTATTGATCACTATGATCGCGGGTTGGCAGAAACTTTTCAGTGAACTGCCTGCGGTTGGCTTTCTATCACATGCCCAGGTATTCGCTGATGCGATTGCACGCGGCGAGGTCATCGCACCTGCTACGTCGATGGCACAAATGGAAGCAGTACTGTTTAACGATCGTATCAATGCGTTTATGACTGCATTCTTCATGACCGTGGTGATTGTGATGGTAGTGTTGGCTATAAAAACGATACATAAAGCGCTAAACAGTCCACAACTTTCTGAAGAAAAGATGCTCGAGGAGTATATTGCATGACACAAAGCGTTGATCAGACTTTGCTGATTGTTCGACCTGCGAGTCCGCTGTCTGCACCATGGGCCTCGATGCGCCGCGGTCTTCAATTGACGGGCCAGACTCTGAAATTGATGATTGGTGTGGGTGATTATGATGTCTACGTCACGCACATGCAGGAACATCACCCTGATGCTAAGTTAATGGATTACAAGGAGTGGTACCGCAACAGGGTTGACGCGCGTTACGGTGCATCCAAAGACGGTGCGATGAAGCGCTGTCCCTGCTAAGAGATAGATCGCAAGAGATGTTTAAAAAAAGACGCACGGATAAAATTTATCCGTGCGTCTTTTTTTTAGACAGTTTCTAAAAAGGGTATAAAAAGGGGGACGGAGAGATCAAAATTTGATCTCTCCGTCCCCCTTAAACCCCCCTTTAACCTTTCAGGTTAACGCACGGAGTATTTAGTAAACGCACCGCCGGCCTGGGTGAGGGAGTTCGGGCCTTCAGCGGCGTAGACATTGCCCTCGGCGTCGACTGCAACACCTTCACCGGCAGTACCCTGGTAAACGCGGTCTTCGCGCTCGAAGGGTGGAATAAAGCCGGTGACATGGTCGTGATCAATGTGACCAATGCGGATGCCGTTACGCCAGCCAACGTGGTTGGTCGGGCTGGATTCGGAGTCGATGGCGTAGATCATGTCGTCATCGGTGATGAACATGCCGCTGATGCGACTGAAGGTGTAGCGTGACTCCAGATAGTTGCCTTCCTGATCGAAGATTTCGATGCGGTGGTTGCCGCGGTCGGCCACCCACAGACGGCCTCGGGAGTCAAACTCCAACGCATGTGGAGTACGGAATTCGCCGTGAAGCACGCCAATCTGTCCCCACTGCTTGATAAACGTACCGTCAGGCGCAAACTTCATCACGCGGGCCGTAAGACCCGCTGCCCGACCCTCTTCCATGGCCTGATTGGTAATCATGCCCTGGCCACTGTGCCCGTCAGAGACATAGATGCTGCCATCGGGGCCGACAATCACATCGTTGGGCTGATTAAAATGTGCGCCATCGTTGCCGGTTTTCCCGGGAGTGCCCAGGCTCAGCAATAGTTCGCCGGTTGGACTGAATTTATGTACTTGCTGACCTTTGGTTTCATCCGCATTGGTGGCGAAGTCGGTTACCCATACATTGCCCTCATCATCCACATAAAGGCCGTGAGGTGTGACCATCAGGCCAGCGCCAAAATTGACTAGTACAGCCCCGGTGTTGCGATCAAATTTGAATATGGGATCAACCAGGTTGGTGTCGCAGGTGATCGGCGCGCCAGCACCAAAGCTGCCAGCACCGCAGCGCTCGTATGCCCAGAGGTGACCATCAAAGGGGTCGATATCAACACCGGCGGATGAACCCCAGGCGCGGCCTTCCGGCAGTTGTCCCCAATTCTGGGTGATCACGGGTGCAGGATTGGGTATGCCTTCACCGGTGATTAAGTTTCCCATCGCTGAGGTGTCGGGTGCTGATGCTGTTGATGTTGATGCTGACTGAGTGTTGGCCGGTTCTGTACAGGCTGTCACCAGCGCGGCGAGGACCATCATGCCCAGCATGGGCTTTTTGAGATTGCCTAGCGGATTTTTGAACATCGTGACGTTTCCTTTTTGTAAGTTCTTGTTTTGTGTTTGATGTTGCGTTTGGTTGAGCAGCAATGGCAGCATCCTATCGACAACTTTAACCAGGCAATAGTCAGATGCTAAGAGTGTTCTGCCGAATTTTCAAGGCGGACACCACCACCCACATAAGACCTGCGATTAACCCGTTTTAATGCATCCAGTTCAAACAGATATTCGCTGATTGAGGTGCTACGGGTCGTCAAAGTCAATGTCCTTGAAACCTTAACTGACCCTGCGTGGCATCGTACCACATCAGGATATTTCAACTGGGTTTGCGCAATATCAATAAATAATAACTATTGATAAAAGTTTATTAATAACTTTAATGATTGTTGTTGATATGGTGTACAGTCAGTGGGGAAGGATAGATACACCTTGATCAAACCTTATCACCACATCAGACGGAGATCGTTATGGATACAAACAACAGCAGTTCCGCCGGCAAGTGCCCGGTTATGCACGGATCCAACACGAAGCTGGGTGGACAGGCAGCGACCAACAAGAGTTGGTGGCCCAATCAACTTAATCTCGGCATCCTTCATCAACATCATGCAAAGTCCAATCCCCTGGGTGACAACTTTGACTATGCAGCGGAATTCAAAAAGCTCGACCTGCCTGCTGTCAAAAAAGACATCGAAGCGTTGTTAACCGATTCACAGGACTGGTGGCCAGCCGACTACGGCCACTACGGCCCATTTATGATCCGCATGGCCTGGCATGCCGCCGGTACTTACCGCACCGGTGACGGCCGCGGGGGTGCGGGTACAGGCAATCAGCGTTTTGCGCCAATCAACAGCTGGCCAGACAACGGCAATCTGGACAAAGCACGTCGTCTGCTGTGGCCAATCAAGCAAAAGTACGGCAATAAGCTCTCGTGGGCTGACCTGTTTGTGCTCACCGGCAATGTGGCGCTGGAGTCCATGGGCTTTAAAACCTTTGGTTTTGCCGGTGGCCGTGCGGATATTTTCCAGCCGGAAGAAGACATTTACTGGGGTGCTGAAGACACGTGGCTGGGCAACAAACGCTACAGCGGTGAGCGAAATCTGGAGAACCCGCTGGCGGCTGTGCAGATGGGGCTGATCTACGTAAACCCGGAAGGTCCGGACGGTAACCCTGA
>CAMBPO010000107.1 GCA_945869725.1 Klebsiella pneumoniae
TTGCCGCCGTGGATAAAAAAGACCAGATAGATGACCTCTTTGAGGATGAGGACCAGCAACGCCGACAAGGCGCGCTGGAACAGGAGCAGGAGTCTGCGCCGAAGCGTTTTATGAGTTGGGCCGGCGCGGCATTTGGCAAACTCGCCGCGGGTGTGGCCGCGAGCCGTGCGCGGGGGTCAGAGCAGAAGGCAGAGCAGCAGCCAGAGCCGAAGGTAGCTCAGCGTGCTGACGATCTTCACGATATGGATGATTATGCTGATCCGCTTGACGATTACGCGGTTAATCGCTCGCGTGACGATGATCCGCTCAGCACATCTGCAGGTGCACAGCGTGATGAGTATCAGGATGAATTCCAGCAGGATCCTTCGGAGCATTACCAGCGGCAACATAGTGACGGTCATGCGGATGAGACTGCCGATACGGGCTACGCTGATGAATACTACGAAGAATATCAATCTGACCCTGAGCCTGCAGAGCAGCATTATCAGGCGCCAATGACAGAGCAGGAAAGAAAGGTCGCCAAGTATGGCGAGAGTCCTTATGCGGGTCATCGGTTTGGAGTCGATTCTGTGCCAGCTGACCCGGTTGCAGCTGCGCCAGCCACTGCCGCTTCGGTCTCCGCAAGCCGAACACCTTATTCGGATAGTCGTCCAGTAGCAGATGGTCGCGCTGTGACAGCGCCACGTGCCACATCAAATAAGACTGCACGAAGCGCACGAGAGAATCAGCTAAATTTTGATATGCTGCAGAACGATGATGACAAGGATCCCGGATATAGCCAGGTGTTAGTCATCAACGTCATGGCGCGCCCAAAGACATCCATTCAGGGTGATGAATTGTTGCCGATTCTGTTGGGTGCCGGTCTGCGCTTTGGTGAGATGTCAATTTTCCATCGACACGCTGATCGCAAAGGCGGTCCGGTGTTGTTCAGCGTGGCTAACGCGCTGAATCCGGGCATATTTGACCTGAATGACATCAGTCATTTCAGTACCCAGGGTGTCTGTTTCTTTATGACGCTGCCCAATGTCGCCAACAACATGCTGGCATTTGAGCAGATGCTGGCGACGGCAAAACATGTACAGTCGGTGCTGGATGCAGAGTTGAAAGACGACAATCGCTCGGTGATGACTGCACAAACAGTTGAGCACTATCGTCAACGCATTCGGGATTTTGATCTGCAGCAGTTAAAAAACAGCAAGAATCCACGACAGAAATAAGTCATGAACAAGCGCGCGAGCGGTGATTTATTTGGTGATGAACAGTCAGGTAGCGGCGAAGAAGGGGCGGGTAGCACTTCTTTGCCGGTGTCTGAAGCGAGTAGTGCTGTTGGTGCCGCGGGTGCTGTCTCTGGTGCCGTTAATGCTGCCGGTGCCGTGGCTGCTATAACACCAGCACAAAAAATCACTGATCTTCGCAATGTTGTGCAGTACCACAACGCGCGTTATCACCAGCACGATGCGCCGGAAATCCCCGATGCGTATTACGACAAACTGTTTGATGAGTTGTCTGCGCTAGAGCAACAATATCCCGAATTGATTACACCCGATTCACCGACGCAACGTGTGGGCGACCTGCCACTGTCGTCGTTTGTGCAGGTGACACACGACGAACCGATGATGTCACTGGCAAAGGTTTTCAACGACAGTGACCTCGCCGACTTTGAAGCGCGAATCCTAAAGCGCCTGGACGCACACGAAGGCGCTATCCCGACCTACAGTTGTGAACCCAAAATAGACGGCGTCGCTGTGAGCCTGCTGTACGTCGACGGCCTGCTGGTGCGCGCGGCCACCCGTGGCGACGGTGTCACCGGCGAAGATATAACCCACAACGTACGCACCATTCGCAACATCCCGCTGAAATTGAGCGGCCCCGACCTGCCTGCGCGCCTTGAAGTACGTGGCGAAATATACATGACCCGCTCTGGTTTTGCCGCCATGAACGACGCTGCTGCCCGCAGCGAAGACGGCCGCATCTTTGTAAACCCGCGCAACGCCGCCGCCGGCACCCTGCGCCAGCTCGACCCCCGCATCGCCGCCCAACGCCCCCTGCGCTTCTTTGCTTATTTGGGTTCCTTGGGTTCCTTGGGGACGGAGAGATCAAAAAATGACCAGATGTCTTATGGCGGTAATGCAGCTGAATTGACAAGAGTAGGTGGCGAAACCCACAGCGGCATGCTGACCCGTCTGGGGCAATGGGGTTTGCCATTAAATCCCGAACGATCGGTGGTGCAAGGGCAGCAGGCTTTTCTGGACTATGCTCAGGAATTGCTGCGCAAGCGCCCAACGCTCGACTACGAAATTGACGGTGCGGTGATCAAAGTTGACAGCCTCAAGCTGCAGAATGAACTGGGCAGCAATGCCCGCACCCCGCGCTGGGCCATGGCCTACAAGTTCCCCGCTGAGGAAGCGTCCACGCTGGTACGGGATGTGGAGTTTCAGGTTGGGCGCACCGGGACCATTACGCCAGTTGCGCGCCTGGAACCCGTGTTTGTGGGCGGCGTCACCGTCAGCAACGCCACGCTGCACAATATGGACGAAATCGCCCGCCTTGGCCTATACATAGGCGACCGCGTCATCATCCGCCGCGCCGGCGACGTCATCCCCAAAATCGTGTCGGTGATGGGCTTTTTGGGGACGGCCAGCTTGGGGACGGAGAGATCAAAAAATGATCAGATGTTTACTGATGTTGCTGACACGCAGTTGACAGGCGTTGGCATTGAGCGGCGCGCCATCAAGATGCCAACACAATGTCCCGCCTGTCAGTCCCCGGTCGAAAAAGACGGCGAGGTTATGTACCGTTGCACCGGCGGTCTGGTCTGTCCGGCACAACGCAAGGAGTCGCTGCGACATTTTTGTTCGCGCGCAGCCATGGATATCGAGGGTCTTGGTGAGAAACTTGTCGAGCAATTAGTGGATGCCAACCTTATCCACACGGTTGCCGATGTGTTCACGCTGACCAAGGATCAACTCATAGCTCTGGAACGCATGGGTGAAAAGTCGGCGGATAATCTGCTGGCCGCGGTCGAAAAATCAAGGCAAACCACCATGCCACGCTTGTTGTTTGGCCTGGGTATCCGCGAGGTTGGTGAGGCAACGGCGTTGGCTCTGGCCAACCACTTTGGCAGCCTCGAAAAACTTATGCAGGCTAATGAGCAGGATTTGCTTCAGGTTGAGGATGTCGGTCCGGTGATGGCGGCGCACATCGCACACTTTTTTGGCAATAAAGAGAATCCCCTTGTTATTGAGCAACTTCGTGCACGAGGCGTCAGTTGGCCAGAGCATCAATCTGCGGCGGTGTCTGACAAACTGGCCGGGCAAATTATTGTGCTAACTGGCACGCTGGAAACCATGACCCGCGACGACGCCCGCGCGCGCCTGCAAGCTCTGGGTGCCAAAGTGGCCGGCAGCGTCTCCAAAAAAACCAACGTGGTGATCGCCGGCCCCGGCGCCGGCTCCAAGCTCGACAAAGCGGTGGAGTTCGGGGTAGCCGTGCTGGACGAGCAAGGATTGATCGAGCTTCTAAAAACCGGGGAGTCTGGCGCGTCTGGGGACGGAGAGATCATTTTTTAACCAGCCTGGGGACGGAGAGATCAAAAAATGATCTCTCCGTCCCCAATGCCCGCCAATGCCCACAACTAAACCAACTGTTCTGGCACTACGCTCAACGCGTCGGCGAGGCGTTGCAGAGTGCGCCGCTGCGGACGCTGGTCACTTCTTTCCATCTGAGCGATGGCAGCTTGTGTCACGCCGATCATCTCCCCGAGCTCCGACTGACTGAGGCCGCGATGAATTCGCCACGCAGCGAGCAGACTGATGCGTTGTCTCACACACAGCCCAGCAACCGCATGCGGGATCGTCGGATCAATGTTTTTAGTAGACTGCATCAGGGCCAGATAGTCGGAGTAGTGCATCACTGCGAATGCGGGTTGGTTACCCTGGTTGATGATCTGCACATCAATTGGTGTTGAGGTCACGGCGGGACACCTCGTCGATGCGGATAATTGTGATTCGATCAGAAGCGCTGAATAAAACACGGTGCCGACTGACCTCAAGTCTTTGGTCGTTTGTCAGGTTCATAGGGTTTTTATCATTGGTACCATCATAAGATTTCCCCAGTTCACCCACTTTGTCGTGAAGGTTTACACCAATTTTGGCAGGAAGATCAATTAATTGCCTCAGCGCCTGTCTGTTCCATTCAATAGCAATGTCTTTGGTAACCATAAGCAAAATCCTTTTTGCAGTATAGGTTTAAATTGCCCCTTGACGGGATTGTCCGGGCTCAGGAGTTATAGCAGAAGGACGGCTTGGGTGACGGGGCCTCTTGGGGTGTCTCTTAGTGGACAACCAGCCTAGAGCCAGCCTGGGGACGGAGAGATCATTTTTTGATCTCTCCGTCCCCAGTGCGTGCATGCCGTCCCCAACTGGCAATGAAATCCTTGTCCCCGACCGGCGTGCAACTGCGGCAGGACGCCCGGAAAAACTCAATTTCATGCTCATCAAGCGGGGTGTTAAACAGCTGTCGGTATGCTGCCAGCCGCCCGGCTTTGGAATTGCCCAGCGCGGTGTACTCATCGTGTTCCGTCAGCCATGATGACTCGCCCTTGGCATTAACCGCATAACTCGACCAGCGATAGTTCGCCGGGTGATTGACCATGTTGGCGCGCACCGGATTCAACTCAATATAGCGGTAACAATTGAGCAGATGATGCGTGGACTGGATCATCGATGACCGGTGTCGCCCCTCCCAAAGAGTACCGGTGCGCTCATTCTTTTTATTGATATATTGCGCGTAGCTGCTACCAACAACACGCATCATCCACGAAATGCTGTCAACGTGTCCGCATGTCACCAGGATATGAACGTGGTTGCTCATCAGGCAGTAAGCGTGCACTGCCACGCCGTAACGAACGGAAATCTTGGTGAGTAATTCAAGGTAGTGGCTCTGATCGGCCGTCTCGTAGAAGCACAGCGAACGATTATTGCCGCGCTGCACAATATGGTAAGGCATGCCGGTAACGTAATAACGGGGGCGGCGGGCCATGGCAAACTCCTTTTGCTGTTGATCCTTGCCCTGTTATAGCCATTGGGGACGGAGAGATCAAATTTTGATCTCTCCGTCCCCAATCAAAACCCCAATCAAAACCCCAATCAAAACCAGCCGCGGTCCAGGCTGTCGCGGCAGGTGGCGTACTGGGTCTGGTAGCGCACGGCATTGCGCTCGACGGCGGCAGCGGCATCCAGCAGCCAGCGCTTGTTCTGATAGGTGCCGCGGTTGTAGC
>CAMBPO010000108.1 GCA_945869725.1 Klebsiella pneumoniae
TCCATCATGGCCAAGGTCAATCCTTTTTGCCCCACAGCCGGCACCTTTGTGGTGATCCCCAACTCGCTGGGTGCGGCAGAACTGCTAAAGCATTACGGAACAGACGAACAGAAAAATGCCTATCTTCCCAAGCTGGCCAGCGGCGAGTACGTGCCGTGTTTTGGTCTGACGGAATTGACAGCTGGTTCGGATGCCGCTTCGATTAAAGCCGAAGGCATTGTGTTTCGCGATGAGCAGGGCGAGACCAAAATCCGCCTTAATTTCCGCAAGCGATACATTACGCTGGCGCCGGCTGCCAACCTGATTTCACTGGCGTTCCAGATGCACGATCCGGACAATCTGCTGGGCAAAGGTGAGTACCCCGGCATTACGGTGATCATGTTGCACAAAGGCACGCCGGGTCTGCATAACGGTGATCATCATCTGCCGATTGGTCTGAGTTTCTACAACGGTCCTATCATTGGTGACAATGTGATTGCATCGCCTGAGCAGATCATTGGTGGTCCGGATTACGCCGGTCAGGGCTGGCGAATGCTGATGGAGCAGTTGGCGGGCGGGCGCGCTGTGTCCTTGCCGGCGGGTGCTATCGGTGGCATGAAACTCATTGCCGCCGCCACCGGCGCGTATTCGGTTATCCGCCATCAGTTCGGGATTCCGATAGGGCTCATGGAGGGTGTGCAGGAAAAAATCGCCCGCATTGCGGCCTTCACTTATATGTTTGAAGGCGCGCGGATTTACTCCTGCTCGGCACTGGACAATGGCGAACAACCGCCGGTGATCTCGGCGCTGCTCAAGTCCAGCAGCACGGAGTACACACAAAAGGCCATTGTCGACGGTATGGATGTGTTCTCAGGTTCTGGCGTGATGCAGGGGCCAAACAATATTCTGGGCGGCGGCTACAGCAGTGCTCCGGTGAGCATCACTGTCGAAGGTGCCAACATCATGACGCGCACACTGATCACGTTCGGTCAGGGTGCAACCCGCTGTCATCCCTACGCTCTGCCGCTGGTGAAGGCTGTAGAGGAGAACAACGCAACTGAATTCCGTAACAAGCTGCTCGGTTGGTTGTGGCACACCAACTGTAACTATTTTCGTGCGACGGTCCGCTGGCTGACCCGTGGATACAGCGCGGGCAGTCCTGAATCCGGCGCCGTTGCCACGTATTATCGTCGTCTGGCATGGGCATCAAGCCGCTATGCCTTGCTTGCTGATCTGGCGTTGTATCTGATTGGCAGCAAGCTAAAAGCCAAGGGCAGTCTTGGCGGGCGCTTTGCAGACGCATTGACCTACCAGGTGTTGGCATTGTCAGCGCTGCGACGCTTCAAGGCTGAAGGCAGCCGCCCGGAAGATCTGCCACTGGTTGCTTATTGTTGCGAGTATGCACTGGCGAAAGTTCAGGACGCCTTTGAAGGTATCCAGGCTAACTTTGATGTGCCATTTGTGGGCTGGTGGTTGCGCGGTCCCTCGTCCTTGCTCCTGCGCCTGAACCCGCTGTCTCGCGGGCCGTCCGATAAGCTGATTCCCAAGGTTGCCGGTTCACTGCAATTGATGAACGAGCAGTACAAGCGTTTGACTGACGGTATCGCACCGGTGGACGAGAATGCACCTGGCATGGGACGACTGATGAAGGCATTCCGCCTGCATACCGAGGTCGAGCCTATCAAGAAGAAGATAAGCAAGGCGCAGCGGGCACGTGAGTTACCCCGCGGCATGGCCTATGATCTGGTTGATCTGGCGCTGAGCTCAAAAGTCATTACCCAGTCCGAGGCAACACAGTTAAAAGACGCAAACGCGGCGGCGATGGCCGCGATAGAAGTTGATGTGTTTAAACCAGAGGACTATTTTCTCAAGGTGAGCAGTTGATGATGCCTGGGGGTTAAAACTTCCTGCTAATTGCAATGGCTTTGATTGACGAGTTTATACCTGCATGTTACTAACGAGTTTCAACAACACAATAACAACCAATGAAGTGACACCATGAACTCATCCCATGTTTTACGCAACACCACACGCCGTTGTGCGCCATTCTGGTCAGCTGCTGTTCTGTCTGCCGGATTGTTGTCCGCTTCCCCGCTCATGGGCGCCGATGCGCCAGCGGCCACGGCGCCCACCACCTGGCCGGTAACGAGTTGGGGCGTGCCGGATGTGCAGGGTATCTTTGATTACTCCTCCCGCACCGGGGTTGAGCGTCAACCTCAGTTTGAAGGCCGCCTGACCATCAGCCAGGAAGAGGCTGAGCGTTTGGTGCCAAGCCTGCAACAATATACCGATGCCCTGGAAGAACGCGGCGCTGAAGCGCCCGGCCCCCATAACGTCGGGGGCTACAACGCGTTCTGGATCAATCCGGGTGACTGGCTGGCGGTAATCGATGGGGAGCTGCGAACCTCGTTTATCATCGAGCCGCAAGATGGACGTATTCCATGGAAGGACGGTGGCCGCGAAGTTCGTGCTGCGCAACGTGCTGCCATGTCATACGCGGATCTGGATGAGAACGATGGTCCTGAAGGGCGTTCACTGGCTGAACGTTGCATGATCAGTTTTGCATCGATTGTTCCGAGTCTGCCTTCTTTATACAACAACACCATCCAGATTGTGCAAAGCCCGACACACGTGATGATTCTGGCAGAGATGGCGCACGATGCGCGCATCGTCAAGATCAACGGTCAGCATAATCCCGCTGGCATCCGCCAGTGGCATGGAGACTCAATAGGTTGGTACGAAGGCAATACACTGGTGGTTGAAACCATTAACTTCCATCCCGAGCAGATCGCCCGCGCAGGCGGTTACACATCAACCAATGCCAAAATCACCGAGCGCTTCTACCGTGTTAACGAACGCGAAATCCGTTATCAGTTCACAGTAGAAGATCCAGATCTGTACAACTCGGCGTGGACCGGCGAAATGCCGATGTTTGCAGCCCCTAACCTGTACGAATACGCCTGCCATGAAGGCAATCATTCCATGCCCGGCATACTGATGGGTGCCCGTGTACTGGAACAACTGGAAGCCGCAGCGCAGGACTAAAACGCTTCTGCTCAATTCACTGGGTCGTTGATCTCCACACCGTCAACGACCAGGTCTGACGGAAAAATGATCACCGCATCACCGGCTTGCAGGCCGTCCAGCACCTGTGCGTGTTCGCGGTTGCGATCTCCGGTCTGCACAGCACGCAGGCTCGCACGCCCCTCAGTCACTACAAATACATGCCACTGATCATCGCGGCGAAACAGGGCACTGGTCGGTACTGCCAGCGTCTGTTCATGCCGCGCAACAACAATCGCCGCTTCAATCCGATAACCTGCGCCCAGTGCCGTTTGTGTCTGTATGAGTGAGCCCACCACATTAACGCGTTGTTCCTCAACACCCAGCGCTGAGAACTTGGTAAAGGCCTGCGGTTCGACATAATCAACAATACCGCGCAGCGTCTCGGTGCTGCCCCAGCCGGTGATCAGAATTTCATCACCCGGGCTGACTCTCACCGCGTCCTGGGTCAACAGATCCACGACCAGTTCCATAGCGTCACCATCACTGATATCAAACAATGGCGTACCGGCGCTGACGGCTCTGTCGCCACGTTCATGAACTGTCAGCACGGTGCCGCTGACAGGGGCGCTTAACGTCAGATTGCCTTCCGACGCTGCCGGGTCACTGCCCATCAATCTGGCGCGTGCCCCCTCAATGTCGGCCTGTGCGGCCGCCAGTGAGGAGCGGGCACTTTGCTGGCGTGATTCGGCGGCTTGCACCGCCTGCCGGTACAGCTCGAGTTCCTCGCTGCCAATCAGCCTGTCCAGAAACAGGCGTTCGCGGCGCGCAGCTTCGTTTTGTGCGCGGGTGAGCGTGGACTGCGCCTCGCTCAGACTGGCCTGAGCCACGCGCTGTCGTGCCTCGGCTGCCTGCAGGTTGGCGCGGTAACTGGCTTCCGCACGATTGTCTTCTGCTAACAGGGATAACTCCGCCAGTGCTTGCCCCTGTTCAACGCGGTGGCCTTCAATCAGGGCAGTGCGCTGCATATAGGCATTCACTGGGGCGGTGATGGTGAATGGCAGTCGCGCACGCGTGCGCCCTTGTTCCTGCACGGTAATCAGCAGATCTTGCTGCTGCACAACTGCCGTTTCGACGCGTAGCCCGGGCGATGCGCTGGTTAACCAGTAAATCGCCACGACCAGCAAAGCCACTATTCCAACCATCCATTTGCGCATGACTTACTCCCGGGTTTTCAACACACTAATCAGGTCAAAATGATCAAGCCGACGCCTGACCGCAATGCCGCTGGCCAGCGCGGCTGCCATGGTAATCAAGGCTGAATACAGCCAGGTTTGCGGATTCAACACGTAGGGAATGCGGAACATATCGGTAGCCATGCCCTGCACCACCAGCCACGCCAAACCGTAACCAATCATCCAGCCCATGGGGATCGCAAACGCCGTGATCAGCGCCTGCTCTCCGAGCAACAGCGTTGCTACCTCACGCCGGTGGAAACCCATCACCCGCAAACTGGCGAGTTCGCGGCCTCGCTCAGACAAGGCAATACGCGCCCCGTTGTAGATTACGCCCACCGCAATCACCGTCGCAAACCCCACCATAAACCCGACAGAGATAAAGATATTCTGCGCCATCTGCGTATCAAACGATGCCAGCATGTCGGCAGGCGAGGCCACGCCTGCGACCATCGGCATGTTTTTTAAGGTCTGATACAACCGGCTACGCTGATCCTGTGTCACCGACAGATACGCGCCGCTGATCAGTCCGTGTTCGCCACTGAGATCGTGCAGCGCCTGGATATCCATGTACGCAGTCACGCCCATAAAGTCATCTACCACGCCGGTGACCTGCACCTGACGCTGGTGACGTTGCCCTTCCAGCAACTGCACATGTAACAAGTCGCCGGTATCCACTTCGAGCCGCTGCGCCAGCATTCGGCTAAGTACCAGGCCATCGGCAGGTAGCGGGTAGGTCAACACATTGCTACTGACCACGCGCCGCAGTTTGCCGTCCGCCTGCATGCCTTGTATGCCACTGTCCCTGTACAGATGGCCGTTGGATAAACGCACGGGTACGGTGCGGAATGCTTCAACGCGCGTGACGCCGGGCAGGCGCCACAATTCGTGCAACACCCGATCAGACTGATGTTGGCGAAAATTCACAGAGACATCCTCGCGCTGGATTTCGCGGAACTGCAGATCCATCAGAAAACGCACACCATCAAACATAAAAAAACCTATCACCAGGATGGCC
>CAMBPO010000109.1 GCA_945869725.1 Klebsiella pneumoniae
AAGTGGCTACGCTTAAAAGGTTCCACCGGAAACAATCTCAACAACGTGGATCTGAATCTACCGCTGGGATTATTGACCTGCGTCACGGGCGTGTCAGGCTCCGGTAAATCTACGCTGATCAACAACACGCTGCACCCGGTCGCCTCCACCGCGCTCAATGGTGCGACCACCTTGGTCGCAGCACCTTATGCCAGCATCGAAGGACTGGATCAGCTCGATAAAGTAGTCGACATCGACCAGAGCCCGATTGGCCGCACACCACGCTCCAATCCCGCCACCTACACCGGCATTTTTACGCCGGTGCGCGAACTGTTCTCCGGCACCCAGGAAGCACGCTCACGCGGCTACAATCCTGGCCGCTTCAGCTTCAACGTCAAAGGCGGCCGCTGCGAAGCCTGCCAGGGCGACGGCATGGTCAAAGTGGAAATGCACTTTTTGCCCGACGTCTACGTGGCCTGTGATGTCTGCCACGGAAAACGCTACAACCGCGAAACCCTCGAGGTCCGCTACAAAGGCAAAAACATCGCCGAAGTGCTGGACATGACCATCGAAGACGCACGCGAGTTTTTTGATGCCGTGCCCGTCATCGCCCGCAAACTACAAACCATGATGGAAGTTGGCCTCACCTACGTGCGCCTCGGCCAGGCTGCAACCACACTCTCCGGCGGCGAGGCACAACGCGTCAAACTGTCACGCGAACTCTCCAAACGTGACACTGGCCAGACCCTGTACATTCTCGACGAACCCACCACCGGCCTGCATTTTGAAGACATCCGTCAGTTGTTGGCGGTGCTGCATCAACTGCGTGACCAGGGCAACACCATTGTGGTGATCGAGCACAATCTGGACGTCATCAAAACCGCAGACTGGATCATTGATCTGGGGCCAGAGGGCGGCAGTGGTGGCGGGGTTATTGTCGCGCAGGGAACGCCTGAAGAGGTGGCTGCGAGTGAGGGGTCGTTTACGGGATTTTATTTGAGGAGGATGATTGGTTAGGTACCGCGTCGGCATTTGGGGTAACTTAAACCTGATAACCCACAGGTAAGCTGGGGCGATTCAGCACTTTTGTGCGCCAAAAAATGCAATAAATCACACTTTTATGCGCATAAAAGTGTGGATGCCTTTGCTGATAGTGGCGTCGACAGTTACCGCTTGCCGGATAGGGCGGGTGCGTTGAAGAACAATCAGACTGCCGCAGGCAGTCGTTCTGAAACCCACCCGCCCTGTCCGGCAAGCACCAATAAACCACCAGCCACTACACATCCAACAACCCAAGTTTTGAAGCAAACCCCGGACACACCTCAAAAACATCCAACTCAGGCCGCATAAACGCTGTCTCCACCCGCATGTAGTGCAGCAAAGAATCGAACAGATAATCATGACTAAGTGCCAGGCCACTTTCTTTACATGCATCCAGTAATTGCTGTACCGAGCCGTCAAGTCCCGGCTTCCACAGCAGAAACGGCACTTTTTTCTGGGCATCGGGCGCCATCCAATACGGTAGGCCGTGCAGATAAACGCCATTTTCCCCCAAGGACTCACCATGATCCGACACATACATCATGGTTGCAGCATAGTGATCAGCCAATGATTCCAGTAGCGTGATGGTGTCCGCGAGGAACGCGTCTGTTGCAAAAATTGCATTGTCGTATGCATTGATAATTTCCTGCTGCGTGCACTTGTCAAACATATTGGTCGTGCATTCTGGCAGAAACTGCTTTTGAGACTGATCACTGCGCTTGAAGTACTCCGGCCCATGATTACCCTGCTGGTGCAACACTACCAGGACAGGACGTTGACCGCTGACTTCTGCAATCAAGCGGTTTTCCAGGCCTTGCAGAAGAATCGTATCCTGACAGTGCCCGTGCTCACACAAACTGGACCGCGGAGCGCTGAACAGGTTCTCGGTGTCTATCCGTGCACAAACTTCCTTGCAGCCAGAATTATTGTCCTGCCACAACACCCTGACACCAGCCCTAGCAAGAACATCCAGAACATTGTCTGAGTGTTTCGCCAGCGTATCGTCATAGTTCTCCCGCGACAGGTAACTGAACATACACGGCAGAGAAATAGCCGTTGCTGTCCCGCAGGCATCAATGGCACCAAAGTTGACCAACTGGCGCCTTTCCAGTTCGGGTGTTGTTTTGCGCTCATAAGCATTAATTGACAGATGATCTGCTCGGGCTGTTTCTCCCAGAACCAGAACAAGCAGTTGCGGACGGCTTGTTGCAGTGATATCTGCATCCATCAGCCGCGCGTCGCCTGCAATATGTATAAACGGTGGCGGGAACAGTTCACTCAATTTTATCTGCGCAGCACCTAAACCGGCCGTCAAAACCGACAGCGGCAATGCTTCGTGACTCAGGTAACGGTTCTCACGAAACACACTGGCGTAGCTCTGATACTGCAAAAAAATGACAACTGTCACGATTGCGAGGCTCGCCACCAGACTGCCCGCCCAGGCTGCAATCGCACGTACTGCATGGCCAGTTTTGTGGATGCCAATCAAGGTAATCAATAGTGCTGGCAATAAAATAGACATGGCACCGTAGATGAACATGCCTGAACTGAGCAGGTCAGTGGCTTCGCGGGAATCAGTCTCCAGAATATTGATCAGCATGTTCTTGTCGATCACGATACCGAACTGCTGAATGAAGTACTGGCTGCTGGCAGCCATGCTGACAAGCAGGATCAGCCAAGGCTTTTGAAGACGGGAAATGCTTAGCAGTTGGGCAAGAAAAAAATTGATCCCAAACAGCACAAAAAGCAAGGGGCCAAGAAGCGACCAGCCGTTGATAGCCAGTAGCGAGCTGACAATGGGCTGATTCAGCAGCAGGGTGATGTATGCAGCAACCACCGCAGACAAGACCGGTCTGCGTACCGCAAACAAAGACACAACATTTGGTTGCCTGATGCTCTCAGTTGTTGACTTCACTGTGCCCTCCGAACGCTGATGTTCAAAGAGCATAACAACACTGCCTTAAGGATTACTTAAGCCCGACGTCAGAGCCGGCCTTACGCATTGCCGGCACCGTCAGTGACCGCTTGCCGGACAGGGCGGGTGCGTTGAAGAACAATCAGACTGCCACAGGCAGTCGTTCTGAAACCCACCCGCCCTGTCCGGCAAGCACCATTGAACCCGTGACTCCAACGAAGGCGCGCCCCACCACACGTGAAGAGCCGGGCTGGCCTGAGGGTGGTGTCCGTTGAAGAACAATCAGGTTGCCAACGGCAACCGTTCTGAAACCGACCCACCCTCAGGCCAGGCCGGCTCCTCAGAACAAAAATTACTGCGCCTGCCCCGCCATCTGCAACAAATACGCCCGGATACTTTCCACTTCCGCCGCCCCGATGTCCGCTGAGAACCCCGGCATACCCCGCGACAACAGACTGCCATCGAGCACAATGCTCTGGAACGCGGCATCGGTCAGCAACATCGGTGTATAACGCAGATCAGGCAAAGGACCGGCACTCATTGCCATCGGTCCATGGCACACCGAACAGTAAGCACCGTAGAGCACACCACCCACATTCGCATCACCGGCACTGGTGATGCCAGCCAGATTTAAAGGCTGCGGCGGAGTCACTTCAATCTGTGGCAGCTGTCCTTCTGCGCCCAGCTTAAAGGCCATCAGTCGGCCATTGCGCTGGCGTGGATAATTACCTGATAACAATCCCATCGTCATGGGGATAGCGCCGCCCTGCCCGGCCAGCGCCAACACATACTGTTCACCATCCAACTCATAAGTGACCGATCCACCCAGAATGGCATCACCGACCTCAAAGTTCCAAAGCCGCTCACCGGTATCGGTGCGATAGGCGTGGAACTGACCGTCGGCTGAGCCCTGGAAAACCAGTCCGCCGCCGGTGGACAACAATCCACTGTTGCCATAAACCGAGTAACTGACGCGCCAGGCTTCCGTCTGCGTTAGCGGGTTCCACGCGATCAATGCCGACAAGGGTTCGTTTTCAAGTATTTGTGCCGCCTGAGGGTTGGCAGGTTCGCCCGGCATCGCATCCTGCCCTATATTCCAACCAGTGTTCTGCGGCACAAATTCGGCTGGATTGCTGTAGGTATACGCGGTGTTCTGAGTTGGCACAAATACATAGCCGGTTTGTGGATCGTAGGACATCGGATACCAGTTGTGTCCGCCCAAGGGGCCGGGTATCACAGTAGCAGGCTGATCGCGGTAGCGCACCATCTCCGCTTCAATCGGACGACCGGTTTGTGCGTCCAGCCCGGATGCCCAGTTCATTGGCACATAATTATCACCAGAGATAAACTCACCGGTGGCCCGATCCAGCACGTAAAAGAAGCCGTTTTTGGGCGCCTGCATAATGACCTGACGCTGGCGACCGTCAATCTGCATATCAGCCAGAATCATGTGTTGTGTTGCGGTGTAATCCCATGAATCTGCCGGCGTGGTCTGGAAGTGCCAGACGTATTCACCGGTGTCCGGACGCAAAGCAACAATGGACGACAGAAACAGGTTATCGCCCTGCCCGTTTGAGCGTATCTCGTGATTCCACGGGCTGCCGTTACCCACACCGATATACAGCAGATTCAGTGCCGGATCGTAGGCCATCGCATCCCAGACCGTACCGCCACCACCAATCGCCCACCACTCGCCCGCCCAGGTTTCAGCGGCCATTTCCATCGCAGAGCTTTCAAAACCGTCGGCGGGGTTACCGGGCACTGTATAAAAACGCCACGCCAGCTCTCCGGTTTCAGAATCATAGGCAGAAACATAACCTCGCACCCCTAATTCACCACCGCCATTACCAATAATGACCTTGCCATCAATAATGCGCGGAGCGCCGGTAATGGTGTAACGCATGGCAGGATCGACGGTCATTGTTGACCAGACTTCTTCACCGGTCGCACGATCCAGTGCAATCAGTCGTCCATCGAGTGCACCGAAATACACTTTATCGCCCCACGCAGCCATGCCGCGGTTGACCACATCACAGCAGGCATCCACGGCTTTGGCGCCGGGTACTTGCGGATCGTAACGCCAGATTTCCTGGCCGGTGCGCGCGTCCACCGCAAAGGCTTTGCTCCACGCGGTGGTGAGGTAGACCA
>CAMBPO010000110.1 GCA_945869725.1 Klebsiella pneumoniae
TTGATGGCAATACCGTTGGAGCCGGCGGGTTCGTCAAAAATGCTTTCCGCCAAGGGGGTCGGTGGGTGTTGCGCGATGGTCGCGTGCTGATCCGACTGTGCAGCAGAGGCCAGCGGTAATGCTGCAACGCGCGCGGCGGCGTCTGAGTAAAGCGCCTCGATACCGCGTGTTGAGATGGCTTCAATGTCTCCACCAATCGAGCCTTCAAAGAAGTAAAACGGCATCCAGTTCTCAAAACGTGTCAGCAACTTGGGTTGTACTTGCGGGTTAGAGCCCAGATAAAAATTCAGTCCGTCAGCAAACGCGTCGCATAAGGCCTGCAACCAGTCAGGTGCTGCGGCATACGCTGCTTTGGCTTCGTCTTCACTCATGTACAGGCGTGCACGCAGGTCGCTGTAAAGTGCGCCTTCCCCTTCAACTTCAGCGAGCCGGCCAATGGCCCAGGTGTAGTTGCGCTCGATACGCGGAAAATCATCTTCGGCTTGTGCGTACAGAAATCCAAACACGGCATCCGCGTCGGTTTGTGCGTAGATATGCGCAACGCCGAAGTCATCGCGCACAATCTCCACGCGCTGGGCGATGGCGTTGAGCCGTTGAGTTTCGGCACTGATCTGTTGATCTGCGACGGTGTTGTCTGGCGCAAGCGGTTCCTCAGGCGATTCCCCAGGCGAGCAGGCGAAGAGCGTGAACATGGCGACTGGCAGAATGACCGCATGTCGCACACCCAGGCGGATGGACTTTCTTAGTGAGCAGCTTGCAGAGGCGAAAAAATTCATTGGGATTCCCCGTGAGCAGATAATTTCTCAGTTGCGTACCATGCGATAAAACCAAGCACAATAACGGCCAGCGCAATGCCGGCTTCCTGAGGTCTGTTGATAACAATAAAACTGAGTGTCCAGATAACAATGCTGCTGTAAACAAGCGGTGGCAGCGGATACAACCAGGTGCGGTAGCCATTGTTGTCGGCTTTGCTCTTGATGTCCGCACCCTTCTGGTAACGCAGAACAAATACCCCCAGCACGGTGGCCAGTGAACTGAGTCCGAGAATAAAACCAGAGAAAACCAGAATGGATTCAAAGGTCGATGTCAGAATAAAAATCAAGGTCAGGATGCCTTGGGTATAAACCGCGGTTTGTGGAACGCCACCTTTGTTATGAACTGACAAGCGGCGGAACAGACGGAAGTCTTCGCCCATCACCTGCAAGACCCGCGGGCCCGCCATCAGCATCGCTGACACCGTTGAAATCAAGAGCAGGGATAACACCCCACCCATCATTAGAGCGCCAGTTTCGCCAAACGTTTCCTGGGCGACGATCACACCGATCTCCAGTTGGCCCTCAAGTAACTCCATCGGCACGGCGTAGAGAAAGGTCGCATTGAGTGCCAGGTACAACAGCATGACCACCGATGTCCCTGCAATTAGCACAATCGGCACCGAGCGGCAAGGGTTGTCGATTTCGCCGGTGATGTAAGTGGCGGCGTTCCAGCCGGTGTACGCGTAGTTCACATAGATCAGTGACACTGCAAAGGCGCTGCTGGCTAACAAGGCGCCATCACCGGCAACCGGCAGCAGATTGACCGTCTGAGGTGCTTCAACCGACAGGCTGACCAGCACAACAAACCCCAGAATCAATCCGATTTTAATCAGCGTGAACCAGTTCTGTAATCCGCCGCTGGCCTTGTGACTGCGGCCGTGCACCACAGTCACGATGGTGACCAGCAACAAGGCAGTGAGTACACGGTTGATCTCTACCGTATTCACCAGCGCCGAGTCCAGATACGCAGCAAAGGTCATGGCGGCCAGCGCTGTGGGCGCCGCAAAACCAACTGTCAGCGACACCCAGCCCGAGACAAATCCCACCGATGGGTGATAAAGCTGGCTGAGGAAATTGTATTCGCCACCGGAGCGCGGCAGGCGGCTGGCCAGTTCAGCATAGGTCAGCGCGCCACACAGGGCGGCGATGCCTCCCACCAGCCACAGCATCAACAACACAAAACTGGATTTAATATCGATGATCTGAAAGCCGATGCTGGTGAAGACGCCGGTCCCCACCATGTTGGCGATCACCACAGCGATCGCTGTCATGGGTGTGTAAGAGCCGGCTTTGTGCATAAAACATTTCCGATAAAAGTGTCGTTAAAATCAATCGTCAGACGGCGCTTCGTCCTGGATCAGCAGTTCGTAACACTCAATGGCCTCCATGCTGCTGCCGTCGCGCCACACGATGCTGTCTTTGCCGATCTTGCGCAGGCCTGCGTTTCGCAGCACAGCCCCTGATGCGGGGTTGCGTTTGAGGTGTCTGGCATAAAAGCGGGTGATGCCCAGTTCCGCAATACCAAACCCGATCAGCGCTTCAACCGCCTCTGTGCAGTAACCTTCACCTTGATAAGGAATGCCGATCCAGTAGCCGATTTCAGCCTCCTGATGCTCGCGATTAAATAACCCGACGGCGCCAATGGTTTCATCTTTGTTGCGCAAGGTCACTGCAAAGGTGACGGCGCTGCCCTGCTGCCAGGCCAGTGCCTGTTGGCTGATCCAGTGCTCAGCAGCGCCATCCGGATAAGGATGCGGGATGGTGCTTGTCATCTCTGCCACGTCGCGTTCGCCCGCCAGTGTCTGAATACGGGCGGCATCGTCCGTCCGGTAAGCACGCAGGCGCAGGCGCTCTGTGGCCAGCGTGGGTTGTTCGTCGATCATCTGTCATGGACTCCTGCCGGACATTGTGTTGAGTCGTAGCTTACATCAATTGACGAGGGTTTGATGGGGACGGAGAGATCATTTTTTGTACAGTTTTGAACCTGTATTTTTACATATAACGAGGCGGATGACGGAGCTAATATCTGGAGGCTGTTACTCACTTCGTAGCAGCAACGGTTCACGCAAACCACACAATCCAGAGTTTGGTGATGGCATCGCCTGCGATGAGAAACCCTGCGATGCCCAGCGTCCAACCCAGTGCTGATTCAGCGTTGCGGGTGATCCACTGATCAACTCTGAGTAACATCGGTCTGATGCGCTCTCCCACAATCATTCGTATGATCAATAACACGATGGCGGGCAAAATCATCAGCAGGCAGTAGGACAGCAGCAGGGCAAAAACCAGATGCCACGGGAGTTGAACTGAAGCAATCAAGGCGATGGCGCCCAGATACGGCAACATGAATGCAACTTCCGCCAAGGCAGCAAACAGCGCCAGACCCATCAGGAAACGCACAGATGATTGAGCATCTGCTGCTTTTTGTTTCCAGTGTTCCACGCGAGAGGATGCGCCGGGTTTGCTGCCGTCAAATCGAAAACTGATGACAAACAACCCGATGCCGATAGCCAGTTGGGCAATCAACACCAACAGTGACGTTGTTGAAGTTGTTGGGTTTGCCTCACCGGTTTGCGCAGGACCTTCATTGCCAGCAAGCATGTCCGCGCCCAGCATGATTGCGAGGCCCATCAACAGATAAAAACCTGCGATCGTCAGCAGGTAGATCATGATGCTGGATGCACGCACCTCACGGTGGTCCATCAACAACCAGATCGGAATCAACAGTGTCCCGATGCTGGTACTGTCTATCAGCGCAAGCCCCATCAAGCTGATCAATAATTCAATAGTCATGAGCGCGTTCTCTCAAGTACTTTTTAAGGCGCAGGCAGTATATTCAGCTTCGACAGAATTTCCCGGCTTATTGCAAGACGTTTGGGTACAAAGGTCTCGTCCGGGTTCTGTGCCAGCAGCAGCGTCGCAAAAAAATACACGTTATGGTCTTTTTCTACCCAACCAACTGCCCAGCCGGTGTTCTCAAGGTCGCCAACCACCGCCAGGCCGGTTTTTGCGCGCAGTTTGTAGGTGTCGGTTTCTTCCATCAAGGCGATATCTTTGACGGCACGGATCACTTCGGGACGAAAGGGCAGTTCGCCGTTATACAGACGGACCATAAACTCGATCTGCTGACGCGGGGAAATACGCAGATCACCGCTTAGCCAGAATGTTTCCAGTCCACCATCCATGTTCATGTTGCCGTATGCTGCCTCGCGCAAGAGCACACCCATGCGACCGGAACCGATTTCACGCACCAGATGTTGATAATGCGCCACCGATGAAACCCTGAACGCATCTCGCAGGCTCAAGTCGGTGTTGGTTTCTGTGCGGCTTCGCGTCACCCCATCCCAGGGGATGATTTCATCGGCTGCGTGAATCACCTGCGTCTCCAGTGCCACCAACGAACTGAATAGCTTGAAGGTTGACGCCGGGAGTGCCGCCGTATCCGCCAGTTCAGCATGTCCGGCCATCCAGCGCTGATTATTCAGATCGTAAATCAGGGTGATGCCCTTGAATCCACTCGCATCCAGCGTCGCCCGCGCTTCCGGTAGTTCCTCAACGGCCGTCTGCGCGTGAGCCAACGACACCGCCAAAGGCAGAACACATAACAGACAAGACAATAAGCGAGCTAGCTTGTGCATGCAAAACTCCGTGATGTTGCGGTTATCAGAACCAGGCAACATCATAAACCTTTGCAAAAACATTGTTGAGAGAAGCTTGGCTGCTGCTGAAAAAATGACAGGAAGTCAGACCTGAATGCATCCAAACAAAAGCGGCGCAGTAAAGGAAGTACTTGGTTCAAAAGTAAGGCGCATCACAAAGAGCGGGAGGTTCCTCAGGACGACGCTGCGCGTCTGATTGTCCTTCGCTCTCCTCCCGCTCTCCGTGATGCGCCTGATCTGCGGTCAAAGCACTGTTTGATGCGCCGCGTTCTTAAGTCAGACTAATCATTGGGGACGGTAACGGAAGAGCAGGAGGTGGGAGGAGAGCGAGCAACAATCAGACGCGAAGCGTCGTTGCGAGGAACCTCCCACCTCCTGCTCTGACGTTACGGCAATCGCCATCAAGAAGCGCGGAAACCACTCATCGGCATCCCCGGGAACACCACGCTACGCAATAGCTGCCCATTAAATCCCATGTGAGATTGCAGGATTTCAGCGATCAGAATGCGCAGATCATTGGTCGGCTGCAGATCTCGGCCTTCACGCAGACTGCTCTCGCTCAGACCTGGCCACGGCCCCAGCACCGCAGGTCGCGATCCATATTT
>CAMBPO010000111.1 GCA_945869725.1 Klebsiella pneumoniae
GAGATCATGATTCCAAGCCATGGTGACGCCATTCACGGCAATGCCATGATTAATCAGGCGGTCAGCAAGTACCGCGACGCCATTCTGCATGTTCACGATGAAACCGTTGCCGGTATGAATCAGGGCAAGGATGTTTATACATTGATGCAGGAAATTGCACTGCCTGACGATCTGAACATCGGCGAGGAATACGGCGCCATTTCCTGGACGGTGAGAGGTATCTACGAGGGATACATGGGCTGGTTTGATGGCAATCCGGCCAACATGTATGCCACAGGCCCGGCGGCAGTCTACCCGGATCTGGTGGCTCTGGGTGGCGGGGCTGACCGGGTTGCTGAACTGTCACAGCAGTACCTTCGCGATGGTGATGCGGTCCGAGCCATGCACATGGCGGATATTGCGCTGGCCGCTGAACCCGCGCATGTTCCAGCGCTACAGGCGCGCCTGGCAGCACTGCAGCAACTGCTGACGGACTCGGCCAATTCCAACGAGGCAGGCTGGTTGCGCCATGGCATCAACCAAACGCGTGCTGCTTTGGGTCAACCCTGATCACCACAAGCGACGCTAAGGACCTGAAACTATATGCTCATGAAACTAAACACACCTGAAACTAAACACACCTGACAAGAGAACAGTGACTTGGAAATCATCCCTGAATCGTTATTTCCCACGCTGGTGTGGACATCATTGTTCGACGACCGCCAATCTTTTAACAAAGACCTGCTGAAGGTGGCTCTGCAGTTACGGCAACGCGACCCGGCCGGTGTCAGCAAGACCAATATCAAAGGCTGGCAAAGTGCCAATAACCTGCAGCATCTGCCTGAATTTGAAGCCATTAATCTCAGAATTCTGCAGGTTTGTGAACGCATCACTGAATCACAACATTTTAAGTCAGACTTTGTGCTCCAACATCAGGCCTGGTTGAATATCAGTCCGCCCGGCGCCTCAAACCAGATTCACTACCATCCCAATTGTCACTTCAGCGGGGTTTATTACGTCAGCCTCGACGCCCCTGATTGCGGCAGCATCTATTTCCGCGATCCCAGAGTTGCCTCGCGTATGCTGACCTACCCGATTGAAAGACCCACTGACTTCACTGCCAGTGAGTTACGGATGCGGCCCGAAGAAGGGCGCATGTATGTGTTCCCCGGATGGCTGGAACACGGCGTGGATGAAAATCAGAGCGGGCGGGACAGGATCAGTATCAGCTTTAATGTGCTGGCTGTGCCACGGGGGTAATGTGGTTGGTCAGATGCCAGCGCAATGCACCACGCCGGATATGGAATAAAAAAAGGGCCCCTCACGGAGCCCTTTTTTTTGGAGCAGACTGCTTACGGCGCTTTAGAAATCATAAACCATACGCGCGTAGATGGAGCGACCCATCGGATCCTGCAGTTCACCCATCACGCCCGCGAAGTCATCTGTCCACTGCGCTTCACGGTCAAACAGGTTGCGGGCACCCAGGGTGAACCCAACCTCACCGTCTAACAGTTCAAGACCCCTGTAGGTGTAGGACAGATCGAAGTCCGTCCACGCTCTGATTTCGGTCAGCTCTTCAGTCGGCACACGGTTGGTGTTGGCAAACGAGTCTATGATGGTGTAGCGGGTACCATCATAATCAACAGCCCCCACATAACGCGCCGTGCCCGTTACAGCATGTTGCCCCATTACCCAGCCGATTCGCAGGTTAGCCTTCCACTCAGGTATCGCTGGAGCGGTGCCCGTTAGCAGGTTGGTACTGCCAACAGCATCTTTGGGCACTGCAGTGGTGCTGTCCGCAAACACGAACTCGCTCATGTTGGTAGCCTGCAGGTTAAAGCGCAGATCACCCCAGTTGTTCAGACTGTAGTTATAGTTGGCTTGCACATCCCAGGCAGTAACTTTGACTGACTGCGCGTTAACACTGCCCGGTGAATTCACCTGCAGAATGGTCGCAAGGTCATTTTTGTCGCGGACGATAGCCGGGTTGGACAGACCACTTGCCAGCCAGGCTTGCAATTGGGTCGTGCTAGGGCGGTTAGCAGCGCCAACTCCATTGCCTGTGAATCCAGACCAAGCCTGGAAGGCCGCAAAATCGGCGTTCATGATCTGCTGACCACCAATACCCACAATACGGTTAGTGAAATCAGTTTCATTCCAAGTCAGGGAGAAGGTGAGATCCCCAAACGCAAAATCCCCACCTAACTGATTAGAAGTAGAGGTCTCATTCTGCAGGGCGGGGTTACCACCGGCACAGAATGTCGTGAAGGCTGAGAACGCTGAGAAACGGTCGCTGACCGTTGACAGCGCACAACTGACCGGGTTCAGCAACTGCGTCAGGCTTGGCGCAATAAACGCATCACCCGTGGTTCCGCGAATACTCATCCAGTCAGTAGCCGCCCAGGTGAAGCCGATTTTTGGATCAGTGGAACGTTGACCCGTGCTGAAATCCTCAACACGAACTGCCGCTTCCACTTCCAGGTTATCCAGAATAGGCAGTGCAAATTCAGCAAACAGCGAATCAACTTCCCGAGTGCCACTGGTCACAGATTGGCGAATCGGATCGCCAATCCACGTGGCGCCACGAATGGCTGTTTCTGACGGCGTATTGTCGTAACTGTCGGTACGGCGTTGGAAACCAATTGCTGCACCAACCGTACCACCGGGCAGGTCAAAACCCAACTCACCATTAACAACAACATCGATCACACTCAGATCATTTTCTGAAAATTGTCGTCTGCGGGCGGCAATTGCCTCAAGCACCTGAGGTGATGTCTGGTTTTTCTGATCCGTCACAAAGAACGGGTTATAACAGGCCGCACGGTCCCTGACCGGGTCACAAAGCAAGCCCTGTTTCATCGCCTCAATATCGTACTCCTGAGTAGCCATAAAGCCGATTTTCCGGTGGCTGTAGCTATAGGCCGCAAAACCTTCCCAGCCTTCCAGTACCGGTACTTTGAAATTAGCTTGCAGACTGTAGCGGCTGTTGCGGTCAACACTGCCGGAGATGTTGTCCCCGTCAGGTGTGAATCCATTGACCATCGTGTGTGTTTTGTTGATGGGGCGCAATGTACGCGGGCGCACATCTTCAAACAGCGGCACACCGTTGGCGGCTATGCCAGTGACAATATAGTCTGGCATCCCATCCCCATTCAGGTCGGTGGTGCCTCGATCTGGCAATCCGTCGCGGTTAGCATCAACACCAAACAGTGGCTGCCCAGTCGCGTTCACTGCCCGGAACGGGTTGCCGGGTATTTCACCACGCACTACCGGCAGTTCGCCGATACGGGAGTTGCCCGGGTTAGACGTGGAGGTATAGGAAGCCTGGTACAAGCGCGAGGTGAAACCCTGCATATTCAGCGTCAAATCATCACTGACGTCCCAGGTTGCATTGGCAAACAGGGAGTTGTTGTCCAAAGGATCGCGGTAACTACGGGTATCACCATAATCAAAATAGCAGGTACCTGTCGCTGTGCTACCAACCAACATGCCAAACGGGTTGTTGTTTTCACCCTTGACGTAAGAATCACGATCTGCCGCCGGCGCACAATTGGGATCCGGGCGGTTTGTTCGTGTGCCGGTATATTGGCCTGCGGCATTGCGGTTTGGTACAACCCAGTTACCCGGTGCATTCGACGAGTAGTTCATACCCGCCTGCGCCAAATCGGGGCGCTCATCCCAACCGAGTCGCGTGTTGGTTTTGAACTGGCCGGCCAGCACAACATCGAGGTCGCCAACCGCGCCACCCCACAGTGCCTGCATGGAATGATCTTCAAAGGTTCTGTCCGAATCCTGCTCTGAATAAGCCTCGAGTTTGAGGCCATCGTAGGAGGTATAAGGTACAAAATTCACCACACCGGCCACGGCTTCGCTACCGTAGAGGGCGGCAGCACCATCTGCCACGATGTCGATTCGAGAGATGGCAATGGTGGGCAGTAAAATGTTTACGTTAGCATCAGCAATCCGTTTGCCGTCTACCAGCACCAGCGTTGAGCGAGGGCCGAGACCACGAAGGTCGATGTTGGTAGAACGCGATGAAGTTCCTTGAATAGTGTTGGTGATTGATGACGAAGGACCACCCACAAATGTCAGGTTCTGAATAACTTCACCCAGATTCATGGTGCCTTCATCGGCCAGGTCAGCCGCATTCAACTGAGTAACCGCAGAGGCCTGGGTAAATCCTTCACTACGACGGATAAAGGAACCGGTGACAATAATTTCCTCAACCGTTTCTTCGTCTTGCTGGGCAAAACCGGTGTTAGCGAGTGGGAGGAGAGCGATGCAGACAGACGTGCACAAAAGCCTGCGCTTGAAAGGTAAATTGAACATCTTATTTTGCTCCATTCTAATTTTTTTTTGGCTACACTGTCAGAAAACTGTGAGTGATTTCCCGTAACCGATGCTACTTACATTAACGGATGTCTGAAGCAAGCTGCAGTCCACAAGCCCAGGGGCGATGGAGCATTACTTCAAATTCGGACGCTACCACAGAGTCTTTATTCTGTCGATGCCTTTGTGATCACGTCTTATGCGGGTTTTGCCTATGTTATTGTGTGGCCTGAACCTACACCTACCGAACTGATAATCAGATCTTGCGGGTCACACCGGCGTAAACCTGCTCCAGCCAGTCAAAATCCTCCAATTGATTGCCGGGCGTGCTGATGGCTGCCGCTGATCACCAGCATCTGTGGCACGGGATTGATGGCGTCGATGGCATCCAGGCAGGCCCGCCATTCAACGGCCTGAAGCACAGCGCCGGGAAATACCAGGTGCACAGACTTGCCCGAACGGGCCTCACGCAGGGCGATATTCTGCGTGGTTTCATTATCGATACCGACACGTTTAACGGGCAGACCATCATCCGCCAGTAACTGTTCCAGCAAGTCACCGTGATGACCACCGGCAGGAAACACGGCCAGTACATCCAGCCCGAGACGGCGCAGGTTACGAGCAACGTTGATGCCACCGCCGCCCGGTGCACGATGAAGTATCT
>CAMBPO010000112.1 GCA_945869725.1 Klebsiella pneumoniae
CGATTTTGGAGACACCTTCCATGATCTTGCCCTCCAGCTCGACCTTGGTAAAGTTCATAATCTTGGCAGCGGTTTTTACACCACCAAAATTGGATGACTTGGCGCTTGAGCTGCTGGAGAACTGTTGCTTCATGATCTGCTCAAGCTCATCCATTGCGCTGGGCTGCACTGTGTCCAGAAGCGCGACGCGCTGGATAACTTCAGGTCTCTGCTCCGGCTTGAGGAAATTAAGCACATCGGCAGCCACATCGTATTCAAGCACCGAAATAATGATTGCAATGACCTGAGCATGTTCGCCCTGAATCATCTCCGCGATTGAACGGGCATCCATCCAGCGCAGAATCTCCAGACCTTTACTGGATGAGCCCGGCATAATTCTGCCAAGGATGGTGGCCGCTTTATCAGCCCCCAGTGCGCGTTTAAATACGTTCTCAACGTAATCCGCTGTCCCTAAGCCAAGACTTGTTTGTTTCTTGATCGTCGACACAAAGTCATCAAGCACAACGTTGACACATTCTTGCGAGAGATCAGCAACTGACACCATGCACGCACCCAGCGCCTGCACTTCTCGCGGGGACAAGTAACGGATGATGTCGGCGGCCTGCTGCTCGCCCAACAAGAGCATGATCACCGCGGCTCTGTCTGTGGTGGTCATTAACTCCAGCTCTTCGCGCAGTGCATCCGACATAACAACCGGTGCAACTTCAGTGGAGCCGTCTTTTTTTTCAGCTTCTGCCATTTTGCTCACCTGCGGTTTATACGGGCTTGATAAGTTTTTTCAGAACATTGGCGACCCGAGCAGAATCCTCGGCCACCAGCAATCTGATCAGTGCGACTTTGTCGTCGTAGGTATTGGCGGTATCCAGCATGTCCGCGGATATCGACGACTTCTTGGGTCTCAGCTTGGCCTTGATTTCATCAATACCGGCAGCATCACCGGAGGACAGCATGGCCAGATCTGATGCACTCAGATCACCCTCGTTAAGCGTCTCGTCCAGGCCAGAACCGGCCAACACTGTTTTCTCCGGCATGTACAGTTTGATAACCGGACGTACCACTATCAGCATAAAGAGCGCCGTTAACAAGGCAATGATCCCGTACTTTATCAGCGCGATCACCGATGGTTGTTCGTACCAGGGAGCGCCCTCTGACGCGGAAATTTCCGGGAAGAAACGTGACGCAACAATGGTAATCACGTCACCACGGTCAGCATCAAACCCAATGGCGGCGCGGACCAGGCCCGTCAGTTTGTCGATCTCTTGCTGCAGAACGGCCTCTGTGGCGGCAGCATCTTCTGGCGCAGTCGCATCCATTCCAGCAGACTGCTGCAGAACAGCCTCGTCGATGGCAATGGCAACTGAAATTTTGTTCAGCACGCCGACCTGATTACGCACAGTGCGAATGGTGCGATCCAGTTCATAGTTTCGCGTGCTTTGGCTGCTGCGCACCTGTTCAGCGTTGGCACCCGTTGCCCCAGCCAGAGCGGCTTGATCAGCTGGCAGCAGAACAGTGTTTTCCGGCGCGACATTGGTTGTCCCTCCGGGAATTCCTTCTGCAACGGTATTGCTGGCCATATCCATCTGCGTAGATTCCGACCGGGGCAATGGACCTGTGCCGTTGCGATCGAACTCCTCAAACGTAGACTCTGCCCGGGTAAAGTCCATGGAGATGTCCACCTTTGTGGTGATTGAACCTTCTCCTAACAATGGGGCCAGCAACGCATCTATGCGGTCTTTGTAAATTTCTTCAACCGATTGCTGGTAGGACAGCTCTTCGTTGGCTTGCATCAGTGACCCGCTGTTGCTGGTCAGTAGATTGCCACGATCGTCGACAACCGATACGTCGGTGGTGGCCAGAAACGGCACGCTGGATGCCACCAGGTTAATGATCGCCTCAACCTGCGGCTGGCTGACTGATCGGCCCGCAAAAGGCGTCACAATCACCGAGGCTTTTGTGGTTGCACGATTGCGAATAAAGTTACTTTGACGCGGGGATGCAATGTGCACCCGCGCGGACTGCACCGTCGATATTCGTGTGACGCTTTTGGCGAGTTCGTTTTCAATCGCCGCCGTGTATCTTGCCTCTTCCATGAACTGACTGGTGGTCATGGAGGTTTGTTCGTTAAAAAAATCCAGGGTTCCCGTGTTGACATCTCTTGGCAGCCCTGCGGCTGCAAGAGCCATTCGGCCGTCGTAGTATCGCTCGACCGGGACGGTCAGGGTACCGTTGGCGCTGTCTACTCGCACATCAATTGCACTGGCCTGCAGTATTGCCATCGCCTCGGAACGATCGACCTCACTCATCTCCGGATACAGCGAGCGGTACTCGCCACCGTTCAGCCACAAAGCCGCGATCAGAAACACTGCAAACAGAAATACCACGGCGATCGCAGGCAGAGACTTTTTCACCAACGGCTGGCTGACAATCTCCATGATTGTGGGATATGGCTTGTTCTCAGACACGGTCGCTGGCAGATTTTGTGAGCCAGCCATCGCTGGCAATCTCATACCCGCGGCATTGCCGATGCTGCTGTTCGCCGGGGCGATTGTTGTCGATGCATTTTGTAGAGTTGCCATGAAGTTGATTCAACCTCCTTTAAACAGGCATGTTCATAATGTCTTCGTAGGCCTTCAAGATCTTGTTACGGACCTGAAGCGTGGCTTCAAATGCAAGGGATGACTTCTGCATCGATAACACAACATCGGTCAAAGGCACGTCTTCGCCCGATTCAAAACGGGTGACCATGGCGCGTGAGGCTGCCTGCGAATCATTAACCTGATTCAGCGCTCTTCCCATCGCTTCTGTCACAGTCGTCGCGAAATTGGTGCGATCGAGCATTTCCGGATTGATGCCAGCAACGGCATCCCGCGACTGCGTGACTTGCATGCTGCTCTGATACTTCTGAATCTGTGACAGAAGGTACTGAGCATTTACATCGGTTGTTATCGCCATGGTTTACTCCTAGCGCGCGTAAGCGTCAGGCACACGGTGCCCTTCAGATCGGTAGGCTTGTAATTTGTGCCGCAAGGTTCGCTGGCTGATTCCGAGCCGTTTCGCAGCATCAGCACGCGTTGCTGATCCGTTTAATGCCGAGAGAATGCTGCTGAGTTCTATGCGATGCACAGAGCCGTTCAGGGTGACTGTCGAATCAAAGGATGCCGCCCGCGAGGGAAATTCCGAGGATACCGATTGTGCGTATTCAATGACCTCGGGTGCGGATACAGCTTCGTCATCAAACTGAATATCCTCAGGACCAATGTCAGCGCTTTGGCGAAGAATCAACGCACGGGCGATGACGTTTTCAAGTTCCCGGATGTTGCCGGGCCAGGAGTGGCCGAGCAACTTGTTCATCGCCTCTGGTGATATCTCAGGTGCCACGTCATCCATGCCGTACTTCTGTATCATCAGATAGGCAAGTGGCTTGATATCCAGCGGCCTGCGCGACAAAGGGGGCATGTTGAACTTGAACGCGCTTAGCCGGTAATACAGGTCTTCCCTGAAGCGATTCTTTTTGGCTTCTTCCAATAGATTGACGTTGGTCGCAGCCACAATGCGCACATTGACACTGATCTCACGATTACTGCCGAGGCGAGTAATTTTTTTCTCCTGCAGCGCGCGGAGTATTTTTGGCTGCAGATCTATCGGCATCTCACCAATTTCATCGAGAAACAATGTGCCGTTGTGGGCTTGCTCAAAGTAGCCGGCAGACCCTGCATTCGCGCCGGTAAACGAGCCCTTTTCATGGCCGAAGAACAAGCTCTCAGCCAGGGTGGCCGGAATGGCCGCACAATTGACCGCCACAAAAGGGCCTGACGATTGCGGCGACGCTTCATGCACCACCTTGGCCAGAATCTCTTTGCCAGACCCTGTCGGACCGGAAATCAATACCGGGATGGTCGAAACGGCAACGCGGCATGCCAGCGAGAATATTTGCGCGCTTTGTGGATCAACAAACAGGAAGGGCTGTTTGTTAGTGGTGTCTGTGTGAAGCATTTTCCTGGCTCTCTTGTAAACGATGTGACGCTCACAACAGAAAAGCAATTATCAGGCCAACTTCATATCCACTTGAATATATTGATAAATAATCTTGAATGTAATTTTTTTGACATCCAATCTTGGGCATGTCAAAAAATGCACAAGGTCGAGTTCGGCGGGAAATCTCTTCAGATGAAGGCGGTCGCGATGTTGTAACGGGAAATTTTTTGTATCAGCGTGGTGCGCTGCATATGCAGCAACTGCGCCGCATGGCTGACGCTTCCATTTGACTGGGCAAGCGCGGCCTTGATTAAACGAATCTCAATATCCGCCATGAATTCCTTGGCCTTGATGCCACCGGACGGAAAGTGACCTATCGAGTTGGAAAGCCGTAGAACGTTTTCGATATCCAGGGGATGTATATCATTGTCTTCCTCGGCTTCAGCAACAATGCCTGACAGGTCCGGCACATTCAAAGTGTCAGGAATTTCTGCAAACCACTCAGGATGGGCACTAGAGATGCTACAGGTATGTTTGTCGCTGAGCAGTTCCGCCATCCCTTCCGGCAATAGGAGGGGCGGCAACGTGGGGATGTCAATTTTCTCTCCAGCAAACAAGATGCTGAAGCGCATCATCAGATTGGAAATTTCTCTGACGTTGCCTGGCCAGTCATATGCCATCAGCAAACTCGCTGATCG
>CAMBPO010000113.1 GCA_945869725.1 Klebsiella pneumoniae
CGACGGACTCGCAAGACGTGCCACCCTCAGCTTTCCGAGGGGCGACGTACAGACGCCGGCATTTATGCCGGTTGGAACCTATGGCACCGTCAAGGGCATGACTCCCCAACAGATCAAAGAGATTGGCGCCGAGATTATTCTGGGCAACACTTTTCACCTGATGCTGCGTCCGGGCACTGATGTGATTCAAAAGCACGGCGACCTGCATGACTTTATGGGGTGGGACAAACCCATACTGACTGACTCAGGCGGGTTTCAGGTGTTCAGTCTGGGTGAAATGCGCAAAATTAAAGAGGAGGGCGTGACCTTCCGCTCTCCTGTTGACGGCTCCAAAGTATTTCTGGGGCCAGAGTCCGCCATCGAAGTTCAGCAGAAACTCGGTTCCGACATCATCATGATTTTTGATGAGTGTACGCCATACCCTGCCTCTGAACAGCAAGCGCAGACTTCGATGGAGCTTTCTCTGCGTTGGGCAAAACGCTGCAAAGAGGCTCATGGCGATCATCCATCGGCGCTGTTTGGCATCGTGCAGGGCGGTATGTACGAGCATCTTCGTCAACGCTCGCTGGATGGACTGGTTGCGCTGGACTTTGACGGTTATGCCATTGGTGGTTTGTCCGTGGGCGAACCCAAAGACGACATGATCAAAGTGCTGGACTACGTTGCTCACCAGATGCCGGCAGACAAGCCCCGCTATCTGATGGGAGTTGGCACTCCGGGCGATATCATCGACGCCGTGAGCCGCGGCATTGATATGTTTGATTGTGTCATGCCGACCCGCAATGCCCGTAACGCACACATTTTCACCAGTCAGGGCGTGTTGAAGTTACGCAATGCACGTTTTAAAGATGATACCCGCCCGTTGGACCCTACCTGCAGTTGTTATACCTGCCGCAATTTCAGCCGTGCCTACCTGCATCATCTGGACAAATGTAACGAAATGCTCGGCGCGCAACTGAACACTATTCACAACCTGCACTTCTATCAACAGTTGATGCAAGGTTTGCGTCAGGCATTGGAACAAGGTAGATTTACCGCCTTTGTTGAGGAGTTCTCCCAGTCTCAAACCGTGCTGGAGTCTGATACCAACGCCTGAATCGGGTATTTTTAAACCGGTAATCTTGAATACATGCGGTTTGTCCTCATGAACACTATTCATCTCATACACAATCAAACCGGTACTGACAGAGCAGCGCCGGTCAGCAGGAGAAAACCATAATGGATTTTTTTATTAGCAGTGCTTACGCCCAGACAGCAGCCGCGTCTCCGAACGCTGGCCTTTTTAACTTACTGTTTATTGGCGGTATGTTTGTCCTGTTCTACCTGATCTTGTGGCGGCCACAGTCCAAGCGCGCCAAAGAACACCGCGAACTGGTCAGTGCGCTGGGCAAAGGTGACGAGGTACTGACCAGCGGTGGTATTCTGGGCAAAGTAACCAAGGTCAGCGGGGAGTACATTACCGTCGAAGTGGCCAATGGCGTTGAACTGAATCTGCAAAAATCATCTGTTGCGGCAGCCTTGCCCAAAGGCACCATCAAGTCTATCGATAATTAAAATTCGTAAAGACACCGGGCGCGCCTGTCGCGCCACGGTGGCCGACCACCACTAAGCAGTAAAGGTTTACCCAACATGCTGAACAAGTTTCCCCTCTGGAAAAACCTGATGGTGGTGGGCACTGTTGTCCTCGCCTTGTTGTATGCGATGCCTAACCTGTATCCAGATGATCCGGCGCTGCAGATTTCACACGAGAACGACCCGATAACGGACGTGGACATCGGCATGGTCACTGATGCTCTGCGCGCGGCGGATATGGCGTGGTTTGGTGAAGAGATCAACTCCAACGGCGGCCTCTTGCGTTTTGCCAGTCTTGAAGATCAATTACGCGCCAAGGCATTGATTGAACAGACACTGGGCAGCGGTTACATCATTGCATTAAACCTCGCACCAACTACCCCGGGGTGGTTGCGGGCGATGGGTGCGAACAAGATGAATCTGGGTCTTGATCTGCAGGGTGGTGTGCATTTCCTGATGGAAATCGACATGGAAGAAGCGCTCACCCGGCGCATGGAAAACACCTTGAGTACCATTCGTCAGGAACTGCGGGCTGAGCGTATCCGTACCCGCCAGATGAGTGTGAGCGGTACTGATTCCTTGGAACTGCGTTTTGATGACGAAGAATCCCGAACGCTGGCGCGCGCTTTGATCAGGGAAGGTTATGTTGATCTGTTGGTACAGGAACGCGAGCGTGATGATCAGTACATTCTGCTTCTGACCATGACGCCGGAAAGCATCACACAAATGCAGGAAGACACAATTGCCGCCAACCAGACCACCATTCTGAGTCGTGTTGACTCGCTCGGTGTCTCTGAGCCGGTTGTGCAGCGCCAGGGTGTTAATCGTCTGGTTGTGCAACTGCCCGGCGTACAGGACACCGCACAGGCCAAGCGCATTCTGCAGCGAATTGCGACCTTACAGTTTCACCTCGAAGCCGATGTGGGCGCCGCTGCTAACAGCTACACGCTGTATGACTATCAAGGGCAATCTATCCGCGTCGACAACGATGTCATCCTGCAAGGCGACCGCATCAGTAACGTGCGCTCCGCTCTCGACCAATATGGTCAGCCTCAGGTGGTGATCAATCTGGATGCACAAGGCGGTGAGCAGTTCAACCGTGTGACTCGTGAAAACATCGGCCGCCCCATGGATATTCTGTTAAACGAAACCAGAACCCGCTCAGTGTTTGAGCCAGATGAAAACGGCGTGATGATTGAGCGGCAGGAATCCTACGAAGAAAGTCGTCTGATCAGTCATGCAGTGATTCGTGCTGCTCTCGGCCGCGAGTTTGTCATCACCGGCCTCAGTCAGCGTGAAGCCAATGATTTGTCATTGTTAATCCGATCGGGTGCGCTGGCTGCGCCTATGTACTTCGTTGAAGAGCGCACAGTAGGGCCAAGCCTCGGTCAGGAGAACATTAATCAGGGAGCCAGAGCGGTCGCCATAGGTTACCTGCTGGTGACCTTGTTCATGGTGTATTACTACCGCTGGTTTGGTGTTGCCGCCGTCATTGCGCTGGCGACTAACGTTGTGCTGTTATCTGCAGTCATGTCCATCATTTCAGCCACACTGACTCTGCCTGGCATCTTTGGTATCGTGTTAACCATCGGTATGGCGGTGGATGCCAACGTATTGATATTCAGTCGAATCAGAGAGGAGATTGCTGCCGGTCTGTCGCCGCAAAGTGCCATCGATTCGGGTTTCTCACGAGCATTTGGCACCATTTTTGACGCCAACATCACCACCTTCCTGGTTGCGATGGTACTGTTCACGGTGGGTTCTGGCCCGGTCAAAGGTTTCGCCATTACTCTGATGGTAGGCCTCATGACCTCGCAATTCTCCGCGATCATGGTGACGCGACTGATGATCAACATTTTCTACGGTGGCCGCCAGACCAAGAACCTTGCTATTGGACCATCTATCAAAGCATTGCCGACAAACGGCTCTAACAGCATTTAAATCACAGGCATACCAACATGGCCCTGCTTAAGAACGATATTGATTTTATGAGCCCCAAGGTGCGCAGAGTGACTGGCAGCCTTTCTTTTTTGGTGATTGTTTTTTTTCTCATCACGATTGTTGTCAAGGGTTTTGAGCTTGGACTGGACTTCACAGCGGGCACCTTGATTGAGGTTGGTTACACTGAGACAGTTAACCCGGAGGATGTCCGACGGCAACTGGTCGACAACGGTTTTGTTGATGCAACGGTGGTGACCTTTGGCTCTGATCGCGATGTGCTGGTCCGACTGCCGGTTGAAGATGCAGACAGCTCACAGATGTCTGACGCCGCATCCTCTATGGGGGTCGATGTACTAGCGGTGTTGTCTGCTAACAGTGCTACGCCAGTTGAATTGCGTCGCTCTGAATTCGTGGGTCCTCGGGTAGGCTCAGAACTGACCGAGCAGGCAGCTCTGGCTGTGTTGATGGCGATGCTGATCATCATGATTTACGTGGCGATACGATTTCAATACAAGTTTGGCGTCTCTGCTGTTGCCGCACTGATGCACGACGTGATTGTTGTGTTGGGGGTGATTTCACTGTTCGAAATCAGTTTTGATCTGACCACACTTGCTGCGTTGTTGGCTGTTATTGGTTATTCAATAAACGACAGTATTGTGGTTTTTGATCGGGTCCGCGAAAACCTGCGATCTGCCAGAACTTCCAGTATTGAGTTTATTATCAACCATTCACTGAATCAGGTATTGGTTCGTTCTTTCGCAACATCGTTTACAACATTGCTGGCGCTGTGGGCGATGTTTATCGTGGGCGGCGAGGCGATCTACAGCTTCTCTCTGTCACTGATTGTGGGTGTCAGCGTGGGTTTCTTCACGTCCCTGTTCATTGCCTGTAATTTCCTGATGTACCTCAAGGTCAGCAAGGAAGATGTGGCTGTGTTGGTGCGTGACAGCAGTGAGATTGATTCGACTCCTTGAGCTTGAATGCTTTTTTCTTGGTAGAGCGGCGCCGTTTGAGCCGTGACAATCCTCAG
>CAMBPO010000114.1 GCA_945869725.1 Klebsiella pneumoniae
GCGACACATCTGCTTCAAAATGGCGCTGATATCAGAACGGTACAGGAGCTCTTGGGCCACAATGATTTGAGCACAACGCAGATTTACACGCATGTCTTGGGCAAGCATTTCGCCGGGACCGCCAGTCCCTTGGATCGCATGGGACTGCCCTGAAGTATTCAGGCTGAACTTCTGGGAACTAGCTCTTTAATCTCCTCTTCCCTCCGACTAGAACCACATGTCTTTTATGCACTTGCCATCCTGAGCGCGGCTCTGCCAGGTGTCCAGACCGTCGAAGTGGCGAATAGGTACGTTTTCTATGGGTCCAGGCTCGGTGAGCCGAAGATTGACTGCGACACGCCTCTTGCCTGCTTCGTTGAGCGTCAAGCCCCACCAGTGGCTGACATTGCCGCACCTGGGGCAGAAGTTGAAGCTTAAGGAGTCTCCGCGGACGAAGGCCGTTGTATCGCCGGAGAAGGTTATGTCTTCACCTTCCCATCCGTAAGCCCATAGTGTTCCGTAGCGTCGGCAGGCTGTGCAGCTGCAAGCGGTTGCAGACTGCGGAATATCACGAAGAGTCCAGCTTACAGAGCCACACAGACAAGTTCCCTCAAGCATAGCGTGTCCTCAATGTGTATAGGCCTTTCGGATATAGTTTATTTCCCATTCCGTCTCATCCTGAAAAACGAAGCCGTGTTTTTGGTAGAAACTGTTTGATTCACTGTCGCGAAGTGCCGTGACAGAAATTGTCATACCCAGTTGGTCCGCCGTAGCAAAGATTTTTTGCAGAACGTTGCCGCCAATTCCACGACCTTGATACTGTGGCTCGATGTAAAGGTGATCGAGTTTGAGGCCGCTGGCCTCTGGTTTTACAACAACAAAGCCAACGCGTAATCCACTGACATTGATAAATCTTGTGTATTCCGGATTAAAGCCTGAGACAAATCTTTCTCTGGCGCGATCCGGATCAAAACGTCCAACTTTCGTCAGACTTTCATGCATAGCTGCGATACGTATTCTGACAAGTTCTTCTAAGTGTTCCGGGAAAGTGGGTTCAAACTCTGGAATCATATTCACTACCGTTCATTTGTATTCGGGCAATTCTGGGTTTTTTGAGTCATTGGGGACGGAGGCATTGCTCGTAATGCCCCCGTCCGCAATGACAGTCCCCAACCCACAATCAGAAATGCGCGGCAGTCAGCTCAACGTTGGCGCCAACCCAAGCTTTGGCAAAGCGTTCGCGCACGGCGGCGGCGCCAGCGGTGTCACCCTGGCCTTCCAGTGCATCGGCAAGTCCGTGCAGTGCCCAGCCGTTTTCGTTGAGCATTACCAAATCACGTTCAAAAACCGCTTGTGCATCAGCGTGCCGGCCTGCGTTGATCAAAGCCTGGCCAAGGTACAGTCGGGTGGATTGCAACCAATCCGGCGGCTCCATGTAGCGCAGCTTGTCCTGAATATCAACCGCGCGTTCAAACTCGGTGATGGCGGTGTTGTAATCCTGCTGTGCGTTAGCAATTTCGCCGGCGAGCATGTGTGAGGCAATAGTCAGCATATCCGACGCCGGGTTGACGCTGGCGCGCCAGGTGGCCAGATCAGGATTCTGCAGCGTGGTCATCATCTTGGCATGTTCGGCCTGGGCGGCGGCGATGTCGCCGCGTTTGGCAAACGTGGCGCCGTGCATCCAATTCAACATGCCGTCCAGGTAAGGCTGGCCGGGCGCGGGGCTTTGCAGAGCCGCCAATTCGTCGTACATGCCAAAGGCTTTGAGTGTCATCCAGTGTGCAACCGGTGCACGCAGGCCTGAACCGCGACCCAACGATTCAGCGTTGGCCATCATCAACATGGGTTCGGACACGCTCATTGCGCGTACGCTGTTGCCCTGCAGAACACCGGCCCAGTGGATAAACATACGGGCATGGCCGCCGTGGGTGGTGGCGGAGACAAAGTAGGTACCGGTGCGTGGCAGCGGACGTTCGCCCCAGGCGCTGGTGACCACGGTGTCAGCATTCAGCGAGCGCTCATTGCTGGTGATGGCGTCGTCGTAGCGGCCAACTCGCATGTAGATGTGGCCGGGCATGTGCACCATGTGGCCGGCCATGGGGGTCAGCGACTCGAGTCGGTCGGCTGATGGCACCGCGCGCTCGGGTTGGAACGAGGCTTCCAGCAGGTGGATGTGCAGGTGCGTGAGGCCGGGGTGGCTCATGTCCTGTTCCATGCCGCGCTCCAGCACTTCCAGGGCGCGGTCGACCATGGGCAACGCGCTGCCATCAACGGCAGAGTAGTAGGTCCAGGGTGTCGACATCATGATGCCGTGCGCAACCAGGAATGCAGCTTCCAGATCGGCGCCGTGTGCCTGATAGTTGGCTTCGGCGGCGCTTACAAACGCCTGGGAACGCTGTGCGGTGTCGGGGTAGGCTTCGGTGTTGTACATCTCCACAACCGCATCAATCAGTCCGCGATCTTCAGATGACAGGGTATCGCTGAGCGCTTTGGCGCGGGTGATGGTGTTTTTGCCTTCGCTGACCGGGTCGTCGGGCGATCCGCCGTAGCGGCTGTTGGGGTTGGGACCGATGGCCAGCGCCTTGCCCCAGTGAATCATGGCGTTGTCGGGATCAAAACACAGTGCGGCGTCGAATGAGGCGATGGCTTCCGGAAAGTAGTATCCGTAGGTCAGGCGCATGCCTTGATCAAAAAACGCCTGGGCCTCTGGGTGCGCCGCGCCAACATCGCGGCCAAATACGCCGGTGTTGGGGATCAGCGGCGCTAGCGCGTCGGCGCAGGACAGCATCTCGGCAGTGGCGACAGCGAGCATACTGGCCTGCGGCGCGTCGGCCGCTTGCCCGGGCGCGGGTGATTCTGCGCCACAGGCAACCAGCAGGCTGATCGCGGTGGCCAGCGAAAGTTGACGGGGAAACTGTGTCATAAAAACCTCTTGGTTATAATTGTTTTCAGGAAGGTACATCTGGATACGACTATACGCCTGCTGGCCTTGTGTTTAAAAGTCGGGCAGATCAAATAAGCGTCAGAAATCAATAGCCATAATGGTCACCGGGGTGCCGTTGTAGGGCTCGCGGCTGAACAGTTGCCAACCAAGTCGGGCGTACATCTGTTCCTGATCCGGCGTGTACAGGTACAGGCGTTTGACACCGTTTTCCTGCGCATGTTGCATCACCCGTTTCACCAGTGTGGAGCCGATGCCTTTGCCACGATGAATTTCATTCACATACACACTTGCCAGCCACGGCGTGAGTTCCGGGTGTGAGCTCATGTCATCGGCCAGAATACACGCCGAACCCAGCAGCTCGCCGGCGTCCTCGGCTACAAAGGTGGTCGGGATGACCTTGCCTTGCAGGTCTTCCTGCATCTCCTGCACGCGCTGGTCAAAACTGCGCAGCGGATTCAGGTAGGACCATTCGGCGTGGTGCCACTGCGCCAGCGGTAATAAATGTTCCGGTTTGTCTTTTAAATTCAGAATCAACATAAAACCTCGAGCGCACGACGCGCAATGATCTCTCCATGTTCCTGTACAAAATGACCGCCTTCTGCCACCTCAAAAGGCTCAGGGCAGCCACGAATCTGTTTGCGAAGATTATGCATCACTGGCGGGCCGAGCACGGGGTCGCGCATGCCAATGGCCATAAAACTGCGGCCTTGCCAGGAGGTTTTTAGCCAGTCGCGGGCGGTGCGCGAAATAGCTGCGCCATCCGCATCGGGATGATCGGGCACCAGATTGGGGAATCTGCGCACGCCGGCTTTGTAGCTGACATCGGGGAACGGCGCTGCATAGGCGTCGCCTTCGGCCTCGCTCAACAGGCGTTCCCCGCGGCGCATCAGCGCGGCAATGTCCATGTCCGGGCGGCTGTTGGAAAAGGCGCGCCAGTCCAGAAATCCCTGCCCAAGCGGCACATCGCCGGTGCCGAGTCCGGTATTCATCACCAGCAGGCGGTCAATATGATCCGGGAATTCCATCGGCAAGGTCAAACCCAGAATGCCGCCCCAGTCCTGCACCACCAGCATGATGCGCGCATCGGGCGCTGAGCGCAGAATCACTGTGCGTATAAACGCGATCAGCATGTCGCGGTGCCGGGTCAGTGTATAAAAACTGTCGTCCACGGGTTTGTCGGAGCGGCCAAAACCGATCAGATCCGGAGCAATCACGCGGTGCCCGGCGTCGACAAACACCGGAATCATTTTGCGGTAAAGGTAACTCCAGGTGGGTTGGCCGTGCAGGCACAACACAATCGAGCTGGCGTCGGCGGCGCCTTCGTCGACGTAGTGCACCCGCAGGTTTTCAAAACCGGGCAGATCACTGACATAGTGCGGGGCAAACGGGTAGCCGGGCAGGTTCTGGAAGCGCGAGTCGTCGGTGCGTAACACAGCGCTGGCTGGGGTGGTTGTCATTATGGTTCCTTGTTGGTTTGGTTTGACCTCAATGCGTGGCCACAATATGCGCAAGTTGCGGGCCTTGCACAAGTGCAGGATTGCCGTATTGCGGGTGATGCGGGTGGGGTGATGGCTGGGGTGATAGCTGGGGTGGACGCGGGTGTGGATGCCCGTG
>CAMBPO010000115.1 GCA_945869725.1 Klebsiella pneumoniae
TACCGCGCCCGCGCCGCAATCCTCCGGTATTCTCGGTACGCCGGTGTCCAGAAATTGCGCTCGATGATTTCCAGCAATTCTTCATCCGGAATCTCGCGCGCATGCCCTTGGCTCATTGCCATTTTTGCAACCGCAAAGGCAATCTTGCGGCTGATTTGCGGCAAATCCGTCAGCGGCGGCAAAATGGCTGCACTGTTGTCTTCACGCTGCGGAGCATTCTCTGACAAGGTAATGCTGGCGATCATCAGCATTTCATCAGTCACACGCGCCGACTTGCAGGCAATCACGCCGAGTCCGATACCGGGAAAAATGTAACTGTTATTGCACTGGGCAATCGCATAGGTTTTGCCGTTGTAATCCACGTTACCAAACGGACTGCCCGTAGCGACAATTGCGTTGCCGTCAGTCCATTGCAGTACATCAGCCGGATGCGCCTCAACCTGCCGCGATGGATTGCTCAAGGGCAGAATAATCGGGCGCGGACAGGTTTCGTGCATGCGGCGCACAAGACCTTCTGTGAATAAACCCGGCTTGCCGGAAACACCGATGAGCACGCCGGCGCTGACATTGTTGATGACATCAAACAGCGTGGCATGTTCGCTGTCTGGTTGAAGATTCCAACCCATCAGTGCCGACACGGGTTGCGTCAGCTTCTGCTGAAAATCCATCAGATTGTGCATATCTTCGGTCAGTAGCCCGAAGCGATCTACCATAAAAATCTGTGCCCGCGCCTGCGCATCACTTAAGCCTTCGGTCACCATGGCGCTGATGATCAGCTCCGCGATGCCGCATCCGGCAGAACCAGACCCCACAAACACTATGCGCTGAGCGCTGAGTTTTTCACCTTTTTTACGGCAGGCGGCCAACAGCGTACCAAGGGTGACGGCTGCGGTGCCTTGAATGTCATCGTTAAAGCAACACAGCCGATGGCGGTGACGCTGCAGGATTGGCATGGCATTAGGCTGGGCAAAGTCTTCAAACTGAATCAGCACACCAGGCCAGCGCTCCTGCGCGGCGTCAATAAACCGGTCAACAAAAGCGTTATAGTCGTCGCCGGTAATGCGCGGATGGCGAAGGCCCATGTACATCGGGTCATCGAGGAGTTTTTGATTATTGGTGCCCACATCCAGCGCCACGGGCAGTGTGTAAGCCGGGCTGACGCCACCACAGGCGGTGTAAATTGACAACTTGCCAATAGTAATACCCATGCCGCCTATGCCCTGATCGCCCAGACCCAGTACACGCTCACCATCGGTTACCACAATCACTTTGACCTTTTCCTTGGTCACGCTTTGCAGGATGTCGCCCATGAACTCGCGCTCTTCGTAAGACAAAAACAGGCCGCGCGCCCTGCGGTAGATATCGGAGAAATGCTCACAGGCATCTCCCACCGTCGGCGTATAAATGATGGGCAACATCTCAACCAGATGTTCACTGATCAACCGATAAAACAGCGTTTCGTTGGTGTCCTGCACAGCTCGCAGATAAATGTGCTTGTTGATGGGTTCCTCAAAACTGCGATATTGCCCGTAGGCACGCTCAACCTGCCCTTCGATTGTTTCATGACGGGGCGGCAGCAGACCCATCAGATTAAAGGTGCGTCGCTCTTTCTCAGTAAAGGCGCCCCCTTTATTCAGCAAGGGTGTTTCCAATAACGTAGGGCCGGCGTAAGCGATGTATAAAGGTTTCTGCGTTGACATTAATGACTCGTAGGGATACCGATGGCTTGGAATATCGTTGGTGTAACGCTACCGACAGACGCGGTGGTTATCAACCTGTATTAACGACGCGCTGTCGGAAATGCCTGCAATGTCGGCGTCTCGTCCAGCGCATTTAATGCAATCGATGGAGCTTCCAGCTTGAGGTGCGCAAACAGTGCGCGGCCATTGTCGGACAGCGGGCGTAACGCCTGACCATTGTCCTGTACCGCGGGCATGACTTTCATACGCACTGATCCGCGGACATTGCCACCAATCACCATAATGCTCTGCGCCTCAGTATCGACCTTGACCACAATGTCACAATGCGTGCGGGCACCATCTCCCAACTGTGTGCGCCGTTCTGCAAGGCTGCGGTAATTGGGCCGACTTCCCCGGCACAACAGATCGCCCGGCTCAATCGCGGCCTGACCCGGATCATAGGCTGTAAAGACTGCACTGTTATCAAGACCGTCTGTGGCACGGATAGCCTGATCGATGTAAGTGTGATGGGCAATGGCGCGGCGGAATTGCGCAGGTTCTGCCAAACCGCTCTCGCACATCACCCAGGAAATGAACGCGGCGGACCAGGCATCTCGCCAGCGCGCGCCGGTGCCTTCAGCATTCCAGTTGGCATTCTGACGTTGCAGAATCCAGTCGCTGTCAGGCGTTGCCGCCCAATAGCCCGCTATTGAACTGGCTACCCTGGCACCCTCACCCGAGTTAATGCGGGGAAAGGTACCACGCTGCATTTGCTGAGAGGGCGATTGCTGAGAAGGTGTTTGCTGAGAGAGCGATGACGGGAATGGCTGCGCCTGCAGCTGATCATCCACACTAAAACCAAAATAGGCCCATTCCTGCACGGCGGTGTTCACGATGCGACGGCGCACGTCACTCAAAGGCATGGATCTGCAGCTGCGGTCAGTGATGCGCATGCTGCCCGGCGTACCCACAACACGCTCGATGGGTGAGCGCACGTCAAGTACATCAGCAGGCAGGCGGTCCAGCGATTCAGAGGGCTGTGCCTGCAGCGAGGCGGCTGCAATAAACAACAGGCTGAGGCCAGAAAGCAGTCTGATTGCAGGCATAAGGTCATCAATCCAGAAACACAGAAAAAACATGAACGATCAACACGAAGCAGTGTAACGGCTTGAATGCTGAACGGGAATACGCACGCCGGAAACTGGACAATTCTGCGCGGTGCAGATACCTTCTGGCCCTAATCCGAGCGTGTTGCAAAGTACAAGGTTGATTGATGAGAACTCCCCTGCCCGATGGCCTGATTGTGGTGGCAAAGGCTGACTGTCCGACCTGTCGTCTGGTTGAACCTTTGTTGGCGGAACTGGCGCAGGCCGGCCCACTGACCGTGTATGTTCAGGATTCAACAGACTATGCATCACACCTGGGTGGCACGCACTTTGACGAGACTCTGGAGTATTCCTGGCGTTTGGGCACCGAGTTTGTCCCAACGCTGATCCGCGTTGCCAACGGTAAAGAGATTGCACGCACCTATGGCTGGCACAAAGACGAGTGGCGTGCCATCACCGGATTGGGTGAATCACTGGGTCAAACGCTGGAGCAGGCATTACCCGACATGCGCCCCGGCTGCGGTTCCAAAACACTGGAACCTGGTATTGCCGAGCGGCTGGAACTGGCCTTCGGGGATTTCAAACTACAGTCCAGGCACATTGATATCAGCGGCGCTGATGATGCGATTGAAGCCTGTTACGAGCGCGGCTGGAGCGATGGTTTGCCGGTTGTTCCACCAACACCGCTGCGGGTATTACGCATGCTTAAAGGCACGCACCGCGCGGCGCACGAGATTGTGGGAATGATGCCACCCGACCTGCTGCCCTGCACCGTGGAAAAAGTCGCGATTAATGCAGTGATGGCCGGATGCAAACCCGAATACATGCCGGTGTTGCTGGCGGCGCTGGAAGCGGCACTGGATGAAGACTTTGGTTTGCACGGATTGATTTGTACCACCATGTTTGGCAGCCCGATGATTATGGTTAATGGCCCGATCGCAAAAGCGATTGGCATGAACTCAGGTGGCAATGCTTTGGGCCAGGGCAACCGCGCCAATGCCACCATCGGCCGCGCGCTGCAACTGATCATTCGTAATGTCGGCGGCGGTCGCCCCGGTGAGATTGACCGTGCCACGTTGGGCAATCCGGGCAAATACAGTTTTTGTTTTGCTGAAGCTGAACACAGCGATTGGCTGCCCTTGGCGCAGGAGCGCGGCATCGCGCCGGGCCGCTCCGCTGTCACCGTGTTTCCGGGTGAAGGTGTGCAAGGCATCATCGACCAGAAGTCGCGTGACCCGGAGTCACTGGTTCGCTCCTTTGCCCTGTCACTGCGCGCCGTGGATCATGCCAAGCTGGCGATGGCCGGTGATGCGGTGCTGGTGGTATCACCCGAGCACTCAAGAGTGTTTATCGAGGCTGGTTGGTCAAAGCAGCGCCTGCGCGAGGAACTCGAACACCTGCTGTTAACCCCCGGTAAGGATCTGATGGTGGGGGTCGGCGGCATTGCCGAAGGCATCCATGAACGTTTTAAAGACAAGCTGGTCCCCAAGTTTCGACCGGGTGGCTTGTTAATTATCAGGGCTGGCGGCACCGCCGGTCTGTTTTCTGCTGTGATTGCCGGCTGGGCCGCCTCTGGTCCGATCGGCTCATCTCCTGTCACCCGAGAGGTAACTCTATGAATGAAACCATACTGCTGGATCCAACGGCAGAAAACGCCCCGGCGCAGCGCGCACGTCTG
>CAMBPO010000116.1 GCA_945869725.1 Klebsiella pneumoniae
CGCAAGATTGCCTTTGCGGTTGCAAAAATGGCAATGAGCCAAGGGCATGCGCGCGAGATTCCGGATGAAGAATTGCTGGAAATCATCGAGCGCAATTTCTGGACACCGGCGTACCGAGAATACCGGAGGATTGCGGCGCGGGCGCGGTAGGTTTTACATGAGGGCGCAACGTACTGTGCCCGGTCTACTCTGTTTAATTCAAGCGCTTTGAAAAACGGCTGGACGCCACGATCAGACCGATGATGGTGAACACCATCAACGCCAGCGCATCAAATTGCAGACTGAAAATATCCGCGTCACGCAGAATAATGGCGCGCGACAGTCGCATGAAATGTGTTGCCGGCAGTACCTCTGCAATCCACTGCGCCGGTACCGGCATGGCTTCAAACGGAAACAGAAAACCCGATAACAGAATTGATGGCAGCAACACAAATACCGTCATCTGCATCGCCTGCAACTGGCTCTTGGCGATGGTGGAAATCACCAGTCCGAGTGTCAGACTGGCGCAAATAAATAACAGCGCTGCCAGTGCCAGAAAATCCAGACGACCACGCACCGGGACATCAAATACCAGATTGCCGACGCCCAGAATAATCGCAATCTGAATAAAACCCACCAGCACATACGGCACAATTTTTCCCAGCATCAATTCAAACGGCTGTACCGGTGTGGTGATCAGAAATTCCATATTGCCCTGTTCACGTTCGCGCACAATCGCCGCGGAGGTAAACAGCACCATGGTCATGGTCAGTATAATGCCGAGTAATCCCGGCACAATATTCACTACCGTACGTTGTTCCGGATTGAAGTACTGCACCACTTCCATGGTTGGTGTGGGCAGTGCGTAGGCCTGGTCACGGATTTCGTTCAGGGGCATATTGCGCAGGCCGCGGATACTGCCAGCAACAACCGTATCCGAGCCGTCCACCAGCCATTGCCCGATGGGTTCTGACATGTCCGGATGTAGATCGGCCTGTGTGCGTCGTATTAACCGCCCGTCCAGATCGGCAGGCAAATATAAAACCGCTTTGACTTCGCCGCGCGTGATAGCTGCTTCAGCTTCCGGCAGAGTGAAGTATTGTGCTTGAAACTGCACAACCTGACTGGCCTCAACAGCCTGAATGAGTGCGCGGCTATACGATGACTGCTCCATATCCAATACGCCGGCGGGTAATAGTCTGGCATCGGTGTTGATGGCGTAACCAAACAGTGTGAGCTGGATCAGCGGGATCATCACAATCAAACCAAAACTCATCCGGTCGCGCGACAGCTGGCGCAGTTCCTTGCTGATGATGGCAAAAATTCTATTCCACATCGTGAATGCTCTTAGTGTGCTCAACAGCATGGCTATCATTTTTGATGACACGTGCACCCGTGCAATTCACAAACACGTCTTCCAGGTTAGGGCGCACCATTTCCAGTTCACGTCCGCCGGCACGTTGTTGCAACCATAACAATGGCTCTGCAGTGTTGCGGCATTTGTGAATTAATACACGCAGGCGTGCACCAATCTGTGCAGCGGATACCACTTCGTTTTCCTGCTCCAGCTTTGCTTTCAGTGCGCGCAGATTGTCGCCGGAGATTTCGATTGTCCATGCGTTCATGGCATTCATTAATGCCTGCGGTGTGCCGTCGGCGCGTTTGACACCCAGGTCCAGAATTGCCAGTTGATGGCAGCGCTCGGCTTCATCCATGTAATGTGTAGAAACCAGGATGGTCGTGCCGGCATCGGACAGATCAAACAACCGTTCCCAGAATTCACGACGGTTTTCCGGGTCAACGGCAGAGGTTGGCTCGTCGAGAAACAACAACTCGGGTGCGTGAATGGTGGCTGCTGCCAAGGCCAGTCTTTGCTTCTGGCCGCCGCTCATGGACCCGGCGAGTTGTTTGCGTTGAGGGTTCAATTCATACAGTTCTATCAGTTCGTCACGACGCTGTTTTGCCCGGGCGCGTTTGATGCCGTAAATTCGCGCTACAAAGTCCAGATTCTCCTGCACACTCAAGTTGTCGTAGAGCGAAAACTTTTGTGTCATATAACCAATACGCAGACGCAGTTTTTCTTCTGCACCGGGGAGATGTTCTCCAAGTACAGTCGCGGTGCCAGCACTGGGTTTTAGCAATCCGGTAAGCATCCTTATCGACGTCGATTTGCCACTGCCGTTAGGCCCAAGAAAACCATAAATGCTAGCGCGCGGAATTTTTAAATCCAGCGCATCAACGGCCAGTGTTTTACCAAAACGCAAACTTAAGCCCTGAGTTTCGACTGCATAATCCTGGCTCATGGCAAGCTGACCTCAACCGTCATGCCGGTGTTTAATCCTGACTGGGAGTCGGGCAGCGCCAGTTCAGTGAGGTACATCAAACGTGCCCGGTCGCGCTCATTAAGTGCATAAAATGGTGTAAATGCCGGTTGGGCGCGGATGTAACGGATGCTTGCTGAGAATGCGGGCGAGTCTGAGTCTGGCTGGACCATCAAGGGTGCACCGTGTGCCAATTGGTCGCGGGCGTCAGCGGGCACATAAACACGGACATAGGCCTGCTGATCGATCAACAGGCTGACCAACGCTGCACCTTGGGTAACACGGTCACCTTGTTGCCAAGGCAGGCTATCCACAACGGCATCGTGGGCAGATATCAGACTGAGATCCTGCAGCGCTTTTTGCTCCAGCGAGAGTCTGGCTTGTCCGGCCGCTATTCGCGCCTCAATTTGTATCAACTGTTCTGGCCGTGTGCCGTTTCTGAGTTCAGACAGTTGTTGCTTCGCTTGCTCGACCCGCGCAGCTGCCTGGTCTTTGGCCGCCAAAAACTGATCCAGCTCTGCCTGTGTGCCGGCACCGCTGCGCACCAGCTGTTCCCCACGTTGCCATTTTTGTTCGGCATCGAGTACATCAGCTTGTGCGCCTTGCACGGCCGATTCAGCGCGGGCAATCGCCTCGCGGCGTGGACCTTGAGTTAATTCTTCGCGCACGGCAAACAACTCAGCCAGTTCAGCTTCTCGTTGTGTGATACGCGCCAGAACGCCGCTATCATTGAGTCGCAACAACACCTGACCTGCAGTCACGTGATCACCTTCGTGTACCAGTACCTCGCTGATCAATTCGCTCACCGGTGCGCTTAAACTATGGCGTTCGCGCTCAACAATGCCGTACCAGCCGGTGGTTTCTTGTTCGCAGGCACTGAGAGCTACCAACAGCAGGGTAATAAAAGCAACGCGTGTGTTTTTCATGTCAAGTGTCCGGTCAGGCGTGGGTTTGTCGGTTAGAGAGTTACAGCGTGTCAGGTAAATCTGTTACAAACAGCGCGCGTTGCAACAGCATCACATTGTGCTTAACCAGTCGTTGAGCATCACCGGCACTTAAACCGATGCCGCTGTGTTCCATAAATGCGGGCGGTGCCAATAGCGGAAACACCATCAAACTTACCAGGCTCAGTCGGGCCATCATAGGATCAACGTCGGGCCGCAAGTGACCGGCATCCACCAGCATTTTCTGAATCCATACCCGCGACAGATGATGAATATCGTCAAAAACGCGGTTAACAATCTGGTATGACGGTGTGCTTTTGTCGGTGTGCATGACCCGTTGAATCAGCCGCGCCAGTCCCGGGTTGGGTGCCATGATGCGGTAATAGGTCAACATGAACGATTCAAGGCGTTCGGATATACGGCAATTGCTGTGATCGGGTTGCCGGTCAGCGGTTTGCTCATGTGTATTTTCGCGAAGTCCGGCCAGCACCGGCGCCAGCGTCTCGCGCAGCATTTGTTCAAATAGTCCGGCTTTTGAGCCAAAGTAATAACGAATCAGCGCAGCATCAACGCCCGCGGCAGCAGCCAGTGAGCGAGTGGAAACCGCTTCATAAGGCTGGTCAGTGAACTGAGTGTGCGCTGCTTGTATTAGTAGTTGTCTGGCGTTGGAATCACCGCGTGGTCTGCCGGGTGTGGCTGACATAATCTGTGCCCGTTGAGTTAATTCACCTGTTGATGAATAGTCTATGCCTGCGTCTGTCAGGATTGATAGCGAATAAATTCCTCAGAAACCGGTGGTTTGTGGAATAAGCCGACAATGTCCTGATGTATGATCCTGCTTCACAGGACCGCCTTGATGTCCTTTCATGTGTGACAGTGCGGCAGTTCTTGATGCCCATCAGGCCAAACTCTAATGACTGGCTTTCCACAATACTCGAAAACCGAAGAACAACTTAACATCGGCCTGCATGCACTCGGTTTCCTGCTCAGCGTTGTCGGCCTATTTGCACTGCTGCTGCGCGCCAGTGGCCTAAATTCCATGCGGGTTATGGTGAGCGTTGG
>CAMBPO010000117.1 GCA_945869725.1 Klebsiella pneumoniae
AACTATGCGTTGCCAAGTGGTTTACTCGGCGGAGCCCCTCTGATCGCCATGCACCAGAACGTCAGCAAACCCGCTGACGGCGAACCAACGTTGATCAGCTTCACCGAAGCAACCACCATGTTTCATGAATTCGGCCATGTTCTGCACGGCCTGCTGACCGATGTGCGCTATCCGCTGTTTGCCGGCACTGCGGTTTCACGTGACTTTGTTGAATTCCCCTCTCAGGTGTATGAAATGTGGACGTCCTGGCCCGAGGTGCTGGAAAACTATGCCACGCATTATGAAACCGGTGACCGCATTCCTCAGCAGCTGCTGGATAAAGTGCTGGCGGCCGGACAGTTTAATCAGGGATTTGGCACAACAGAGTATATTGCTTCGTCTATTGTGGATCAGGCTCTGCACCAGTTACCGCCAGAGCAAGTTCCCAGTGCTGAGGCACTGACCGACTTTGAACAACAGGTGCTCACCGATGCGGGTCTCAATTACGGGCCGGTGCCACCACGTTATCGCCTGCCCTACTTCTCACACATCATGGGCGGTTATTCAGCCGGTTATTACTCCTACATCTGGAGTGAGGTACTGGATGCTGACGGTGTGGAATGGTTCAAGGAGAACGGTGGCATGAGCCGGGAAGCCGGCCAACATTTCCGCGACACGGTGTTATCACGTGGCGGCAGCGTCGATGCCATGCAGATTTATCAGGAATTTGCGGGCCGCTCACCAGACATGATCCACATGCTGCGTCGTCGCGGGCTGGCTGAGTAAATTACTCAGCCATACGGATAAAGTGGCTGAACATTTCCGAGTCTACCCGGTAACCCTGCCCGATTATCTGGTCAGGCGCGGGATTAAACGGGTTAGAGGCTGAGTTGTCATACACGGTCTCTACCCTGAATACAGACCCTGCCGGTATGCGCTTCAGCTCTGAAGGCCGGTAGGCCAGCTGCCAGTTGTAGTTGAAGTTGGGAATATTGATCAGCGCTTCTTCACGTCCGTCAGGATACTGCACACTCATGGCCATACTGCGTCCACGGCTGTGAGCATGGGGTGAGTAACTTTCCAGCAACACATCGGTGGCCAAGGGTTCAGAAACCATCACTTCCCGATGCTGAGAAGTATTGGCAGGAATATTGAAGTCCGGTTTTTCCAGAGCCAGTGTTCTGATGCGCCGCGGCGGTGGGCTCTGACTAAAATGTAATCCGATGCGAGTGCGGTCAATCGTTTCACGGCCCGACGTCAGGTAGCGCAGTTTGAACACCAGATCCTTGTCTTTGCCGAGCAGAAAACCCGATTCAGCCGCAAACTCATCAACGTGTTCGCCAGGCACATAGACGCTGATGAACTCGGCGCCGGGGCTGGCGATCAGGTCATCTGGATTGCTGCTTTGCAGGCTTTTATCGACGGCATAGATCAACAGACTATGCAAAACGCTTCTGTCACCAACTTCGTAGGCAATGGCACTTAACCAGGTGTCATCCTTCAGATCGAGCTCAACACGTTTCACTAGAAAATCGATATTGCCTGTGGCTGGCAGGAATTGCTCCGGAACATCAACAATCAGGTCAGGTTGTCCGGTTGACCACTCGTCGATAACCGGCAATGGCTCGGCCAGCGGATCACCCTCACCACTGCGCGGGCCGCGCTGGTCTATCCATTCCACCAACAGCGCCAGTTCTTCGTCGCTGAGTTCGTGAGTATTGACCCAGTTGCCGACCGCGTTATCAATCTGTCCGGGCGGCATGCGCCGTGTGATCATCACTTCGCGCATCATCGGACTCCAGCCCAACACCATGATGTAGCGGTTCATTGCCCATGGCGCCAGTCCGTTTTCAACGTGACAGTAGGCGCAGCGTTCCTTGAGCAGGGGCGCAATGTCCTGCTGGTAAGAAATCTCTCGTCCGGCAAACTGCTCGATAAAGCGATACGTGAGCACAGCACCGTCTAAAGGATCAGTCGAAATTTCCAGACGACTGGGGCGGCTGTTGGCTTTAGCGGCCAATGCTTCGGTGAGCACACCATCCAACAGGCTGATGTCGTCAAAACCACGGTAGAGCACACCCATGGACCTTGGATCCAGAATAATGAACTCGCCAAGATGCTCAACTTCCAGGGTCCGGGCGACCGTTTGTGAGCCATCGATAAGCACCGGGAAATCGCCAGGCGATAAGGTATGAGATCTGACCAGTTCCGCGTCATCACTGGCATTGAGCAACCACACCAGCACAGATTGCGCTGTGAATTGTGCCTGCATTGCGGCCAACTGCTCCGCCGCCTGCAGCGACGCCGGATTGTTGTATGAGAATGGCAGCACAATCACGGCAGCCAGATCAGCGTAGCGGCTGAGCTGATGAAAGTTACCGCGGTGATCGGGCAAGCCAAAATCGCCGTCTGCCATCACCGCAGCCGGCGTGGCAAACACACATACCAACATCAGAACAGACAACAGCCGCCGCCATGTGCAGGTGATTTCAACCATGAAGATAATCCCGGAACAACTCACAGACCTTTATTTAACCACATCGGTAAAGTTTCACCTGACGCTTTGTTTTAAATCACTGACTGATTGTGATCAAAAATCACCGCGAAGTGCGAGAGCCTGAGTTACCGCCCGCCGCCACCACCACCGCCAGCGCCGCCACCGGAAAAACCACCGCCCCCAGCACCAGATGAACTGCCCGGTACAGTCGTGGCAGAAGAAATGGCGCTGTCAAACCCGCTGCCGATGGCTTTAGTAAAGGCTGACAAGCGTGCTGCATCAAAAATACCAATGTACCAGTGCGGCTGGTACTGCTGCCTTTGTTCCGCTTTCATATCGGCGAACAGTAACGCGAACTTTTTACTCCACGCCACTTCCACACCTAACGCAATGGCGTATGGCAGATACTCTTCAAACAGCTCGGGAGTTAACTGCGGCGGATGTTTAATGTTCAGGTCATCTTTCTCGGCGACTTCCAGATACAGTTTAAAACCCTCCAGCTTGTCCATCATCTCGCGGCCCAGCGCCGTCGGCTGATGCAATAGCCAGAAAAACAGCAGATGCAGTGGGATCTGTGAGCCAAACACCAGCACAGACACAGGACTGGCCAGGGATTGTCCCAGCGTGACCAACAACATCAGCAACGTTAGCAGTATCGATGGCATCAGATACCAGCCATTGCGGACAAAATATGACTCTCTGAACTCTTTGCCTAGCGCCTTAGCATGCCCGGCTTTGGCTTTGCTGAGCAAAGCATGATTGTCACTGTGCAACACGAGGCTGTCTGAGGCGCGGAACAGGTGCATGTAAAGAACACTTTCTCCGATCGACAGAGCCCGCGCAGATTGGCGCTTGTGCAGTGTGTATTGGCTGCCCTGCTGATCAATGTGCAGACACTCTTTGACGGCCAGACTGACAATCGCCGAGGTCAGGGTCTTGTTGTCATAGTGCATCTGCATCAGATAACGAGCAGCCGCCGGTGAAAAGTCATGCGGCGGTTCATAGTGCGCAAAAACAACACCGCGTGGCGGATCGCGTCCCACCCGCAGCCAGCAGAGAATCAGGTAAACCGTACTGATCAGCAGAGCTGCCAGTGCCAACAGAACCCCCAGATTGTCTGATAAAAACCATTCGGCCCGTTCAGCCGCGCTGGGCTCAATCACAATCCCCTTGGGCCAGCTCAGCACCACGGTCAGGCCCTCAGCCGGCATTAACGGCACAGTGCTGACGATCCCGGCCTGCGATTGCGCGCTAGTGACCTCAATATGGGTATCCGTGTCACCCATGGCGCCGGTATACCCTTCGATATCCAACTGCTCAGCACTGACCAGCCCGGGCAATACCATGCTGGCGCTGGCGGCATCAATCACAAAGTCCCAGCCATTGCCAGTGACGTTCCAGTACAGTTCATCGTGGGATTCAAAAAATCCGATCTGACGGTGGGTGCGGTACTGAAGCTGATACTCGTATTCACGGGGCACTTGCAGTAAACGCTCGTCACCAAAATCAACCCGGACACCATTGCGGGATAGGTCTGCGCTCCAGGGCTCAGTCTGGCCATCGCGCAGCAGTTGCAA
>CAMBPO010000118.1 GCA_945869725.1 Klebsiella pneumoniae
GGTAAAAACCCGTCAGATAAGATGAAGTTATTGGCATAATACATATCAGTCAAATGTCAGTGTAAAAGCATACTATTGCTTTTAAATGACATATTTGCGAATGCAAGGGCTCAATGCACTTAGTAGATACCCTGGCTGCGAAGATAGTCTTCGTAATTGCCCTTAAAATCGATCAATCCGGAAGGCTGCATATCGACGATCCGAGTTGCCAGCGAGCTCACAAACTCTCGGTCATGGCTGACAAAAATCAGCGTGCCAGGATAGTTCTCCAGCGCCAGGTTGAGGGCTTCAATGGACTCCATATCCAGGTGGTTGGTCGGTTCGTCCATGATCAATACATTGGGATTGATCAGACTGAACTTGCCAAACAACATGCGCGCTTTTTCGCCACCAGATAACACGGGCAGGTTTTTATTAACATCATCGCTAGAGAACAACATGCGGCCGAGTGCAGAACGCACCAGTTGCTGGTCACCCTTGGTCCACTGTTTCATCCAGTCAAACAGACTGATCTGCTCAACAAACTCACCACCATGATCCTGGGCAAAGTAGCCTATTTCCGCCTGCTCAGCCCATTTGAGTTTGCCACTGTCCAACATTACTTCTTGCATCATACAGCGCAGCAATGTGGTTTTACCGGCACCATTCGGGCCAATAATCGCGACATGTTCACCGGCTTCAATTTGCAGGCCCAGTTTGCTGAATAACGGTTTATCAAACCCTTTTCCGGCGTTTTCCATGATCAGTGCTTGCCTGTGCAGACGTTTGTTTTCAACAAAACGAATGTACGGGCTGACGCGGCTTGACGGCTTGACATCCTCAAGTTGAATTTTTTCGATCTGACGTGCTCGCGAGGTCGCTTGTTTAGCCTTGGAAGCGTTGGCGGAGAATCGACTGACAAACGCCTGCAGTTCTGTAATCTGAGTCTTTTTCTTTGCATTTTCGCTGAGCAAGCGCTCCCGCGCCTGAGTTGAAGCCATCATAAAATCATCATAATTGCCGGGGTAAACCCGCAACTCACCGTAATCCATATCTGCAATGTTGGTGCAAACTGCGTTCAGAAAGTGGCGGTCATGCGAAATGATAATGATGGTGCTGTTACGCTGATTCAATACCTGCTCAAGCCAACGGATCGTATTGATGTCAAGGTTGTTGGTTGGTTCGTCCAGCAGCAGCACATCCGGATCTGAAAACAGGGCCTGCGCCAACAACACACGCAGTTTCCAGCCCGGCGCAATTGAGTTCATCAGCCCCGAGTGCTGTTCAAGCGGTATATCCAACCCCAGCAACAACTCGCTGGCCCGGGATTCAGCGGTATAACCATCCATTTCGGCAAACGGTACTTCCAGTTCCGCTACCGCCATGCCGTCCTCTTCAGTCATGTCTTCCAGAGCGTAAATACGGTCGCGCTCGGATTTGACCGCCCATAACTGCTCGTGTCCCATGATCACCGTATCCAGAACGGTGAACTGTTCATAGGCGAACTGATCCTGACGCAATTTGCCCAGTCGCACATCGGGCTCCAGCATGACTTGCCCGCTGGTCGGAACCAGGTCTCCACCCAGAATTTTCATAAACGTGGACTTGCCACAGCCATTCGCTCCAATCAAACCGTAGCGTTTGCCTTTGGTAAATTTAACGGACACATTTTCAAACAGCGGTTTGGATCCGAACTGCATGGTGAGATTAGCGGTGGAAATCACGGAAGGCTCGATACTGGCAGTCAATAAAGGCGCGCATACTAGCAGAATCTACCAGCAAAGTGCTCGCCAATGGCAGAAACAATACCCGAGTCAGTGGAATACCCAGCAGTTTGGTAACAAAAGAAAACGGTAAAGCCATCAATATCCGGGTCAAAATACCCAGTATTAATGCAGAACTCACCATCGTAAATGCCGGGTATTTCCTGATCAGCGCCAAAGGTTGATCACTGCTTGCGCGGGCGATATGACGCTTCTGCTCAAGCTCAGCTGTCAATTTCAAAATCTGCATGCACCGTTGTGCTCGTTTCATGCTGAATCTTTATCAGGGTTTGCCAGGGTTACGACGAATTTCGTCGAGAATAGCAAGCATCTGCTCTCGGGTTGCGGGTAAGGTCAGGCTGCGCCGATAGGTCTATATTCGATTCAGCAGAAAGATCAGAGCAAACAACTGTATTATTGCAAAAACAGCTAGGGCCAGGCTCACGGATGTCGTCTGCGTAAACACAATCCATGCCGCCATTACAGTTAGAGCAATCCATGAGAGCACTAACAGTGGAATGATCAGCAAGCTGCTGACAATCAAGCGGCCTGCATCTTCCTTTGCAAGGCATATCTCTGCGAACGCCAGCCGGATCAGGGCGGCAGCCATCACACCAAGACTCTGCAACCATTCTATGCTGGCGCCAAGATCAGACTTTACACTGTCAGTGCCAGGGTCTAACGGAGCTTCTTGAGACATCATCTGCGTCCAAGCAACTGTGCCAGTACAAAGCCTCCCAAAAAGGCGACAGCGACCGTTGTGCCAGGTTTGGTTTTTGCCAGTTCGGTTAACTCCTGACCAAAATCCTGTGCCTTGGATTTTCCAACAATCAGTTGTTCTATCGCCTCGTGCTTAAGGTCAACGCCAACAGCTGCAACTGCATTTTGGAAATGTTTGCGAGCTTCAAGGAGTTTATCAAACGCTTCAATTGCGGCCACTTTGCTGGCATCAAACTCGGCATCAGCCTGTTTTGTGCTGTTATCTGACGCTGAATATTGTGTTGAATCTGCGTTCATCATAGTCCCTGATACCAATTATCCGAATGGCATACCTGATGAGATTTACTGGATTGTGAGTCACTTTACGCCCGATAGAATCACCGTGGCCGCTTGCAAGTGTTCAGCGGCTTCATGACCCAGTGTAGTCAGGAATCCACCATCTTCGTGCTCTACCAACTCCTTTACATATAAACGTTTAGCGGCCGCAATTATGTCGGGATCTGCGTTGCTGTGCACTTTCAGACCAACACGAGCGCTGCTGAGATCAAACTTCATCAACAAATCAATTTCGTTAATCAGTTCTTTACTGAGACTCATAATGTCCTCACCCCGGTGATATGTATCTGTTTTATTAGTAGCTTCAGTCAACGGTTGAGACTGAAATGACGGTCGTTCACGTCACGAAAGTAACACATAAACACAGTTTAGGTACTGCTTTATCCTGTGAATTTATGATGCAAATCAGTTTTCTGGCTTCTGAGTTGATTGTTGACAATTTTAACTTGCAGGGTAATTATTACCTGGCTTTTGGAAACTAATCGCCTATCGCAACCTAGGATTATCTACAATTGACCGCATCTGAACAAAAAAGCCCGGGGCAGACACTTGCGGATGGCGCGTTTGAAAGTATCCAGAATGCCATTGTAAAAGGCCAGATTGAACCCGGCTCGCGAATCAGCGAGCAATATTTAAGTACCACATTCGGCATTGGTCGTGGTCCATTACGTGAAGCCATCCGGCGACTCGAAGGACGGCGCCTTGTTGTGCGTATACCCCATGCGGGCGTCAGGGTGGTTTCGCTGAGCTTTAATGAATTGATTGAGCTTTATCATGTGCGTGAAGCGCTTGAAGGTATGGCTTGCCGCCTGGCAGCGCAAAACATGACAGAGTCAGAGATCGCGGGGCTGCGAGAAGTGCTGTCCATGCACGAACAACACAGTGGTTTGCAGGCTAATAAATCGTATTACCAGCAAGAAGGCGACCTTGATATTCATTTCCTGATTATTCAGGGCAGCAAGAACCGTACGCTCAGTGAACTGTTATGTGGTGACTTGTATCATCTGCTAAGAATGTATCGTTACCGTTTTTCCACCACTCCCAAACGGCCACAACAAGCGTTTGCGGAGCATCACCGAATTATTCAGGCCATTGCAGATCGAGATGGCGAACTGGCGGAAATGCT
>CAMBPO010000119.1 GCA_945869725.1 Klebsiella pneumoniae
ACCATTAAAGTGTTGATAGGCAGTCAGTGGCGTGAATACAAACAGATGAATAATGCCGGAGGCAAAAATCAGCATCATCAACCATCGCTTGCCGAGTCGACTGATGAATGGCTGCTTTCCGCTCAGTAACACCCCCAGCAATGCCAGCGTACTGGTCATGGCCACAACGGACCCAAGGCTGGAGAGGCTGTCTGCTACCGACCAACCCGACCAAACCAGCGCTAACAAAACCGCCGCGCTGCAGCCTGCGGTCAACAGCAGCAATGGTATCAATCGCCGTTTTTGCAACCGCGCTGCCCATACCAGCAACATGGTCAGACTCACCATCAAAAAGGGTGCGCCCATTTGCGCCAACAGCAGAGCAAGCCGCTCCACATTCTCGATCTGCATAAAGCCGGACAACAGAATCCCGCTCCACAAACTGTAATAGCCATAGACATACAGCAAGATCAGGAAATATTGCAGATATTGGAAGCTGCTGCTTTTTCGCGTCTGATGAAAGCGGAACAGGATCAGCAAGCCGCCCACGGTCATCGACAGGCACAAGATAAAACTCAACCAAAGCGGCAAAGTGTCGAAATTGATGTTGTCGTAATTGAGCATGCGGCTGCCAGCAAGTCGTCAGTGGATCGGTGTCTTTATTGCCAAAATATACCACCCGCATCAAAAACCAGTGCCCTACCAAAGTAGGAATCTGCAAAACACTACCTTGGTAGGTTTGCATTTGCAGGCGACGAGGCTACTTTCCGCTTCAAGAGTGAATCATCAATCCGTTTACTCACTCTATGGAGCACAGTATGAATCAGACGATGAACGATCGGGAACCCATACCCGAAGCTGGCATTGGCAATGCGCTTGCGTATGGCTGGAGCAGCATAAAGAGCAACTTTCTGGTGTTGTTCCTGGCAGTCTTGGTGGTAGTGGTGTTTATGCTGCCGCTTGAACCGGATGGCGGAGAGTTCGATACCTTGCTGCAATTTTTGAGCACATCCTACGCGTTGCTGCTGTACCCAATCGTGAACTACGGCGCCGACATGATCTTTGTAAAAGCCGTTCGTGGCGACCAGGTTGAAGTAAAGCGCATTTTTGATGGCTTTAAGAACTATATCAATGTGGTGCTTGCATCACTGCTGACCCTTGGACTGATTGGTATTGGTTTGATTGTATTTTTGATCCCTGGCATTTATCTGGCCTGTCGACTGGCCTTTGTGTCCTATCTGGTCATGGATGAAGGGCTTGATCCGATTGCGGCGGTAGAGGCAAGTTGGAGAATCACCCGGGGTCATGCCTTTAAAATATTTGCGCTCGGCTTTCTGTCGATCTTCATATTCTTCGCTGGCCTGGCTTTGCTGCTGGTGGGTGTGTTTCCGGCCATCATGTGGATCAAGGCGTCGTTTGCGGCCCTGTATCTGTCGATAACCGGTAATGTTGTTGTCGACGAGCACCAACAGCCGATTGACGAAAACGCTGTTTGAGCTCCCCCACCGGGAGCACAAACCCTTAGCGAATGGCGATCGGATTAATCACCGTTTGTACCGCACCTTTGAATTTTGGCTGACCGAGCACAAACATAAATTCATGAACACTGTCTGCCGCAAGCTCAGCAGTGTTCATGCTTTCCAGAATGTAGACTCCTTCCTTGGCCAACAAAGTCTGGTGCACCGCAAACACACGCTGGGGATTTTCAAAAGGAATCACTTCCAGGGCCGGCGTGTCCGCACCAATGGCGACCACCCCAAGGTCAGCAAGATATTCTGCGCCCTCCACGCCCACACCCGGCTGCACAGAGATGAACCGCTGGTTATCGGTGCCCAGCAACTGCATCCACCCTGTGTGGAACAACACCACATCGCCTGATCGGATCTGAATGCCCTGAGCGCTGGCGGCCGCCTCGATTTCAGCGCGGTTAAATGCCGTGCCTTCACTGACCATGTCGACGCCGAAGTGCCTGGTCATATCCAGCAACACGCCGCGAGTCACAATGGGTGGAATGGTGTGCGTTCCCAGCTCGGCCAGTCCGCCGTCGGCAACAATCTGCTCGCTGGTCAGGCCGTTGTAGTACTGATTGCCAATGCCGAGATGCCCCAGGCCGTCAATTTGTGATCCTATGCCAAAACTGGTGGTCACCCGCTCGTCATTGGACGTCACCACATCGGTACCAACCGGCACAGTTGCGCCGGACGCAATAATGTCGATGGTAAAGGTGCGAGTGCCATAGGCGGGTGAATCTTCCGCCGTTTCCACACCCAGCGAGTAAACCTTGCCCGTGGTGATCAGGCGGGCAGCATCCACAACGATGTCGGTGCTGAGATTGTTTGCTGCACCAATCCTGTCATCTGCACCGTAACGCGAGGGCACCCAGTCCTGTGACAGCACAGGGGCTGACAGACTGGCAGCGGCCAGGCTCAAACATAGCAATGCAGCGTTATTTTTGTTCATTATTTTTCCTTGTCACTGGCGATTTACGGTCAGGCGATTATTAACATCCCGACTGCTTTTTATCAAATCCTCGTCACTGACAGGCGTGTGATGACCCACAGGTGTGCCGGCAGCTTTGCTAAGCCGGTCGTACAGCAGCACATTGACGCTGGCGGCCAGATTCATGCAGCCCACCGTGGGGACGTAGACAACATCATCAGCCCTGTTGATGATGTCCTGAGAAATTGAGCCGTCTTCCGGCCCAAAAATGTACAGCGCGTGCGCCGGGTGGATAAACCCCGGCAATGGCTGCGCGCCCTCAGCAAACTCCACACAAACAACTTTTACTGCCGGCGGCAGATCCTGCAGCAGGCAATCAACCTGCTGCAGCGGAATCTTTGTTGCCATGTTTTTGGTATCTGTCTGATAACGGGCTGCACGCCCAAAGCGCTCGCCGGTGTATCGAACACTATCTGCCCGATAACACCCGGCGGCGCGCATCACAGCCCCGACATTGGCTGGGCTTTTGGGATCGATCAATCCGATCAGAACACTCTGGTTGTCTGCCATCTGACGCTCATTTAGCCTCTAATTAAGTTGACAGATTGTACTCTTTGGTAGAAAGTACTCTCCATATTGATTATCAACTCAGTCGGAAAGTTAATATCTCAACACAAACTAACCTAAACACACAGGAGACATTTTATGCAAATCAGCCGAGACGAAGCCGCCCAGGCGCTGTCAGACATCAATGATGCACGATCGCGCGTTGACAAACTCCATGGCTACGGTGACGCCGCCCCCTTTTTGATATTGTGGGGAATGGTATGGCTGGTAGCCAACTCAACGACCCAGTTTGCCCCGGCGCTTGCTGATATGGCGTGGCTCGTTGGCATCCTCACCGGTACCACACTGACAATCGTGCTGGCCAGCGTGCAAGCAAAACGACGAGGCGCGCGTGACACCAACCAAGCAGGCCAATCGGCGCAGGTCGCCATGCGCATGGGCGTTTCACAAGGTGTGGTACTGGCATTTTTTGTGGCAATGGTAACCATCGTCTGGCCTTTGGATGCCCGTCAGTTCAACGCATTGATTTCTCTGTTCTGGGCATGCACCTACATGGGTGTTGGTGTGTGGATCGGGATGAGACTGTTCTGGATAGGCGCAATCACTGCAGTGGCAATCCTGTTTGGTTTTTTCAACATCGAACATTACTATTCACTGTGGATGGGCGTTGCCGGCGGCGGCAGTCTGATTGCTGGCGGCCTGTGGCTGAGGAGAGTGTAATGGAAGGTCCGGATGAAGTGATTCACCAGTCAACCCGACTGCGCATAACATCGATCCTGAATGCTCTGGGCTCGGCTGAATTGATGGAGTTCAGCACCTTGAAGGCACTGATCAGCGCAAGTGACGGCAACATGGCAACACATCTGACCGCGCTTGAAAAGGCCGGATACATTGAAGTCACAAAAGACTTCTTAGG
>CAMBPO010000120.1 GCA_945869725.1 Klebsiella pneumoniae
TCTCCAGCCTGCATTGCCAATCGCTTTGTGGAAGGCGTAGCATCAAGCACAATGCTGAATAACTGTACTACGCAACTTCCTCAATAATTCAAAAAGCCAGAGGCCGCCCCATGTCAACACCTGTCCGCCTGACATCGCTCGCAATTGCCGTGATTGTTGCACTGAACACCACCCACGCGGCGGCACAGGAAACTGCGACGGTGCAGATTAGCGGCCTTCAACAACCGGTGGAGATTCTGAAAGACCGCTGGGGCATTTCCCATATTTACGCGCAGACGGAACATGACCTGTTTTTTGCGCAGGGCTACAACGCCGCCAAGGACCGTCTTTTCCAGTTTGAACTTTGGCGGGCACAGGCAACAGGCACCACTGCCGAGATACTGGGCGCACGTGCGATAGATCGCGATCATGGCACACGCCTGTTCAAGTTCCGCGGCGATATCACTGAGGAGATGAATCACTACCACCCGCGAGGTGCCGAAATCATCACCGCGTTTGTGGCGGGCGTAAATGCGCGTATCAACGAGGTACTGGCAGACCCGGCTCAGCTGTCCTTACCCTTCAGACTGCTGGGCATTCAGCCACAGCACTGGACGCCAGCGGTGGTGATTTCCCGGCATGGTGGTCTGCTGGGCAATATCACTGCAGAACTGGCCACCGGCAGAGCCGTGTGCACGGTTGGTGAAAAGATTGTTAAAGAGCTGACCTATTACCACCCCCATGTTCCAGACCTGACGCTGGACTCACAAATCAACTGCAACTCCCTGCTCAATAACGATATTCTCCATCTCTATAACGCTTACCGTGAAGAGCTGCTCTTTGAACCCCAGGATATTGCAACCGTGGCGCAGCGCAACAACGATCAACAGTTCTCACAGTTGGCTGCCGTGCTGGATGCCGAAGCCAGGGAACTTGCCGGGCGCAGTAAAGATGACATCGGCAGCAATAACTGGGTAGTCAGCGGGGAGTTAACTCAGGATGGCTACCCGATGATGGTCAATGATCCGCACCGGGCACAAGCCGTGCCTTCTCTGCGATATTGGTCACATCTGGTAGGCCCGGGCTGGAATGTGATAGGTGGCGGCGAACCCACCATTCCCGGCATTTCCATTGGCCACAATGGGGTAGGTGCCTGGGGCTTGACCATTTTTTCCACTGACGGGGAAGACCTGTTGGTGTATGAAACCAATCCCGACAATCCCAATCAGTACCGCTACAACAATCGCTGGCATGACATGGAGATCATCGAGGAGACAATTGCGGTTAAAGATCGCGAGCCGGTCACTGTCTCACTAAAGTACACCCGCCACGGCCCGGTAACCTTTGAAGATACCGCTAATCAACTGGCCTACGCCGTGCGCCCGGCATGGATGGAGATTGGCGGCGCGCCTTACCTGGCCTCATTGCGCATGAATCAGGCACAGAATTGGGAGGAGTTTCGTGACGCAGCCAGTTACAGCCATATCCCCGGCGAAAACATGATCTGGGCTGACCGCGCTGGCAACATCGGCTGGCAGGCCGTCGGCATTGCGCCAATTCGCCGCAACTTCAGTGGCATGGTGCCGGTGCCTGGCGATGGCCGCTTTGAGTGGGATGGTTACCTGCCAATTGAAGATCTGCCGTATGAGTACAATCCCGCCAGAGGGTTTGTAGAAACCTCCAACAGCAACTACACACCGCCGGATTATCCGTTTCTGGAGGCCATTGGCTACACCTGGACAGACCCGTTCCGCTGGGTGCGCGGCAGTGAAGTGCTGGGTTCCGGTGGACGTTTTAATATGATGGACATGATCAAACTGCAGCATGACTACTTGTCAGTGCCTGCACGTACCATTATCCCGTTGTTCGAGGACCGGCCCGCATCCGACCCCGACGTCGAGCGTGCGCGGCAGATGTTGCTGAACTGGGACTTTGTGCTTGACAAGGATTCGGTAGAGGCGGGTATTTATGTCGCCTTTGAACGGCAATTGCTGGACAGCATAGACGCCCTGAAAGTGCCAGCGGATGCCCAGAGTTACCTGCGCGTCGGCTTAAAGACAGCGATTGATTTTCTGTTGTCACCCGATGGCGACTTTGGCAGCGATCCGCTGGCCGGACGTGATCAGTTTCTACAGGACGTACTGCAACTGGCGTTAGCGACACTTAACAACAAACTCGGATCCGACTGGAGCCAGTGGCAATACGGGCAGGAAAAGTACCACCACGCCCTGATACGCCATCCACTGGCCAGCGCAGTGGATGAGGCAACTCAACAGTTACTGAATGTCGGCCCCGCGCCGCGTGGTGGTAATGGTTATACATTGGGCAACACTGGTGGCGGCGACAATCAGACGACTGGCGCATCATTCCGCATCTTTGTGGATACCCGTGACTGGGATAACACCCTTGGCATGAATACACCCGGGCAAGTGGATGATCCAGATAGCCCGTATTACAGCAATCTGTTTGAACTATGGGCAAACGATAAAGTATTCCCGGCGTTTTATTCACGGGAAAAGATAGAGTCGGTGACGCAGCAACGGTTTATGTTGCAGCCGCAGCCATAGCCTCTTCAGCAGCCTGTACGAGGCTGATAGCAGGCATTATCATCAACGCGAGTCGCACAAAAAACAATTAAACGGGAAGCTGACATGTTTGATATACGCTTTGCAGGTCACCTGCGCCTCAAGCTGGCAACACTCTTTGGATCAATCCTGGTGGGATCAACGCTGGCAGTGGTAATGCTGTCTGTCACTCAGCCTGCAATGGCGCAAACTCCGCTGGGACTGAACCCGACTCAAGTCGGCTTGAACGATACCACCGCGCATCGCATCACTGACGAGATCTGGCAGGCTACCGGTTTTGGCAACACCTTTATGGTGATGACCAACGAGGGCAACGTGATTATCGACACTTCGCTGCCGGCCACCGCGCCCCGTCATAAACAATTGCTACAGCAGGTCAGTGATGCGCCAGTGCGATACATCGTGCTGACACACGCGCACGGTGATCATATTGGTGGTGTGCAGTTGTGGCGAGAGGAGGGTACCGAAATCATCGCCCACGCCGAACACGAAGAGTTTATGCATTACCAGAACCGCCTGGCAGGCATGTTTGCGATCCGCAATGCCGCGCAGTTTCCAGACATGCCACGTCCGGCTGGCGGCGCAGCACAGACCGGGCAAATGAATCCTGGTAATTACACAGCCAGCATCACTCCGACCATTCTGTTTGACCGTGAATACAGTTTCAGCCTGGGTGGCCTGACCTTTGAAATCATTCACACGCCTGGTGAAACCTACGATCACCTGTCGGTTTGGATACCTGAGTTAAAAGCGGTGTTTGTTGGTGACAATTTTTATGGCTCATTTCCCAATATCTACACATTGCGTGGCACCAAACCACGTTGGGCACTGGATTACGTGAATTCGCTGAACAAGGTTCTGGCGTTACAGCCGGAGATCATGATTCCAAGCCATGGTGACGCCATTCACGGCAATGCCATGATTAATCAGGCGGTCAGCAAGTACCGCGACGCCATTCTGCATGTTCACGATGAAACCGTTGCCGGTATGAATCAGGGCAAGGATGTTTATACATTGATGCA
>CAMBPO010000121.1 GCA_945869725.1 Klebsiella pneumoniae
ATCCCAAAGTTTTCAGCCGCAGACACGTTACTGGAGACCGCGACAAAATGCCGGTGTATGTCCTGCTCTGTTCCGCCCTCGCTCAGATACCATGCTTTTGCCAGTTTCGCATTGCTCAGGGTTTCCAGCGTGGTAAACGTTTTTGAGGCAATAATAAAGAGTGTTTTGTCAGGTTGCAGATCTTTTAGCACGCTGCGAATGTGCGCCGGATCAACGTTGGAAACAAAAAAACAGCGAAGATCCGGGTGGTGAAAGGGTCTGAGCGCTGCCGTGACCATGGCAGGTCCCAGATCAGAACCGCCTATGCCAATATTTACCACGGTGGTGATGCGCTGCTGTGAAAAACCTTTCCATGCACCGGACTGCACCTGATCTACAAATACTGCAATTTTTTCAAGCGTGCTGGTAACCATGCCGGCTAATTCCGGCAATAGTGCCGGGGAGTGACCCCGCAGGGCCACGTGTAATGCTGGGCGGTTTTCGGTGTTGTTAACAGCTTTTCCGTCAAACATCGCGCGTATGGCATCTGGCAGATTATGTTCATGCGCAAGTGTCAGCAACGCGTCAATGCTTGCCTGGTCAGCAAGATGTTTGGAAAAATCGACGAAAACTGGGCCGCAACGCTTAGTCATGCGAGCGGCTCGTTGAGGATCCTGCGCAAACATATCTTTGAGGGTGGTGGCGGATGCGGACATCCTTGCCTGATGCGCCCCAAGCGCATGCCAACCAGTATTACCGACAGCCATAATCATTCCCTGCGTTTATCATCTTCCAATATCCAGTGTGCTCTGTAACAAACGCTGCGGGCTACGTTAACGTATTCGCAGGAGTCGTACAATTGTCAGCCGTGTGCAGTTCCTGGAGGGTTTCGGTGTCTCTGAAGTTGAAAGATGTTCTCTTGGGTGCATTAACATTTTCCAGGAAAAACTGCTTGCCCACATTTGGAAGCGCTGGTAGTATGCGCGGCCTGAATGTTCAGACGGCTTTATAATTTCGTCTGCTATCAATCATGCCGATATAGCTCAGCTGGTAGAGCAACTGACTTGTAATCAGTAGGTCCCGGGTTCGACTCCTGGTGTCGGCACCACTTTTGACTCCCCCCCCTGTTTATTGCTGCTGCTCATACGTATTTGCTGCATTTCTAAGTTACTTAATGCCTGATTCGCGTCTTGATCGCAGTGATTTATTGCATTAATGAATCCATTCAGTAAAATCCCTGTCATATTCGTCATTGCTGTAATTAATTGTAATCGCAATATGACGAATTGAAATAAAAGTAAGAGTAAGAGTAAGAGTAAGAGTAAGAGTCAGGAAGCTCAAACACTATCATTTGGGGAATACTATGAAATCAAACAAACTTGCACTTGCGATAGCAGGTGTTATGGGCATGGGGGCATTTACAGTGCTCCCATCGGCAGCGCTGGCACAACAGGCAGCTGAAACCATTGAAGAGGTCGTTGTTACCGGTTCGCGTATCCGTCGCGCAGACCTGGAAGGCTTTAACCCGGTCAGCGTCATCGACCGAAGCATGATTGATACACAGAGCCAAGTCAGTCTCGGGGACATACTTCAGCGCATGCCTTATTCAGCAGGCGCTGCAGTAAACACGGGTGTTAACAACGGTGGCTCGGGTGCCGTCAACTTCTCACTGCGTGGTCTGGGTTCTGCCAGAACGCTGGTGCTGGTTAATGGCCGCCGTGTAGTGGCATCCGGTCTTGGCGCGGACTCTGTTGTTGACCTGAACAACATTCCACCTGCCATGATTGAGCGTGTTGAAATTCTGAAGGACGGCGCTTCCGCTGTGTACGGTTCTGATGCGGTCGCCGGCGTGGTCAACATCATCACCCGTCAGGATTACACGGGTGCGCAGGTCAATATCACCACCGGTCAGACCAGCGAAAAAGACGGTGAGCAAAGCACCGTTGACTTTAACCTGGGCACGGCCGGCGAGCGTGGCAGTTTTGTGGTGTCAGGTTATTACACCGACCAGAAGCCAATCTGGGCTGGTGATCGCGCGTACTCCGAAGCAGAAATCAATTTCCATCCGTACTGGGATCCAACCGGTCAGGCTCGTGGTGGTTCGTCCGCGACTCCTTGGGGTCGCCACGTCAGCCCGGCATCTGTCGGTGGTGATGGTGTCAATTACACACGTGGTCCGGAATTTGGTGCCTGGCGACCCTACAGCGGCGCTAATGACCCTTACAACTATGCTCCGGCCAACTACACCCAGACGCCCAATGAGCGCTGGGGTTTCAGCGCATTTGGCAACTACGAGCTGGGCGATATGGGCGCTCTGAAAAACGTGGAATTTAACAGTGAGGTAATGTTTACACACCGTGCATCTCAGCGGCTGATTGCGCCGGAGCCTTTGGCGCCATTGGCGTTTTTTGGTACTGCAGCACCTTACTCACCGCTTAACTACTACAACATCACGCAAGGTCCAAAACACAGAGTCACTGGCGCAACCATGACACTGACCGACTGGCGTCGTCGTATGGAAGAAACCGGTGGTCGAGATCAGACCCATGAGACCAATACCCACCAGGTGACACTCGGTTTGACCGGTGACATCGGCAGCTGGTACTGGGACGTGTCAGCCTTTTACGGCGAGAACGATGCCAGCGTGACTGACATTGGTTACTTCCAGCTAGAGCGCGTTGCTGAAGCGGTGGGTCCAACCTTCAGAGACGCCGGTGGCAATCTGTTCTGTAGTAAAGATGGCACTGCAGCCGGGATTATCAATGGTTGTGTACCATTAAACGTTTTTGGACAGCCTGGCACAGCTACCGCTGTTACTCCTGAGATGCTGCAGTACATCAGCGGCAACTATGTGTCGATGACACAGGGTGGCAACGATATGTCTGGCCTGACCTTCAACGCAGCGGGCAACATTATGGAACTGCCAGCTGGCGATCTCGGCATGGCTGTGGGCCTCGAGCGCCGACAGCTGAATGGTTTCTCGCAGCCTGACTCCTTGCAGTTGCTGGGGGTCTCAACAGCCGGTTCCTCATTAGCAACCCGTGGTGGTTACGAAGTGGATGAAGCTTATGTGGAATTCGCAGTGCCATTGCTTGAAAACATCGAGTTGAGCCTGGCGTCACGTTATTCCGATTACAGCACGTTCGGCAGCACAACAAACTCCAAGGCCGGCATCCGTTGGGCGCTGACGGAAGAGTTGACACTGCGTACAACGGTATCTGAAGCGTTCCGTGCACCGTCTATCCCGGAGCTTTATGCTGGTCGCAGCACAGGCTATCCGCAAGTATCTGATCCCTGCGCAACTAATCCTACGCCTTTCTGTGTCGCAGATGGTGTGCCAGCGCGGGGTTACGACAATGCCGGTTCGATACAGTTGCCAACCTTGGGAGGTGGTAGCACGGCACTGTTGCCAGAGCAGGCGGATATCCTGACGGCAGGTTTTGTCTATGAGCCCGGTTTCCTGTCAGGTTTGTCACTGACGGTTGATTATTGGGAAACTGAAATTGATGGCGCTGTATCAACACTCGGTGCACAGTTGATTCTGGACAGCTGTCAGAAGACTGG
>CAMBPO010000122.1 GCA_945869725.1 Klebsiella pneumoniae
CATAATCAGGATAACTGGTTGGATGAGATGCCCGGCAGTCACAGGGTGATTGTTGACTCATCATCGCCCGTGGGCGGAGCAAGTGCATTGTGGTACTCCAATAACACTCTCACCGCTCACGAGGAGTCCTACGAGGGCAGTGCGGCTGACTACGCCATGATTGTGTGCTTCCGGCACTTGTCGACGCCTTATGGTTTTGACGATGGAATCTGGGCGAAGTACGGTTCACTTTTTGACCGCGCTGCCGATCCTGCGCCGACAGAAAATCCCATGAACACCGCAGGGCCTTCCAGTGGTGGGCACAGTATCGGCTCATCTGTGGCGCGTGGTGTGCAGTTTGCCATTTGTGGTCGTGCAACTCGCCGATATGCCATGGCCATTGCCTCGTCTACCGGGGTAACGGCTGACGAGGCGTTTGCTGAGCTGGCGGCGGGTTTGATCCCCAATGCCCGTATGGTGCCGGCAGGGGTAGTTACTGTCACGCGCGCACAAGAGTATGGATACAGCTTGTTGTATGCGGAGTAATTGTTGTCAGTACGTTCTGGCGTACTGACAACAACGGCCTGATTCACACCTTGATCTTGTATCCGGTCTTGAATATCCACCAGATTACGGTGAGGCAGATCAGCATAAACAGCACAATCATGCCCAGGCTGAAAGCGGCGTTAACATCGGAAACCCCATAAAAGCTCCAGCGGAATCCGTTCACCAGATATACCACCGGATTGAATAGGGCGATGGTTTGCCAGGCTTCCGGCAACATGCTGATGGAGTAAAAGCTGCCCCCAAGAAATGTCAGTGGCATTACTATCATGCTGGGCACGACCTGCAAGCGTTCAAAACCGTCGGCCCACACGCCAAGGATGAAGCCAAACAGGCAGAAAGTAATCGAGATCAACACTAAAAAGGCCAGCATCCACAGCGGATAGACAATCGAAAAATCCACAAACAGGCGTGCGGTCAGCAGAATTATCAAACCCAAGACCACGGACTTGGTGGCCGCCGCGCCCACGTAGGCGATGACAATCTCGAACGCCGAAATGGGTGCTGCCAGCAATTCATAGATAGTGCCGTTAAATCGTGGCATATAAATACTGAAAGCCGCGTTATTGATACTCTCAACGAGCACGGTCAAGAGAATCAGACCTGGCACGATAAAAGCGGCATAACTGACCCCATCGATGTCCATCATGCGTGAACCAATGGCAGAGCCAAATACAATAAAGTACAAGGACGTCGACAGCACCGGCGAGGCAATACTTTGTGTCAGTGTGCGGCGCGTGCGGTTTAACTCAAACCTGTAGATCGCCTTGATAGCCTGAAAATTCATGGCAGTTCTCCTGTTGAAGTCGCTGTGTGTGCGTCGTTGGCCGACACCAGACTGACAAAAATGTCCTCCAGTGAACTTTGAGAGGTGTGCAGATCACGAAACTCAATGCCGTGCTCATAGAGTGTGCGGATTACCTGGCCAATGTCGCCGGAGCTATTGTGTGTATCGTAGGAGTAAGTCAGTTTGTTGCCGTCACTACTGAGCGTCAGGCCTTCTATCTGAATGCCTTCCGGCAGCGAAGACAGAGGTGCTGGCAGTTCCAGCACCAATTGACGTTTGCCCAGCTTCTTCATAAGTTCAGCTTTTTCTTCGACCAGCACGATGCGGCCCTTGTTGATGACGCCCACACGATCGGCCATGTCTTCGGCTTCTTCGATATAGTGCGTCGTCAGGATGATGGTGACACCATCGTTTCTGAGGTCGCGTATCATCTTCCACATGTCGCGACGTAACTCGACATCAACACCCGCCGTGGGTTCGTCCAGAAACAATATCTGCGGTTGATGTGATAGCGCCTTGGCAATCAGCACCCGGCGCTTCATGCCGCCGGACAGAGTCATCAGCCTGTTGTCCTTTTTTTCCCACAACGACAGGCTGCGCAGCAATTTTTCAAGATACGCATCATCGGGCTTTTTGCCGTACAAACCGCGCGTCAGGTTCACAGTGGCCCACACGGTTTCAAACATGCTGATGGCGATCTCCTGCGGTACCAGTCCAATCATTTTGCGCACCGCGCGGTAGTCTTTGATGACATCAAGACCACCCACTTTAAGTTCACCGGGGCCCGGATTGACCAGGCCGCACAGAATGCTGATCAAGGAGGTTTTGCCGGCACCGTTGGGGCCCAGCAGTGCAAAAATTTCGCCGCGTTTGATGGTCAGGTTGATGTTGTCTAAGGCCTGAAAGCCAGACGGATAACGCTTGCTCAGATTGCTGATAGATATGATTGCCTCGTCGGTCATCTTGCTTCTCCTGCTGACTGTTGCTCATTGTGCGCCAGGCCACTGCGATGGCACCACAAATATCCGTTGTTTTTCTGTCCATAACTGGCGGCTGCTGTTGTACTCAAGGTTGGCGAACAGTCTGGGCGATTGCGTCTGCCTGATAGCTGAGAGCGTTTGCTGAAGTTGAAAGGGATCAGGTGTGTGTTTTTGTAGCCAGGGTCCCAGCCAGTGCGGTTTTATCAAGGGCACCCAGTTTGTTGTGTCAGTCTCGGCGATACGGTCAAGGTACATCCAATGCCCACGCAGGTGACTGGCCGGTACATTACTCAGTGTTGAGACAGAGGGAATCTGCGCGTGCGCGGTATTGTTATCCATCTGCGATAGCGGATAAAACAGATAACCCGGCATAAACACGCGACTGATGTGCGCAGCAGCAATGCCACGAGCCGACAGTGCCCGTAACGATGCCGGCAGCAGGGCGCGTTGGCGTTGTTGCTGCAGTATGCGCGCGGTTTTGATATCCAGTCTGTCGCTTGGATTGGGGCCATACCAGCCTGGCGGATGGCTGGCTGAGCCGTGATAACCCAGATAAAACTTGATGGCAATTTCGTGATGCTCAACATCCCGGGTTAAAGGGTTCTGCACCACAAAATCCAGTTCACCCAGCGTGATGCCGTCATCGCGCACCGGCAGATTTCTGGCCAGCAGTGTCCAGCCCAGCAAGTCTGTTAACAGGCAGGCGTAGAGCGCTTCAACATAGTGGCCCAGTCGGTAGTGTGGAGGGGTGTTGAGGATATCGGGTGCCAGAGCGGGATGTTTGTCCCACGTTTGCAGCGTGGCCAAATAGTCTTTTGGCAAAAAGTCCTTGGGCTCAAACACACAGGGATCACGTATCAGCTGAGCCGCCTGGCATAACCACGCGAGGTGGCGCACGGCCGGTGTCTCAAACTGGGACAAGTCCGGTTTGTTGGCATGGTGTGAGGTCAATGCCATGCTCCGATGCTGTGTGTTATGCCAGCACTCATGCCGACACCCAAGCCAGCACCCAAGCCGACACCCAAGCTGGCCAAGTCATTCAGACGGGTGGTACTCATGGTGAATGCTCTGGTTAAGTGTTGTGACAAGGTTAGAAAGCCGACAGGTGTATGGTACTGAGATAACCCATCACCTCAAATGACAAGGAGTATGTACCATGAATAAAAAAAGAGTTTGCTCAGTGGCATTAATATTCGTGCATGGATTAT
>CAMBPO010000123.1 GCA_945869725.1 Klebsiella pneumoniae
AGTTGCGTGGACAGCTGCTGTACCGGATCTACCAGCACACCTTCTGGCATGACTTGCCGGTAACGCTGTTCAATCTGCGTTTCCAAGGCAGCAAAGCGACGTTGGTTAAGCAGGGTTTCAACAAACACACTGGAGATGACCGCACAGACGGCCAGCATGGCCGCGATCACGGGGGTCCGCAACGGTTTCCAGTATCGGGCAACGCGCAAAGGTGCTGACAACTCACCCTGACGCAGGTTGACCCGGTTTTCGCCCGTCAATGCCAGCGCGGACCAGACCTGCGGCACGCTCTGGCGGCAAAGTGTGATACCCGCCCGCTGTAATGCCGCCATTTCAGACAGAGACTGATACAGCGTCAGCAGCGTTGGTGAATTTTTCTCCGCGTCGCTGGCAAACACCGCCAGGCAGGTGTCTGAAAAAGCCTCCCGCTGCTCTGCAAACATGGTTTCCAGCAAGGGCAATACCAGCGCTGGCTCAACACTGGCACACAAGCGTTCCCCGCAACGCAGGTGGCAGATGTCACCATCTACCAACAACGACCATTGGCCACTTGCGCCTGGCAACATGGATGGCAGTGAATACACCGCTTCAACATCCAGCCCCAGATTCTCGAGCGTCTGGATTGCCGTCTGCAAGGGCCGTTTTTCTGTGTACACCACATCGACCTGACCTGAACCTTCTGACACCCGTGGTTCACCCGAGGCAACATGCACGTACGACAGATCGGTGGCGAGCTCCGGCTCCAGCATAAATGGCAGCAAGCGCTGTAGATGCTTTTTCTCTTTAGCCACAAATGCCAGTTGCCGGCTGATCACCGTATCACCTGAGCACAGTAATACCGTGTGTAATCCGCCAGCATCCGGCAATTGCTGTTGCTGTAACCAGCTGGCCAGCTGCTCAACGCTGCCGTGCTGCAAGGCCTGCAGGGTAGTGTGCACCAGGCACCAGCGTGCCTGATGTCCGCCGTTTGCAGCGCCGTCGGCAGCTGAGCTCAGCTGCACCCAAAGTTGTGTTTTTTTCAATTTAAAAAGCCCTGTGTCTTTCCCAAACTCTGGTGTGTTGTTCTGATCGACCAAGCAATGATACCCAACGTGTACTTGATTCATTAACAGCTACTTGGCTATGCAAGTGGAACCAATCACTGTTAACAGCATACAACGCTGCCTGCGTGCTGCCACTGCTGGTTTCCGCATCCGGCACAAGTTCCAGCATCGGCGGCAAGGCAAAAAAATCTGCTGTGGTACCCAATACGCGCTGTTGCCTGATTTCCAGCAGTCTCTGCACGTCTGCTATCTGCAGCGGTTGCAGCCTATCCGGTTGATTAATGGTCGCCAGCAACCTCGCCGGTGCGGTATTGATGTTCATCGCTGTTGGCACCGGCAGCACCACCACCCAGGGGCGCAAGCGTTCCACGATATCGGGAGTGAAGTGTCGGATCAGATACAGTTCACTGATATCAAACAGGGGCTGATTAGCGGCCTGAACGGAATCTGTCAGCGACTGTGCGCCTTGAGCAGAACTGCTGTAAGAGCTGCTGTAAGAACTGCTGAAAGAAGTACTGTAATACAGCGATTCCGCCCCGCCCGGTCCACTGGTCTGATCATCGTTATCAATCCAGTCAGTCAACGCCTCCGTCATCAGCACGGCATCGGCTTCACTCACCGGGTAATCTTCAAAACTCTGCAGCAAGCGCACAAACTGTTTTTGCGCGGGCGACAAGCGCACGGTCAATGGCGCACCGGCATCATTGCTGTAGGCGGTTTTGATGCTGAGATTGTTCAGGTTGAACAAGGACTGCGCATCGGTCAACCGCACCTGCAACCAGCCATGATCGGTCGGCAGCGCGGGCACTGATTGCGCCCAGCTCTCCTGATAATGATCCAGATTACCAGCCTGATTGGATTGCGCATCAGCGACCAGTAATTGCGCCGCCAATTGCTCGGCACCACTCAGATACACTGACAGCAGGCGGGTGTTGTCCTGCGACTCAACCTGATTGAGCTGCAGCAAAAACGCCTCGGCAAAACGCACGGATATCAGCGCCACCATCGCAGCAATCAGCAGGGCCAGAATCAGTGCGCTGCCATGTTGATCCGCGGGTCTGTGTTGATGGGTTTTTATCACCATGTCGCCACCGTCAAACCCCCGCCAACAGAAAAATACGCTCGACCTGTCCGAGCTCTGGCGTCTGTAACAACACCCGGATCGCTGCTGGCATAAAGCGGTTTAATGCCTGATCTGCACCCTGATCTGCACCCTGACCTACACCCTGACCTACAGTTGGCAGCTGCGCGGACGGCAAGGGCCAATAGGGCAGCCAGGCGCTGTCATCGGGAGTTTGCCTGGACGGCAGAAAACTTATGCTGATGGCCTGCACATTCTCCAGCAACAGCAGACTTGCCTGCGGCATAGATGACATCTGCTGATTGCGCTCAGGCCAGTAGTCTCTGAACAGATTGCCATTATTATCCAGTCGGTATAACACGCGCTGCAGCTCTGAGCGCGGCTGACCAAGCGGGTTTACCCATCCGTGCCGGGTGAACCACAATAATGCACCGTCTCTGCCCAACAGATCGGCCAGCGACAAATTCCCAAGCTGCGCGCTCATCATGGAAGGCCGACGCGCCTCACCTGTACCGCCAGTATCCAGCACCGACAACAGATCCGCCCCTACTGCGGGTGTCATAACCGGCCTGTCGATACTGCTGTGCAGATCGGAGGCCATTAACTGCCAAGTCTGCTCAATCGCGGTCAGTGAGGACAGCGCGGCGTCACCTTGCGTCTGCGCGCGCAGCGATGCATCGATGAATTGATAACTGATTCCACCAATCAGCACCGTCAGGCTCATGGCAATCAGCAGTTCGATCAGCGTAAAACCGCGTGTGGTGACAAGCTTGCAGACGCCGTGGCTCACGGTGCGCCTCCTGCGCTGATGGCGCCGGGCGGCGACGTCAGCAGATACGCATCCAGACTGATCAACGGCTGGTCAGCCGCAGCCATGGCGGTTGGTGCATCATAAACACGGATGGTATGGCGCAGCACACCGGGCGCCGGTGTCGGCTCTGCGGTCCGTCTCCAGTACCATTGGCGTCCGCCATTGGCAGACTCCCCTTGCCACTCGCCTGCTGACAAGGTTTCACCGGCGGCCTGCCTGAGCTGCAACAGTGCCAGCTGATTCTGCCCAATCCACGCCGCCTGCGTGCGATCGTTGATCACCCGGGTGCTGTCGAGCTGCGTCCCCAGCTGAAACATCAATGCGGGTAAAGCAATCCCCACAATCATCAGTGCCACCATAACTTCAATCAGCGTAAACCCCGCTGGCCGGCGCCACACTCTGTCGGGCAGCCGCCGGTTCACAGCACACCCCAGTCAACACGTCCGGGCTGGTCAGACCAGATGCGCGCCAGTGCCTGGCCAGTTTCCACATCCAGCAAACGTAATTCAAAGGGCACCGTTTCAAGTCCTGGCAGGAACACCAGCTGCGGCCCG
>CAMBPO010000124.1 GCA_945869725.1 Klebsiella pneumoniae
TTGCGCAGAATGCACAGACATTTTCTCAACGCAGATCAACGTGCTCCGCTGGCGGGGTACGATGCGGATCAAAGCCGGCTGAGCGAACTGCTACGCAGCGGCGTTTATAACTGCATCAGTTCCGCTCTGTTGTATCTGGTGCTTGCGGAAGCGGCAGGATTGAGCAGCGCAGGCGTTATCATGCCATCACACGCCTATGTGCAGATCACCCTGCCCGACGGCCACGTCGCCGACGTAGAAACCACCGCCGCCGATGGCTTTGATGTGCTCAGAGACCAGGCGTTTTTTAGTCGACAGGCCAGCGACTGGTTTGCATCGCGCCGGTTGGTTGTGCCAAGTTTTGCTGACTATGAACAGCGACGTGTGGTCAGCGCAGCAGGTTTGGGTTATGAGAGCATGTGGAGCCAACATACCACGCAAACCCGCATGCACTACGCAGACCGCATGCGCCTGGCGGAGCTTCGCGGCGTCATACAGGCTGATGAGGCGGACGCTCAGCACAATCGATTGGTGTATTACTACCGTGAAGCCGACTACCTCAGACAACAGAATGACATGGTTTTGCTTGATGCACTGATGTCGCGCATCAACCCGTTGCTGGGCAGTTTTGACAGCCGTGCAGCCAATGATCATTTCAGTGATACCGTCACCGCAGTACCACTGCTATTACTCCAGGCCGAACGCGCTGAGTGGCTGTTCCGGCGCAGTGTTCAAGAAAGTGCTCAAGAAAGAGCCCAAGAAAGTGCCCAAAACAGTGCTGCAGAGAGCACAGGCCAGAATGTCGACGCTTCCCAGCAATTGGCCGGGCAGGGTCAGCAATTGGCATTTTACGTATTAAGCCAGGCCGACAGTGCTGCACTGAATCAGCAACTGATACGCGATCTGTCTTATCGTGCGCTCGGGGCGCAGGTTACCAATCTGCTGGAGATTAACGCGATGAGTGAAGCCCGCAGCCTTATTGCGCAGTTTCCCGATGATTGCGCAGCCTCAGCCTTTTGCATTAACGCCATTGAACAGTTCTACATGTCGCAGGGCCAGCAGTACTGGGCACAGCGCAACTGGCCGAGTGCAATTTTTATCTATGAAGAATACCTGGCACGTGGACTGCAGACCAACAACCGGCAGGTGTTTGAAAACAATCTGCAGTCTGCTTACCTCAATCAGGCCGAGCAGCACTGGTTTGATGAAGAGCGCGACGAGGCAATTGCGATGCTGGAAGTCTGTGTGATCACGGTTGCAGCTCCGCAGCGCTGTCAGCAACGTCTGCAGGCTGCGCGTCAGGGCCGCTGACGGCAATCCAGTGTTGATCCCAATCGCGCACATCAAACACACCCGTACCGGGGAATGCCGGCGGCCTGTTATGTTCGAAGCGGGGATCGTGCTCAATGTGTGTGCTGTAGCGCGGCTCGGTTGCCGACACTGAACCGGCTACTAACGAGCCGTAAACATGCAGCACGCCCTGATGGCGATCGCTGAAGCGCCGCACGCTGAAACGATCGCGGGCAAACAATGCGGCGTTGATACGCAGATCGCCGGGGCCTGTGACGGTGGCACTGGCCACCTCGATGCTGCCATCACTGATCAGCGCCAGATAGTCGCCGGAATCCGCAGAGGCATCCACATACTCCAGATTCCCGGTAATCATCTGTCGCTGCGGTGAGTACACTAAAACCCGTCCGGCGACATCACCTGATACCTCAAAGCGCGCGCGATCAGTGCCGGCGATGATCAGGCCTGCCTCCGGCACCAGCACACGACCCTGGTCACCGTTATCCATGTCTGTCCAGACAATACCGTCAGTGCCCTGAAAATCCAGACGGGTATCTTCGCTCAGTGTTAACACCTCAGCGCCCGATTCCAGCCAATGGGACGGAAACGCGTTCTGCGGCAACGCTATACGCCCAGTGCCAGTACGTACCCCGGCCGCAAACATGCTTGACTCACGCACCCGGCGTGTCAGCGCTTGTCGCCGCGCAATGGTGACCTCGCCGTTAAACTGCGAACGCGGGTTGGCGAATGACTCAAAATTGACCTCGGAATTAGCGTGGAAACGACCGTCAACCCTGTCATCACCCAGGGTAACATTGCTGTCCCAACGATTAATAAACTTGGCGTAGTGAGACAAGGCTCGTTCCTGCAGGCGAATTTTCATCTGATGCGGCTGGCCATCAATCTGCCGGGTGATGGCCACATTGACCTCAGCAAGGCCTGTCAAATCTGTAGCCTGTTGAAAACTGGCTGCCACCTCGTCACCCGCCAGCAGCCCGAGAGCCTGAGGGTCAATAGTCGCGATGATATCGGTGTCTGTTTTGTTGGCCTTCTCATTAAGGTTTGGTTCATTTACATGTTGCAATAATCTGCCTATGACCTCGTGCATGGCGGCAACCTCATTGGCTGCCATCTGCACAGTGGCTGGATCGGCTTGAGGTAAGGCTTGAGGCAAGGATTGAGGTAAGGATTGAGGTAAGGATTGAGGCAAGGATTGAGGCAAGGATTGAGGCAAGGATTGAGGCAAGGATTGATGCATCGGCTGGAGCAAAGCAGATGCGACGGGGGTATGCACAACCTCAATCTCGTTAACGCTGGCAAACCGTTCAACTGGGACCGGTTGGGTAACGGGTGCCGGCAAGGGCGCGGACATGGGTGGCGGCAAAGATGGTGGCACAGGTGTTAATGCAGATGTTACAGAAGACGGCGCTTGAGCAGCCTCTGCGGCAGGCAACGCAGCCGATAACTGTTCCGGCGCGGAGTCAGCAGACTGCAGAGTCATCTGCAACTGGGCGGTTTCAGGTATTGAAAGAGTATTCCACCAGTCACCGGCCAGCAACGCCAACACCGGCACATGCAACAAAATCGACACGAGCAAGCCCCAGAGCAAGGGCCTGCTCATGACAACAAGGATCATTTTTGTTGGTCGGTCGTTCATACGCATACCTGATATGGCAGCCTGCAGAACCGTCGACCGGATTATAGGCAGGCCGCCGAAACGAATACAACGCGCGGCCAGTTCTGGCTCGGCAACCTTGCTTCGAAAGGTTGGATGGCTTATTCTTCGGGCGTTTGATTACCAGCCGAAAACGCCTCTTCACGTCCCTCTCGCTGTAGCCTGAGTGGCTGGAATGCGAGGTGCAGCCGGCTGTTTGGTAAACGAGTTTTTAAGACCTGAATCAGGGGAGACGAAAATGATAAAAACAAAACGATTACTGTCGGCAATCATCATGAGCGCTGGTGCTCTGATGAGCACGCAACTGGCGTTTGGACAGACCGGAACAGATGTCTCCATGGGAGACTGGCCAGATTTCAACGGCAACAAGGGTGCTCAACGTTACTCGCCGCTCGATCAAATCAACGCTGATAACGTCAATTCACTGCAAATCGCCTGGCGCCTGCCAACTGAGACTTACGGCACTCAGCC
>CAMBPO010000125.1 GCA_945869725.1 Klebsiella pneumoniae
TCGCGGCGGGTCTCTTCAGTCAATGCCGGCATTGGCAAACGAATACTTTCGCCGTTATTGGAGGGGTTCAGACCCAGATCTGCTCGCAGAATGGCCTTTTCAACCTCGGTAATCAACTTGCGCTCCCACGGCGCAATCACCAGCAAACGGCCTTCTTCAACGGTGATGTTGGCAAGCTGGCTCAAGGGCGTGTCAGAACCGTAATAAGACACCATCACGCTGTCCAGAATGCTCGGGTGAGCACGACCGGTACGAATTTTATTAAATGCGATTTCCAGCGAGTGCAGTGACTTTTCCATGCGCTCATTCGCATCTTTTATGGTTTGTTCGATCATGGTAATCCCCTGTTAATTCTTATTAACGACGCCGCAGTTATGGACGCGAAACTCCGATCAAGGTTCCGTCAGTCAGCCCCATGACATTATTCAGCAATGAACCCGGTTTCTGCATGTTAAACACACACACGGGTATATCGTGATCGCGCACCAGACAGATGGCGGTCAGATCCATCACACCAAGTTTGCGGTCCAGCACTTCGTCGTAAGTCAGGTAATCGTATTTGACGGCGTCCGGCACCTTCATAGGATCGGCGGAGTATACACCATCAACTTTGGTTGCTTTCAGAATGAGTTCAGCATCGATCTCGATACCACGCAGGCAGGCTGCTGAGTCTGTGGTAAAAAACGGATTGCCGGTACCCGCCGCAAAAATCACCACATCACCGTTGCGGATGTGACGAATGGCGGCGCGACGGTCATAGTGCTCAACCACCCCGCTCATAGGAATGGCAGACATTACCCGGGTGCTGATGCCGGCACGTTCCATGGCATCACGCATGGCAAGGGCGTTCATCACCGTGGCAAGCATACCCATGTGATCGCCGGTTACCCGCTCCATACCCGCTGCATTTAATGCCGCGCCACGGAACAGATTGCCACCACCAATCACCATACCAATCTGAATTCCAAGCCCCACAAGTTGACCGACTTCAACGGCCATACGATCGAGTACTTTCGGGTCGATACCAAAATCGGCTTCGCCCATCAGCGCCTCACCGCTCAGCTTTAATAGTATGCGTTTATACTTTTTCTCAGCTTTAGGCATGATGATCTCGCTTGATGAATCTTGTTATGAATATAGTATTTTTCCGCATATCCGCAGTGACGCAACATGCCACACAGGGTGACATGTCACACCAGACGCTTATCGCAGCAATCACTGCTTGGCTGCAGCGGCCTGTGCTTTTACTTCTTCAGCAAAATCCACTACTTCTTTCTCGATGCCTTCGCCTACTTCGTATCGCGCAAAACTCACCACGTCAGCACCGGCTTTTTTCAGCAGCGCCGTGATGGTCTGCTCAGGATCCTTCACAAACTGCTGCTCAAGCAAGGTTACTTCGGCAACATACTTACGCACACGACCTTCAACCATCTTGGCAACGATGTCTGCGGGCTTGCCACTTTCTGCTGCCTGCGCAGTGTAAATCTCACGCTCTTTATCCAGCAACTCTTGCGACAGATCGGCAGAGCGCACGACCAGGGGGTTGGCTGCTGCGATATGCATGGCAATGTCACGCGCCAGTACCGCATCGCCGCCTTTCAACGCGACAATAACGGAGATACGGTTATTGCTGTGTACGTAGCTGCCAGCCACACCTTCAGGAGCATCAACGATCTGAATGCGACGCACACTGATATTCTCACCAATTTTCTGTACCAGCGCTTCACGGGCTGATTCCAGCTCGCCAGCCATCAACGCTTCAACGGATGACTGTTTGCTGGCAAATGCTTTGTCAACGATGTTGTTGGCAAAACCAAGGAAGTTCTGGTCACGGGCAACAAAGTCAGTCTCACTGTTGATTTCTACCATCATGGCGTAGCTGCCATCTTCGGCAACACGCGACATAACCACGCCTTCAGCTGCAGTACGACCGGCTTTTTTTGCTGCCTTCAGACCACTGGCCTTACGCAGATCTTCGATCGCCTTTTCCAGATCACCATTGGATTCAACCAGCGCTTTTTTACAGTCCATCATGCCCAGACCCGTGCGCTCACGCAATTCCTTAACCATACCTGCGGTAATTTCTGCCATGTTAAATAGCCTCTTTAATAGCTCTAAAAATTTGAATTCTTGAATTAAACCCGGCACACATGCAGCACGTTTTAATTCGGCCATATAAAAATTGTTGTTAAAAAAAGGGGCTAAGCCCCTTTTTTGACATTCTTGTGTACAAACATATCCACAACGGTCGCTTGCCAATAATCATTCCTATGAGCAAGCCCGGGATGCCGGGGCGGCACCCCGGTCCTGTTAGGCAGATGCCTCGGCAGTACCAGCAGCGTCTGCTGCAGCCGGCGCGTTAACCACTTCCACGAACTCGCTGTCATTCACCAGGTTACCGGTAGAACGGCCAGCAATGCAGGCGTCAGCAATAGCTGAGGCGTACAGTTCAATTGCGCGCATAGCGTCGTCGTTGCCAGGAATCGGGTAGTCAACGCCATCGGGGTTGGAATTAGTATCAACCACACCGATCACCGGAATTCGCAGGCTGTTAGCCTCAGTGATAGAGATCCGCTCATGATCCACATCGATCACAAACAGCGCATCTGGCAAGCCAGCCATATCCTTGATTCCGCCGATGCTGCGCTCGAGTTTCTCTTTCGCGCGACGACGCATCAGTGCTTCTTTCTTGGTCAGACGATCCAGCGTGCCATCAGTTTCCTGAGCTTCCAGATCGCGAAGACGCTTGATTGAACCGCGAATAGTTTTATAGTTGGTCAGCATGCCACCCAACCAGCGGTGGTCAACGTAAGGCATACCGCAACGCTCGGCTTGCGCCTTGATCACAGGACCTGCTGCACGCTTGGTGCCAACGAACAGAATTTTTTTGTTGCGAGCTGCCAGGCTTTGTGCAGCCGCCAGCGCTTCGTTCATCGCAGGAACGGTGTGTTCCAGGTTGATGATGTGGATCTTGTTACGTGCGCCGAAGATGAACTGCTTCATCTTGGGATTCCAGTAACGGGTCTGGTGTCCGAAGTGGACGCCAGCTTTGAGCATGTCTTTCATTGACACAGTAGTCATATAAATTACCTTGGCTATTTTCCGGGTTAGGCCTCCATACATCCCATGTCCCAACTGCATTTCTGCAGCACCCAGGGTACATGTGTCGATGTATGTGTGACGTTATGTCGGTGATCGACGTAGGGACGGAGAGATCATTTTTTGTTCAGCAGGTACTGTACAAAAAATGATCTATCCGTCCCCACACCGTCAC
>CAMBPO010000126.1 GCA_945869725.1 Klebsiella pneumoniae
TATTAACTGCGGCCACCTGAAATGACCTTGAGATTCAGCTGCTCCTGACGTGCACGGCGCTGGGTGGTCTCGTCATTAGCAGGGGCGAACAAGGTGTGGGGGATGCGCAGTCCATTTAGCAGGAAGCTGCCCTGTGACTCTGGCTTCAGGTCGATTAACTGACGCGCTACACTCTCGCCCAACAGAATCGGCTGTGACAATTCAGCGGTCATCTCCTGTATGCGCAAAGCGATGGTTACAGTGTCACCCAACAAGGTATGGGTACGGCGCTGTGCAGGTCCAATAGAACCCATCAGAGCCGGACCCTGCTCAATACCAATACCCAGTGCCAATGGCTCAAGACCTGAGGGTGGTTGTCGGGGCATATCGCGATGAATGGCGTCGAGCATCTCCTGCGCTGCGGCAAGTGAGGCGCGGGCGCTGATCTCGTTCTGACCATCCCACACCGCGAGCAGGCCATCACCTTTAAATTCCTGTATGCGTCCGCCGTGGCGTTCGACAATATCTGTTGCACGCACAAAAAAGAAATGCAGCAGCGCAGCGGATTCTTCTGGCGGGCGAGCCTCACCAAAGGCAGAGAAATTGCGCAGATCTGCGCTGAGCAACGTGACATCACAGCGCCTGGCATTAATGCTGGAACTTGGCAGTGAGTAGGCTATCTCGCGGGCCACATCACTGGGCAGGTAGCTGTTGAGGTTACCAAAAATGCGGCTGCGCTCGGCGCGGATACGGCTTTGCTCCAGGAGCAACAAAAGACTGGCCGCAACCAAGGTATATAAAGAAGGCATTACCCAGCCTAACCACAACTGCTGGCTGACCAGCAATTGCCAATGTAACGCTAACGCCAGCAGTGGCAACAGTAAGCCAGCAACTGGCAATGCAAATGCCGAGAATCGCTCACGGGCACCCGCCAAACCATATAACGCCGCTGCAAACAGAGCTGTCAGCAACATTAACAACGATTCACTGCCACGCGGCTCATACGGCATGGTGGTATCCAGCAGGCTACCGAGCAAACGCGCCTGCAACTCAACACCCGGTGCTGAGCCGTTGTAAGGTGTCGGCACAATGTCACCCATACCAAAGGCCGTTGCGCCAACCAGAACCCAGGCGTTTTCCAGCAGACCAGGCTCAACGCGCCCCATCATCACGTCTGCGGCAGAGACTGCCATAAAATTTTCGGGCAGATCCTGATAGGAAATCCGGATGTTGCCCTCGGCGTCCAGCGGAATATCAAGTCCGGGGTAAGCCTGCAGACGCAGCACCTGATCTGCACCGAACCAGCCGTCACCCTCCGTGACAGACGCCTGCCAGCTTGTTGCCTGTGTCGGCTGCAACAAGGCGCTGATCACCAGCGTTGGGTAGGCTTGGCCATCCACGCAGACAAATGCGGGGATTTTGCGGATGGAACCGTCGGAATCAACCAGTGGCGCAATGTGGCCTTTGGCAATTGTGGCAAATCCGCTATGAGGGGCAATAAAACTGGTGGCTGAACTGCTGGCATCACAGCTGACGCCTGTCAGCGCATGAGTCATCAACCCCGTTTGAACCTGTTGCGCCGACTGCAAAACCGGCACCTGAGCAATCACCGCCCCCCGGCTGGCCTGCAGTGCTGCAATAAAAGCGTCATCGCCTTCGCGAGGCTCGGGATAAACGATGTCATGGATCTGCAGTTGCACGCCGGCAGCGTTAAGAGACGTTACCAGTCGCGCCATGTCGTAGCGCGACCACGGCCATGGCCCAATCTCAGCCAGACTCTGCTCGTCAATTGCGACGATGGTAACGCGCTCTTCCGGCACGTCTTCCGGAAACAATACCCAGCCTTGTGCGCCAAGGCGCTCTTCAACAATGGTCAGGCTGCCACCAAAAAACCCCGTCAGCAACAAGGTAGTGACGCCGGCAAGCGCCAGCATCAGCAAGCGACCACGTCCTGGCAACAGTCGCAATGCTAGCGACAGGGGGTTAAATTGTTGGATGAGTTGACGCACAAGAATCATGATCAGCGCTTATCCCACAGAGTCAGACCCTGAATGCCGCCGGCTTCGAGCTGTTTCTCGAAGTAATAACCCGCTTCCGCACCATTCAGACTGACTGCCCCTGCCATGCGCTCGGTTTCAGATCGTGTGTAGAAGTAACCACCTTCATAGATAAAGCCGCTGGCGATAAAACTGACATCGCCGGTCAGGCTGTGATTCATATTCAATTCGGTCGCAAAACTACTGGTATTAAAATTGATATCCAGCGTTCCGCCTTTGACAGTCATTGCCACCACGCCGGTCGCCGAGTGATAAAACGCCTGCGCGCTGTGTAACGCAAAACTCACCGGGCCCAAGCCTTCCTGAACACGGGTCTTACCATCGCCGTCGCGGAACAGCACGTAATCATTGTTACCTACCGTCACATCACGGCCTTGCCTGACATCGACATAAGCCATCGTCAGTTTTTCCAAATCACCCTGGCCGGCGCCCCAACGCCCCCACACCAGATTTCGGTCTGTCAGTGCAAGAACAGGCACTGGTGCCACCGGTGTAAAATCAGGCGGCGTTACTGGAAGTACTACCGGCGGCGTCACGACAACGGGAGGCGGAGTAACCACCGGTGGGGTTACAACGGGTGGCGTCACTGACGGCGGCGTGACCGGCGCAGCAACGGCAACTTCCTGCTGCACACGCCTAGAGGTAACTGTCTCAAGGAAGACTTCGGTCGCAGCGGTTTTTTCGTCGGCCTGTGGCGGCTGTTCTTGCACCGCGAGCGCGAGCGCAACCTCGTCGCGCATCATGTCCGGATCGCGCTCCAGCGTTGCCGGCAGCAATTCAGGCACGCCGCCGGCACTTTGCATCTCCAGTACCTGCAGGGAACTGTCGCTGAGCTCTATGGCATTTGTTAAACAAGGGCCAAAGGTATCCGCACTGCACTCGCTGGAGAAAGGCGCCATGACAATCACGCCTTCATTCACAGCCGCTCGCACAGACTGCTGGCTGGCGCTCACCACAAAATCAGTCCCGCGCACACCAATCGCAGCGATCGGCGTATTCAGACGGAAACGTTCTCGAGCCGAACTGGCGCCTCTACCGGAAATTGAGCG
>CAMBPO010000127.1 GCA_945869725.1 Klebsiella pneumoniae
GACTATCTTCGCAGCCAGGGTATCTACTAAGTGCATTGAGCCCTTGCATTCGCAAATATGTCATTTAAAAGCAATAGTATGCTTTTACACTGACATTTGACTGATATGTATTATGCCAATAACTTCATCTTATCTGACGGGTTTTTACCGATCGGCAACCATGGTATCAACATTGCTGCTTGCGATGTTATCGACACCAGCGCTGGGACAAAACACCTTGGTTCCGGCTGGCGAAAACCCCTACCAGCCTACTGCATTTCCGGATCGCATTTTGCTTAATGCCACACAAGATCCGGCGACCAGTCTGTCAGTGAGCTGGCGAACATATGCTGATGCGACAGACACCTACGCCCAAATTAGTGTAGCTGCTGACTCCCCTGCTCTGCATCTGACGGCTGAGTTGGTGCAAGGCAAAAGCACCACGCTGGAGACAATGAATGGTATAGGACGTCATCATCAGGTTCTGTTTGAAAATCTGCTACCAGACACCTTGTACGCCTACAGAGTCAGAGGTGATGAAACATGGAGCGAGTGGTTCCAGTTCCGCACTGCATCTGACGACACCGAACCTCACACAGCAATTTATTTTGGTGACGCACAGAATGCTGTAAAGGCGCATTTCTCGCGGGTGATCCGTGAGGCTTTTAGTACTGCCCCGCGTGCACAGGTCATGGTGCATGCCGGCGATCTTGTCAATTCAAGCGCAGGCGACAACCATGATGATGAGTGGGGAGAGTGGTTTGACGCCGGCAGTTTTATAAACAGTATGATTGTGAATGTGGCTGCGCCGGGTAACCATGAGTATCTGTCTCAGGCGTCAGGCTCACGTGTACTGATCCCGCAATGGACAGCGCATTTTTCCACCGGCGGCAACGGACCGTCTGAACTATTGAGCACTGTTTATTACATGGATTACCAGGGTGTACGCTACATTACACTGGACTCCCAGCAGGCCTTGCAAAGTGATGAAATGATGCAGATACAAGCTACCTGGTTGAGAGAAATCCTCAGCGATAACCCAAACAACTGGACTGTAGTGACGTATCACCACCCCATGTTCTCTGTGTCCCAGGGCAGAGATAACCCGCGATTACGCGAACATTGGCAACCTGTCTTTGACGAATTTAATGTTGATCTGGTACTTCAAGGACATGACCATACCTATGGGCGTGGAGAAAATGTGGCATCGGGCGCTTCTGGTCAATTAGGTGAGGCAGGTCCGATGTATGTTGTCTCCGTGTCTGGCCCCAAAATGTATATGATAGGTGACTCAGCGCCAGAGACGATGGACAGACTGGCTGAGGACACACAGTTATTTCAGGTGATCGAGTTTACACCCGATAAAATTATCTATCAGGCGCGCACAGTTACCGGTCAATTGTATGACGCATTTGATATTGAGCGCCAAGCGGATGGTAGCAAACGCGTTATCGACAAACGTCCTGACTCACCACAACGCCTGTGCACCAATCCTGAAGAGCGCACGGGTTCCAGCTGCTGGGGCGGCAACAGTCATACCGAACTCGATCTGGATCATACACATTAATTCGAAGGGCAATTGAATGAAAAAGTTTCAAGTATTGGGCTCCGTAATAGTCATTACATCAACCACTGCTTTTTTGATTACCAATAGTGACTCAATCAGTGGCAGTCAGTTAACAGTAGAACGATGGCTTGCCGGCGATCACCATGTGCACAGCCGATACAGCGTGGGTTGGAATGAGGAAACCAATCCACCCACTCCAGAACTGGCTGGCGATGCTATTTACCCCATTCCAATGAACGCCCTGATGGCAAGAAATTATGGTCTGGACTGGATGGTGAGCACCGATCATGGTGGTCCAAATCATTCCAGGGTTAATCGTGACTATGCGTATCCGGAGCTGCTTCAGGCGCGCAGTGCGGTCCCGGAAGTGATGCTATTTTATGGAATGGAATTTGACACCCCTGCCGCCGACCACTCCAGCATTATTGTGCCGTATTCTGAAAACGAAGCAGATCACCTGTTCAACATAGAATCAACATTTGCAAAACGAGAGCCTTGGCCCGCGGATGACAGCTGGGATACCGAGCCGCGTATGCTGGACGCACTAAGGGCCATGGCTCAATTGTCCCCTGCTCCGCTGCTGATTGCGCATCATCCATCACGCTCAGCAACCGATCTGGCTGTATACGGCACAACAACACCCGCAGAATTCAGAGCCTGGAACAATGTTGCGCCAAACATAGCGGTGGGCATGGAAGGCTCTCCTGGGCACCAGGCTGCCGCCTTAAGTCAGCGCCCATTGACCACTGCTGCCGAAAATGACAACAGTGACGCTGCACGCGGCGGTTATGGTCGTTTTCCAACCATGGGTGGTTTTGATCAGATGACCGCGCAGCTGGGTGGGTTCTGGGACTCGATGCTGGCTGAAGGGCGGCACTGGTGGATTACAGCCAACTCTGACAGCCATGTGCATTGGCGTGAAGGTGGTACAGATTTCTGGCCGGGCGAGTACTCAAAAACCTACATTAAAGCTGAGAAAGATCATCACTCGATTCTGGAGTCCTTCCGACAAGGTCGAATATTTGTAACAACAGGTGATCTGATTTCTGAACTCGGGTTTACAGCGTCTGCCGCTGATAATTCTACCGATATCGGTGGCACGCTAATTGTCAGCAGTAATTCATCAGTCATCGTCGACATCAGTTTCTGTCAGCCAGCGTCACCAAATGCCAATGGCGATTCGCCTTCTGTTGAGCGGGTAGATCTTATTGTGGGTGATGTGACGGGTGTGTTTGCTGATCCAACCACATCGTCCACGGCGGGTACGCGTGTTGTTGAACGTTTTTATGCGGATGACTGGCGCGCAGAAAACGGTTGCTTTGCCATGTCATACACATTGCCTTCAGTGTCCACAACGATGTACTTGCGCGTGCGAGGCACCAATACATCAGAAATGGAGCCGGAACTTGATCCTCGCGGAGAAAATCCGTGGCAGGATTTGTGGTTCTATTCAAACCCGATTTTTGTTGAAGTGAACTAAAATTTACGA
>CAMBPO010000128.1 GCA_945869725.1 Klebsiella pneumoniae
GGGATCATCCGTCAGCCCGCGGGCAACAACCTCATCCAGCGTAATCACCCTGCGCACATCAGCGACGATGGTTTGATGCTGACCCAGCGGCTGCGCCAGTTCATCGACAGCCACCACCGAGTAGTAATAAAGCCGTGCACGCAAGTCCAATCTGTCTTCATACCAGTGAACGCCATCACGGGTGATGGATGCGATAGGCACACCCAGCACAAGCGACGACTGGGGTTCAAAGTGATTGCGATACAGACGGTATGCCGACGCCTCGGGGACAGCATCCCACAACATACGAACCTGCTGAGTGGTTGGCTGGGAAGCCAGACGCAAGCCATCACCGACGCCAAATCCCTGCTCCAGACTGATGCCTTCCCACCGCTCAAACGGCATGACCAAGACAGCGGAACGATCGGCAAAGGGTCTCTGGCTAATCTGATCCACATCCTGCAAGGCTGGATCCACACGCCAGATCAATGGCCCGACGAAGGTAAACAGCATCAGAAAAACAATGATGTATAAAGAGGCAATCGCGCGACGGTTGGCTTTTAAACGCGCCCAGGCATCCTGCCAGTAGGAGCGTGATGGTCGCACCATTCCTGCTGTGGGTGCTGACGCTGGCAAGGGCTCAAAATCAACTGGCCGCAGGGTTCTGATGGGCTGGGCGTCTGCCCCGGAATAGTGTTCTGTTAGGGTCTGATCAGTCACCGAGGGCCTCACTTCAACCTGACCCTGGGGTCAATCCAGCCATACACAAGATCCACAAGGATCACCATAAAGACCAGGAATGTGCCATAAAACACTGTGGTTCCCATGATCACCGTGTAGTCGAGCTGCTGTACTGCCTGGACAAAGTAGCGACCCAATCCCGGTACGGCAAACACCAGTTCCACCACAAAACCACCGGTGGTAATCGCAGCGATCGCCGGCCCCAGCACGGTGATCACCGGCATCACCGCATTACGCAACTGATGGCGGGTAAAAATTCTGGCCGGCGGTACGCCCTTGGCCCGCGCAGTTCTTACATAATCGGAGCTGATCACTTCCAGCATCGAGGAGCGCATCAGGCGGGTGAGGTAGGCCATGGTGCCCAGACCCAGCACCAATGCCGGCAGCAGCATGTGCGACACGGTTCCCCAGCCGGCAACTGGCAACACGGAAAAGCCCATCATGGCATTCAGATTCACCAGCGACAGCTGGCCCAGCGCGGCAAATACAAAACTCGGCACGGAAATGCCCAGAATGACCAGGAACATGATGATGTAGTCGGGCAGTCGGTTGCGATACAACGCAGTTAACGCCCCCATCAGGATGCCGCCAAGCGCTGCAAATACGACTGCCAGCACTCCCAGGGTGGCAGAAACCGGAAAATGTTCGCGGATGATGTCATTGACTTCACGGTTCTGCTGGGTAAACGAAATACCAAAATCACCGCGCAGCATATTGCCCATGTACATCAGATATTGCTCAAACAGCGGCCGGTCGAGTCCGTAACGGGCTTCAAGATTGGCGCGAATGGTTTCATTGGCCGCCCTGTCGCTGGACAATGGATCGCCGGGTACATTGTGCATGGCCACAAATGTCGCGGTGGCGATAAACCAAACGGTGATGATGCCCTGCAGAATGCGTTTGAGTGTATAGCTCCACATACGGTGTTATTCCTCAATCCAGGCGTAAGTGAAATCAATTTCTGCGCCGATAACCCGCCGCATCATGCCGCGCAGCCGGGGGTCGGTGACGTAGACATAACCGCGCTCGTAGTTGGGGATAATCACCACATCTTCGTAAATCAGGCGCTGGATCTCGCCAAAGGCTCTCATGCGTTCAGCAGTATCCAGTGAGGACTGGGCGATACGAACCTGAGCGTCCAACGCATCGCTGGCATACCGGCCGCGGTTGTTCAGATTCCATGAGGTAAACAGGTCAGCAAAGGTTAGCGGGTCATCGTAGTCAGGACCCCAGCCGGCCATCACCATATCAAACTCACCTTGTGTCATTTTCTCCAGACGTTGCCGGAATATCTGTGAGTCGATGATGACGTCTACACCCAGATTGCGCTTGAAGACTTCCTGATAGTACTCGGCCTGCATGCGTGCGGTTGGGGTATCGCCGGTCAGCAGTGTCATTTGGGGCAACTGTTCCAGCCCGAGTTCGTCCAGCGCGCGTTGCAGATACTCGCGGGCCAGCTCAATGTTGCGCTCATACGCCGGTGCCGGGAACTCATCACGCAGTGAGTCCTCAACGCCGCGCAGCCAAACCGGGAACAGACTCTCGCCGGGCAGATAACCCGGCAACTTGATGACTCGGTTGACGAGTTCGCCGGAATCCTGCGCCAGATAAAATGCTTTGCGCAGGTTCAGGTTACGTGTCAGGCGTTCGTCACGGTGATTAAACTCGATGAAAAATACCGTGCCTTCCTGAAAACTCTGAATCTGCCAGCCCTGCAGCATGGCCTCATCGAGCATGGTTGCGCCAAGATCGGCCATCACAATCTGTTTGTCTTTGAACAGATTCAACAAGGTATTCGGATCAGAGGTCATGTGTGCAAAATTGATGACCTCAATCAACCCACGATTGTCATCCCAGTAATATGGGTTCTTTTCCAGGCGCAGACTGGAGCCATGCACCCAGCTGGTCATCATGTAAGGGCCGTTGTAGAGCATCTCATGAGGATCAGCGCCGTAACGACCATTAGTGGCGTTGTAAAAGTCTTCCCTGGCGGGCAGGAATGTCACAAAGGCGACCATGCGATCAAAGTAGGCAATGGGTGTCTCAAGGGTCACGCGGAAGGTGCGGTCGTCCACCGCTTCGACGCCCAGGGACTCCAGCGGCAATTCACCATTGTTTACTTTTTCGGCATTAAGAACAGGGTAAAGAATAAAGGCGTACTGGGATCCGATGGCGGGGGAAAGGGCATTGCGCCAGGCAAACACAAAGTCGTGGGCGGTCACCGGCTGACCATCGCTCCACAAAGAATCCTCGCGCAGCCAGAAGGTAATTTCACTGCCATTTTGCTCCCAGCGCTCCGC
>CAMBPO010000129.1 GCA_945869725.1 Klebsiella pneumoniae
TGGGCGAGAAGGTCGGATTGTCGACCACGCCGTGTATGGAACGGGTGCGGCGACTGGAGCGGGAGAAGTTTATTCTGGGTTACGGCGCGCGTCTGAATCCACAGAAGCTGCAGGCCAATCTGCTGGTGTTTGTGGAAATCAGCCTGGAGTCCAATTCGGCCAGCATTTTTGATGATTTCCGCCGCGCAGTAAGCAAGTCACCCCATCTGCTTGAGTGCCATCTGGTATCGGGTGATTTTGATTACCTGATCAAGGCGCGCATTTCCGAAATGGCGTCTTATCGCAAACTGCTGGGCGATATCCTGTTAAAGCTGCCGGGAGTGCGTGAATCCAAAAGTTATATTGTGATGGAAGAGATCAAAGAGACACTGGACCTGATTGTGCCCGACGAATCTGACACCGACTAACAGTGAGCCACTGCCAGACTCTGGCAAAAGCTCACGTTGCCTGCGAGTCAAATACCAACGCGGATACTCATGGCTCATAACCTTCAACAATGACCAGATCCAGTGTGGAAACCGGTTGTCGCAAGCCGATGGCGTGTTGGTACTCAGGCGAGTGCCAGCAGTCCAGCGCTGACTGATAGTCCGGAAACTCAAGTACCACATGCCGGGATCGGCTGTTGCCTTCCGGGTTCTCAAAGCGCCCGCCACGTACCAGAAATTTTGCGCCATAGGTTTTAAAGGGCTCGGCATTGGCGGCCACATAGTCCTTATATTTTTCCAGGTCATTAATGTCGACCTGCACGATCCAATAGCCTTTGAGCATAACAACTCCTTGCTTAGTCAACGTTTGTTATATCCAGCAAATCACCCGGCGTGCAATCAAGTTCCTCACACAATTATGCCAGACGTGCTGTCGCACTTTCAGTGTGCCCTGCCGAGCTGCTTTAGAGATCGTCCTGCCGGGGTCGTCCCATCCACAGACCGGTAAACAGTATCGCAGCCACACCCGCCAGAATCATGGCTGGATAGATCCTGTCATCCATGCTGCCGGGATTGGGAAACCAGCGTTCAAAGAAAATGGTACCGAGTACATCAAGGCACATGGCGGGCGCGGTCAAGGCGGCTGCCGCATGAACGCGCCACTCGGGCGGCGTTTTGAACACCTTGAACATAATTACCGCGGTCAGCGCTGAGCCTGCAAAACCGATGACCAACCACAGCCAGAGCAAGGTGAGTTCACCGTCTGGTTCGGTATTGCCGGGCCACCAGCTTCTGAATATCAGTAAAAATCCCACCCAGCCTGCCAGTGAGATTAGCATCATCCAAAAAATCTGCTGCTTGATGTTTGCGGGTTTGGGCGTCAACATGACCAGGTCTCCTGAAAATTGTAATGGTTGCTACATAAACAGTTTTGTAGCAGGCGCTACAGCATTAAGCAAGAAAAAAGTGATATTGATGTGAGGACGTGGATGTGGCTAAAAGGCTAGACAAACGTGCAGAGGTGATTGATCTGCTCGCGGTGCATTTTCTGGACACCGGGCTCAGCGATACCGGTTTACGTCGTCTCGCTGAGGTGGCCGGTACCAGTGACCGCATGCTGTTGTACTACTTCCAGAACAAGGAAGAGTTGGTAGCCGCCGTATTGACACACATCGCGAGTGGCCTGAGTGCGTCGCTAACAGAAATGTTTGGCTCTCGTCCTTTACCACCCTCAACATTGCTGGAAGCGTTGTGGGCCGCGGCAAAAAGTGAGGCGTTTAAACCCCACCTCAGGTTGTGGCTGGATCTGGCTGCCAATGCCAATCGGGGCGACCTGTTGTTGATATCCATAACCCAACAAATCAGTGCGGGTTGGATTGAGTGGATGGCCAATCTGCTGGACGTGCCAGAAGCCGATAAAAAAGCTACCGCCGCCTTGATTCTGGCTGCCGTTGACGGCCAACTGGTGTTGTTTCCCGGAGAAATTGCGCGCGGAGAGCCTGCAATCCTGCAGTTGATAAGGCTGCTGAAACAGCAGCTTGGTCATGTTGACATCGGTGATCGTCAACACCATGATCCTGCGTATTCCTGACAACCTACGGGTATAGCGACTTTATGTCTTTAACAGCCACTGAATCTTTGCAGGCCATGAGCCAGCGCGCGGAATCTCTGAAACAACAAGGCAATCTTGTCGACGCCTTGGCAATTCACGAATCCGCCGCACGCACATGGCCCGACAGCGCCGTCGCACAGCATAATCTGGCGTCAACGCTCGGTGATGTGGGCCGCTATGACGAATCTGCTAAAGCCGCCATGGCTGCCATCAAACTCGGCATCCGTGCTCCTGAAACACGGCTGGTTCTGGCCAGAGCACAGATGCATATCGGCCAACTGACCGCGGCGCAACTGGCATATCGAGAGGCAATCAGTCTGCGACCTGACATGCACACAGCGCTGTTTGAGTTGACACAACTATTGTGGATGAGCAGTGCGGATCAGAACATAGCCTTGCAGCCCTTGGTCAACGCTGTGCGCGCTTACCCGATGTCGGTTGACTTGCATCTGGCGCTGTCGCAGGCGCTGGAGTTCACGGGCGATAAGCCCGGTGCGGTGCGGGTGATACTGGATCTGGCGACACGCAACGCAGCCGATGCCCGCATGATGGTGCGCGCCGCAGACCTGTTACTGGAGATTGGCAATCTGGAACATGGCCGCGAGCTGGCGATCCGGGCTTTTAATGCAGATCGTTCCTCATTCCCGGCGGTGATGACACTAGCGCGTGCTGCGTTGGCCTGTGGTGAAGCAGATGGCGCCGCGGCGGCAGTCACCGATGCACTCAATCGTCGTCCCTTTGACCAACACGCGCTGGCGCTGCAGGCCATGGTCTGGCGCATGACTAACAATCCCGGATTCGACGCCCTGTACGACTACAAGTCTATGGTCAGATCCTATTTGATTGAGCCGCCGGCCGGTTGGAGCTCGCGTGCGGCTTATCTGGCGGATCTGGCTGCAGAGCTGAAACAGGCGCATCACTTTCGTACCCATCCATTTGGTCATTCTGTGCGGCAGGGCAGCCAGTTGCCCAA